>JBAUZG010000200.1:0-26470 GCA_049585195.1 Bryobacteraceae bacterium | reverse complement strand
TCCGGCCTTATTTCAACTTTCGCGCCCATACGTCCGAGATTTTCGGCGACGGTTGAAATGCGATCGGTTTCCTTGACTCTCAATTCCGCGGCATCTTTCACCACGAGTCCGTTTTCGCTCAATGCTCCCAGAATTGAAAGGACCGGAATCTCATCTATCAACGCGGCAGAAAGCTCGCCCGAAATCTCTCCTCCCCGCGCGTGCGAATTTTTGACGCGGAGATTCCCAATCAACTCGCCGTTGACGCTTTCCACCTGCAGAATCTCAATCGATGCGCCAATCGAATTCAGAAAATCGAGCAGCGAAGTTCGCGTGGGGTTCAGTCCCACGTTGGCTATCACAAGGTCGGCATCTTTCACGATCATGGCGGCGACCAGAAAGAAGGCGGCGGATGAAATATCGCCGGGTACAACCAGGTTCTTGGCTATAAGCGACGCACCCCCGCGAACAGAAATGCGGCGATGTTCGACTTTTATGTCTGCGCCCAACTCGCGAAGAGCAATCTCGGTGTGATCGCGGGTGCGGATAGGTTCCGTCACCACTGTTGCCCCTTCCGCGTAAAGCCCCGCGAGCAGCACGCAGCTTTTCACCTGTGCGCTGGCAACAGGCGGCTGATACTCGATTGCGCGGAGCCTGCGTCCGTGTATCGTCAATGGCGGAAATTGCCCGTTTGCGGCGTCGATTTCCGCGCCCATCTCTCCGAGCGGCCCCATAATGCGGCGCATCGGGCGGCGCGACAGCGACTCGTCTCCGAAGATCGTGGTAGTGAACGGCTGTGCCGCTAGAATGCCCGAAAGCATTCGGATAGTTGACCCGGAATTACCCGCATCCAGCGGTTCGGAAGCTGGAGTCAATCCGTGAGTTCCTCTTCCGTGAACGATTAACTCCTTTCGGCCGTCGCGCTGTCCAAACTCGTGGCGAATGCCGAGCCGGCTCATGCAGCAGAGCGTAGACCGGCAATCTGCCCCCGTCGAGTAATTCAGAATGCGCGATTCGCCGTCAGCAATCGAGGTCAGCATCGCAAAACGATGTGAAATCGATTTGTCGCCGGGCACGCTAATGGCCCCGCTCACGTGCTGGGCAGGGGACACGGTTTTGGTCATTGAAACTGCTATTTTAGCGAGTCAGGTGTCGTGGACAAGCGTCGCGCGTGATCGCCGCGTCCGAGATGTCTACCATCCCTCGCGAAAATTTTCGACCAGCATCAGATCGCTTCCCTCGCCGCTACCCTGCGAAAACAGCAGGTGACGGCGATCATTGGACACAGTAAGCCCGATTTCCAAAAATTGGGCTGGCTTGAAAAGAGTGGAGATGCGGCGCGTCTTGAAATTCAGAAGGTCAATGGTCTTCATGTCTTTCGAGAACAAAACTCCGCCGGGCACGGGGAAGAAATTGAATTCCTGAGCCCGAGGCAACAGCTGCTCCTCAGTTCCACCGTCAACGGGTACACGATAGATCGGGCTCATGCCCATCGCCAGCGAATAGACGAGATAACGGCCGTCGTCCGACTCCCAAGCCAAATAGCCGCCGTTGCGTGTAATTTGCTTCTGCTCGCGGCCATCCGCGTCCATCTTCCAGATCTGATACTTTCCGCTTCGGTCCGAAACGAAATAAATGAACTTGCCGTCGTGCGAATAGCTCGGCACTCCATCCACACCCGGAGAAAATGTGAGCCGTTCGGGTTCCCCTCCCGTGGGCCGTACCCGGTACACCTCGAACTGTCCTTCTTTGTTCGAGTCGAACACAATCCATTGCTGATCTGGCGACCATCGCGGGGCGCCTGTGATTGGGGCTTTGAAATTCGTAAGCCTTTTGGTATTGCCTCCGTTTGCGTCCGACAGCCAGATTTCCGAATCGCCGGAACGCGTGGAATGAAACACGATCTGCTGCCCATCTGGCGAGTATTGGGCATTGTAATCGGTGTGTGTTGACGAAATCAGTCTGACGGGAGATCCCGATGGGCGTAAATCGGGCGTCACATTCAGTCGCCAGGTATCAATCCGCGTTCGCTGTACCAATGCAAAAGCCAGTCGATTGTGGTGCGCCGACACTGCGGGGAACAAACAGTGTCCGTCGGTCTTCCAAAGTAGCTTGGGCGTGTCCCAGCTGCTGCTGAACCACGATCTTCGTTTCGAAAGCAAATACAAGGGCGCCGTCTCTCCATTCACGCCGGAAGCAAAGACAATCGAATTCCCACCGGGTGTAAACACAGGCGTCCTCGTCGCCTCGTGGAGATACGTGATCTGCTTCGGCGCGCCGTCAGGCTTGAAGTCCTTGGTAAGTTTCAGTTCGTACAACTCGGAGGTGGGCCCGAGATCGCGGACAAACACGATGCTCGAGGAATCGGGAGCGACGGCTGGATCGAAGTCTCCCATGTGCTCGGGCGGAGACGTGATTGTCTGCCATGTTCCCGTCGTCACATTGACCGAAATAATTCGCGACTCGTCCTTGACCGAGCCGCCGCCGAGAACGATCGACTTACTGTCAGGCGACCACGCCAGTCGATCGGCCCCCGCCAAGGTTGCCAAAATCCGCTCCGAGCCTTTGCCACTGGAAGGTATTAGCACGATCTGTAAAGAGCCTGGCCCTAGAAGCCGTTCGAACGCAATCGTCGCGCCGTCGGGCGACCAAGCCGGAGCGACCTCCCTCGCCGAATCTTGCGTCAAACGCCTAACCGAATCGGTGCTGATTGACTTGACATATATCCGCCAGTCGTCCCCGTTCGGGCTGCGCGCGCAGTACGCCACGCGTTCTCCATCGGGCGAAAACGATGGAACGAACTCATCGCCAACGTCGGAAGTCAAGGGAATTGGATTCAATGAAACCGGCGTCGTTTCGAGGCGCACGAATCCAGCCCAGGCGAACAAGGCGAATAAAACGAGAGCGCAGGAAATGCCGATAACCGCTAACCCAATGCGCGCGCCTAAGATCCGCGGAAATGGCTTCGTTTTTTCAAGTTCGCCGCGAGCGGCTTCTGGAAGATCTGCCACATCGGGCAGTTCGTCGTTGGGTTCGTTTGTTCCAAACGATTGCTTGCCAGTCCACCATTCGTCAAGCTCGGTTTTATACGCATACACGGAACCACGCCGGTCGAGCTCCAGCCGGTGGACGGGGAGCCCGTTCGACTGTTCCCACCTCTGGACAGTGCGCACACCCTTCTTCAAATAGGCGGCGATTTCCTTCCACGAGTCGAGACGATCGTCGGGGCCGGCAGAGGCGGTCGGCATGTCTGTCACTGTAACGTCTTCAGACGACTGAACTCTCTGTAACGTTTGGAAAGGCCATTAAGTTCCCGTTGGGCCAGGTGCGTCACAGGGCGCCAGGTCGCGTCAACAAGCGCAAGTTGTTGACGGCATTAGATGGCGTCGAGCAAGAGGCGCAAATTACTCGTCCGATACGGGCATGAAGCTTGCCTGCGTGCTCATATTTGCGGCTGTACAGCTTTTCTCACAGGATCCGATTTCTGACGGAAAACGAGCCCTCGACGCTGGCGGGCCGCTCGACGCGATTCGTTCGTTTCGCATGGCGCTCGCCGCGCGAAACGGCGATGCCTCCAGCGGCCTACACCCGCTCTTGATCGCTCTGGCAACAGCGTATCTCGACGCAGGGGACTTGCATGGCGCCGAAGTAACTCTCGTCGAAGCCAGCCGCGCAGCCCCGCCGGATGCGCTCTCGAAAGCGGAGCTCGAGAATGACTGGGGTTCGCTGTTGCTGAAGGAGGGCCGGCTCAATGAATCGTCCGATCGGTTCACTCACGCTATGGAACTACTGAACAGCAATACGGGCGGCAACGAACTCGCGCCGGCGGTACTTAATAATCTCGCGGCAACGGAGATCCGGCTCGGCCGGTACAATCAGGCCCTTGGCCATCAAAAGGAAGCGTTGGCCAAGTGGGCGATCTTCGAAGGGCCCGACCATCCGGACCTCATTAAGGGGCGAGCCAGCCTCGCGACCCTCGAATTTCTGGTCGGCAGGGCGGAAGACGCGCGGCATTCGATGGATTCGGCAATTGCCTCCGCGAGGCGCACGTATGGGCCAAACAGCAGCGTCCTCGGAAACCTGCTCGAGAGCCAGGCGGTTATTTTGAAAAAACTGGGGCTGAAGAAAGAAGCTAAATCGGCGCAAGCCGAAGCGCGTCACATCCTCGGGCGGCAGCCAAGGAACACTGCGCCGCGAACCTGGAACGCCCAGGAAGCTCTCGTCGAGCCATCCTCGGTTCATGCCGTTTCTAAATAAGTTCGGCTGGGCTGCGCCGGGCGCGTTGTGGTACAACCACAAATCATGATGAATCGGCGTGAATGGATGCTAAGTTCGGCTGCTGTTGCAGCGGGCTCCCCGGCAATGGCCCAAACCGGGGTAACGGGCAAGCGCATTGTAATATCGAGCGCCAACGGACTCGCGGCGTGCCAAAAAGCACGGGAGATGGTTGACCAGGGCGCCGACACACTCGACGCGGTCATAGCGGGAGTGAACATTGTCGAGCTCGATCCGAACGTCACGTCGGTGGGCTACGGCGGGCTGCCCAATGAAGATGGCGTGCCTGAGCTAGATGCCAGCGTGATGCACGGGCCGACGAGGCGTTGCGGCGCGGTTGCGGCCATACGCGGAATCAAGACGCCGTCCAAAATCGCGAAACTGGTGATGGAGCACACCACACACGAGATGATTGTCGGCGAAGGAGCGCTCCGATTCGCGAAAGCGTTTGGATACCAGGAAGAGGATCTTCTGACCGAGAAATCGCGCCTGGCGTGGCTGGTCTGGAAACAATCGCTCCGGAGTCCGAGCGCGTTTAACAATTGGATTTCGATGGATCAGAACCTCAGCGCTTCTGATGCGCCGTTGAAGGCTTTGAAAGCGATGTTTCCACAGACGGACGAAGCGACGCTCGTCTGGGCCTGGGACAAAGCGCTACACCCTCCCTACGGCACGATCAACTGCCTCGCGTTAAATGAAAAAGGCGAAATGTCTGGCGTTACGACGACCAGCGGACTGGCCTGGAAGATTCCCGGGCGGGTCGGCGATTCTCCCATCATCGGAGCAGGATTATATGTCGATCAGGATGTGGGCGGGGCCGGATCGACCGGGGTCGGCGAGGAAAACATACGGATTTGCGGCGGTCACACGATTGTCGAAAACATGCGGCAGGGCATGCATCCGAAAGATGCTGTGATGGATGCGATCAAACGCGTGTCGAGAAATTATAACGACGACAAAACCCGACTCGCCAAGCTAGACATTGAGTTCTACGCGCTGCGCAAGGACGGCGAACATGCCGCCAGTTCACTGTGGGGCGGCGGTAAGAACTATACAAAATACACTGTGAACGACGGAGGCGAGAGCCGGCACGAGAGGTGCGTTTTTCTGTACCAGCGGGCATAGCGTAGTGAACCACCTCCGATGAAACCTGTTCGCATAGCCATGCTTGGATCGGGGTTTGTGGCCGACTTCTATATGCAAGGGCTCGCCAACGTCAATGGTCAACAAGCGGTTGTCAACTACTCGCGCAACTCTGAAGGGGCTGAGGCATTCGCGCGTCGATGGTTGATCGAGGAATCAACCGCAGATTTAGATAGGGTCATATCACGCGACGATATTGATCTATATGTGATTGCGCTGCCCAATGACGCCCATCTTCCGGTGTCGCTTGCTCTTTCGAAAGCCAGGCGGAATCAGGTCTGTACGAAGCCGCTGGCGAGAAATCGCGAGGAGGCGCGGCGGATGTTCGATGCGGCGGCCGCCTCCGGCGCCCTGCACGGCTATGCCGAAACAGAAGTGTTTGCTCCGTGCGTGGTGAAGGCGAAAGATATGGTGGATGGAGGCGGAGTAGGCCGGGTGGTGTGGGTGCGGTCAAGAGAATCGCACAGTGGCCCGCATAGCCCGCATTTCTGGGACATCGAGAAAACCGGAGGCGGCGCGATGAACGATCTCGGCTGCCATTGCATTGCCGCAGCCCGCTACTTTTTCGGTAAACAAGATCGCATCACTGAGGTGATGGCTTGGGGAGCCAACTTGTTGAACCAGGGCAAGACTGCTGGAGAGGATAACGCACTGCTGGTCTTGAAATTTGCGAGCGGTGGTATCGGGCACTGCGAACTCTCGTGGACGACCAAGGGCGGCCTCGATCTACGGAACGAGATACACGGTTCGGAAGGCTCCCTCTTCACCGATGTAACACGGGGAACGCCGCTCGTGAGCTTCTCAACGAAATCCGCCGGCGATGTAGTTGAGAAAGCCGACATCGATTTCGGCTGGACGCGGCCGCTGCCCGAAGAAGCATTTGCTTACGGGTACCAAGCGGAGATGCGCCATTTCGTCGAATGCGTCAAGAGCGGAGAAAAGCCGCGCGAAACATATGAGGACGGCTACATTGTGAATTGCATTCTTGACGCCGGTTACGAATCGATGAGAAGGCACCGGTGGGTCGAGGTGAGTTATTGAGGCAGCCCGATGCATCCCCATACGATGAGGAAGAAATTTAGCCCTGTCCCACATGACTATTTGCTCTGCCCGACCAGGTCAATTCTGATCTTTCCTGGCCCGTGTTTCTACTCGTACACCTCGCTCCGGTGCGCGATCCGCGTTACGCTTATCAGTCCGGCCTTATCGTCGATCAGATACACCACACGCCAGTCACCCACCCGCAAGCGCCACTGATTCTTGTACCCTTTCAGTTTCTTGCATCCTGTGGGCCTTGGATTTTGCGCGAGCGTTTCCATCAGCTGCACCACGCGCGACAGCACATTATCCGGCAGGGCTTCGAGTTCCTTCCGCGCGGAAGGCTTTATCTCGACGATATACTTATCCACGCAAGCGACCGCGTTTGATGAGGTCCGCCTTGATCTTTTCCAGCGGTATGCCTTTCTCCTTGCGCCGCGCTTCGGAAATCAGCCCGTCCCAGAAGTCCTCAAGGATGGTCCCGTATCTTTTCAGGTCGATCTGCACGGCCACTCTGCGGCCCTTGTCATCGGTGACAAACTGAATTCCATTCATGGCTTCATTGTCGTTCATGTGAGAGTGTTCGCGCATTATAGCGTTATCCCCCAGGCCCCGCAATCCCAGAGGGCGACGCCGCTCGGGAGTAAGCGTGTCCGCAAAGGGTAAAGTTTCGTCCCGTGGGGCACAAAGGTTAAGTTTCGGGACGTAGCTTTTGCCGCTTCCCCGCCCCCCTTTATTCCCTGCTATCAAGCCACACCAGAAAAATTGATCTCCATGCGCGGCGAGACTGTTGGACCGGCGCTGAATTTATTAGAGCGATAGACTTTTTACGTGGTCGACTCAGCGGCTGATAATGCTGGCCCTTCTGGCGCTGCAACTTTGGAACGTGCTAAGAGTCTGGCTAACGAAGCTATGTTTACGGTTGCGCTCCAGCGTCGCCGTATTCGTTCAGATGAGCCGGAGGATAACGTTTTTGTCATGCGCTGGTGGGCTGATCTTCAGTTCTTCATCGTAGCGCTTCGGCGGTTGCGCCGCGCTGCCGAACTTGCCTGCAAGGTGTCATCGGCGAAACCCGGCTTGGTATTGGCGGTGAAGGCTTTTGATGGTGTACTTCCGTGCCTTTCAGTCATGCGTAATGTCGGCGAACACATAGAGGACTACGCCGTTGACGAAGGACGAGACAGCCGTATAGATCGGCGTCAAATTCAGGTGGGAACCTTCGATGGAGTCAAATACGAGTGGCTGGGGAAAAGCCTCAATATCGACGTCGCGCATGATGCCGCAGCTGAACTCTTTGCAGCCATCTCCGCGGCACCGGCAGTCCCATAAACGGTAAGTTTCGGGACAATTTGCGAAGGCTCGTAGACAAAGAGCTTGGCAGCCACAAAAACCCGTCCCACCATGAGGCATGAAAAAACCGCCTTCGGATACAACGGAACACCAGGAGCCACGGGCAAGCGCCCGGCCCCTCACCGTTATTGAGACGGTCTGGCTACAGCACGGCGACTTTAATGGGCAAGCCGCGCTGCTCGAGCACGGCCTGGAGTTGGCCGGGGCTCAGTCGCGAGGCATCGTATTCGATCAGCAGCTTATCGAGCGACGGAACGATCTTAGCGAAGAAAATGCCATAAACGCTTGTCAATCTCGACAGGGTTTCGAAATCTTTATCCTCCAACGTGCGAGAGAGCTTGTACGATGCTTGCACCTTGGTCATTGGCCATCAGGATACCATCGGAAACACTACTTTTGCGAGCCGCTCCCGAGCTTCCACAGCACCTGTCTGAGCATGCCGAGCAGAACCTCGCTATCGTGCGGCGCGATCTGCAATCGCCGCACGAGACGGCGTATCTTCAACTCGGTCGATTCCGACGTGTGCTCCTGAGCGTAGCCGCTGCGAACGAGTAGATCCATCAATACCGAACTGAGACGTTCGAGATTTTCCGCAGGTGCAACGTCTGGCGGCCCCAAGGCGGGCAATTTCGCGGCCGCTTCTTCGCGGCTCAGCTCATAGCAGCAGACGGCGACGGCCTGGCCCAGATTCATTGACGCGTGTTCCGGCCGTGCTGGTATTCTGGTGAGCCAATGGCAGTAGCTCATGTCATCGTTCGACAGCCCAAACTTCTCGGAACCGAATAGTAGCGCCGCTTTCGCGGATTCAATGTGTTGGCTAATCAAGCGCCCCCCAGTCTCGAGCCGGTATAGCGGAACATGCAGATCGCGGTGGCCGAGCGAGGTGGTTCCCACGACAAGCGTGCAATCGGCGATGGCTTCAGCCACCGACTCGTGAACCTGCGCATTTTTCAGGATGTAAGTCGATTTCACGGCGGATTTCGCTTCGCGATACGCCTCAGTGTAGGGCTTGACAAGCCGCATATCGGTGAAGCCGAAATTGCTCATGGCGCGAGCGGCAGCACCGATATTGAGCGGATTGCGCGGAGCGACCAGAACGATCCTGAGCGGATCGGGCAACTTACTGCTCCAGGTATGTGTATCCGTGAAGACCGTCTTCGTAAAATTTCAGGAGGCGTCCGGCTTCTTCGTAACCCAGCCGTTGTTCGCGGACTGCCCGTTCGACATCTTTCCGGAACTGATCGAGCAGAGATTGCACATTGTATTGAACGTAGTTCAGAACTTCGCGGACACTGTCGCCCTGAACAACGGTCTCGAGCACCACATCGCCGCTTTCATCAAGCGTCACGTGAACCGCATTTGTGTCCCCGAACAAATTGTGGAGATCCCCCAATATCTCCTGATACGCGCCAACCAGAAACGCGCCGAGAACATAGGAAGACGAGCCGTTGAACGCGTGAAGCGCAAGAGTTTTCTTCACGTCGCGCCGATCGATGAATTGGTCTACCTTGCCGTCTGAATCGCACGAGATGTCGCCGAGCACGGCATGGCGGGTTGGCGGCTCTTCCAACCGGTGAATGGGCATGATGGGAAAAAGCTGCTTCACAGCCCAGCTATCGGGCATGCTTTGAAACAGCGAAAAATTGCAGAAATACGTGTCGGCAAGCATGCCCTCGAGTCCTTCCAGCTCCTCCGGAAAGTAGTCGAGATCTTGCGCGAATTTAAAAATCTTGCGGCAGATTGCCCAATAGAAGTTTTCGGCGAGGCTGCGTTGATCGAGCGACAGATAGCCGAGGCTGAACAGGTTCAAGGCCGAATCGAGCGCCTGTTGCGCGTCATGATAGGTCTCTAAAAGATTCTTCTTGCTCAGAGAGCGAAATGTCTCGAAAAGATCGATCAAACATTGTTCCGAATCGTCGGGCACCGAATCGGGCAGGTTGTCCTCGCCGAAGCCGCTAACGCCGAGAACATTGAAAACCAGCACGCTATGGTAGGCGGCAACCGCGCGTCCGCTTTCGGTAATGATCGTCGGATGAGGCACTTCCGCTTCATCGCAGATGCTTTGAATGTGATAAACGATGTCTCTTGCATATTCTTCGAGCGTGTAATTCACGCTCGACTCGAAATCCGTTTGAGATCCGTCGTAATCGACGCCCAGCCCGCCACCCACGTCCATGTACTTGAGGCCGGCGCCCGCCTTCTTCAAATCGGTGTAGATGCGGGCCGCCTCGATCACGGCGCCTTTAATCTGCCGGATGTTGGTGATTTGGCTTCCCAGGTGGAAGTGGAGGAGCTCGAGGCAGTCCTCCATTTGCCGTTCTTTCAGGAATTCAACAGCTTTCAGTGCTTCACTGACGGTGAGCCCAAATTTCGAGCGGTAACCGCCCGAGGACTTCCAGCGGCCCGAACCGCGGCTTGCAAGTTTAACGCGCACGCCTATGCGGGGCCGCACTCCGACTTTTTCGGCGTGTTTCGCAATGAGGTCGAGTTCAGTAAATTTTTCGACAACGGGCGTGATGTTTCGGCCGATTTTCCGCGCCAACATCACCATCTCGATGTATTCGTCGTCTTTGAAGCCGTTACAGATGATGGGCGTTTCATTGTCCGCCACAGCCAAAACCGCCAGGAGTTCCGGCTTTGAGCCGGCTTCGAGCCCGAACCGGAACGGCCGACCGAATTGAAACACTTCCTCGACTACCTGCCGCTGCTGGTTGACTTTGATCGGATAAACACAGCAGTAGCCGCCTTGGTAGCCATGCTCGCGCATCGAGAGATCGAACGCCTGGTGCATTTCGCCCAGCCGGTGTTTCAGAATCTCACCGAAACGAATCAGAATAGGCAGCGAAATACCGCGCCACTCGAGAGTATCGACCAGTTGCTTCAAATCGATCTTGCGTTGCGGATCTTTGCTCGGATGGACAAACAGGTTGCCGTTTTCGCCAACCGAGAAATAGCCTTTGCCCCAACTGGCGACATCGTAGAGTTCAGCGGCATCAGTAGTGGTCCAGCGGTCGGACGGCTCGCGCACCTGATTGGGTTCTGCAACCTTCAAATTCAATTCAAATTACTCCTGGAATTGCGGATAGAGCGAAACACGAGACCACTCTGCCCACAGTGTCAATTAGAACATGGGTTCGGCTCTTGCCGCGCGTTACGTTTGTATAAATTTTCCTGCTGGGTTAGCGCGCCCAATCCGGCGCTACATATGTATAGAAGAGAACTACGAGGCCCACCACCGACGCGAGAAACAAACTGTGCTTCAGCGTGAATCGAAACAACTTCGGCTCATCTTCTGTGGCCATGGCAGTTGCGGCGGAGGCGACCGCGATGCTTTGCAGGCTGATCATCTTGCCCATAACTCCTCCTGATGAATTCGACGAGGCTAGCAATGCAGGATTCATGCCCAGGTGAAGTGCTGTAATCTGCTGCAGATTACCGAACAACGCGTTCGCCGAGGTGTCGCTGCCCGTGAGGAACACGCCGACCCAGCCGAGTAGCGCGCTGAAAAACGGGAAAGCCTTCCCGGCATGCGCGAACGCGAGACCAAGCGTCGCAGTGGCGCCCGAGTAGTTCATCAGGAAAGCAAGCGCCAGCACAAACACGAAGCTTGCGAACGCGGGCAGAAGGTGGCGGAAGGTGATGAGGCATATCTTCAAAAAACGCGTTGGGCTCACCTTAAGCACAATCGCAGCCGCGAGCGTGGAAAGACCGCAGGACGTTCCTGAGGCGGCGAGCCAATCGACCTTGTATATCGCGGCATAGGGATGGGCGCGTGCGGCCACGGGCGGCATTTGCACGACAAGGTTATGCAGGCTGGGCCATGCGAACGTGAACGTAACTCGGTTCAGCACGGTCTTAACTGGGGCTAGACTCCACAGCAAAACGAAAAAAACGAGCAGAAGGTAAGGACTCCACGCAAACAAGAGATCGCGCCGCCCGTAGCGCTTGCCGGGTTTGTCGCCCGAGAATTGCGTCTGCGCCGGATGGCGGAAGCGCAGCACCAACACTACCGCGATGATTGATGAGAGTGAAGCCAGAATATCGGTCAGATACGGTCCCGAGAGGTTCGAGACAGAAAACTGCACGAGGCCGAACGTGAGGCCGCAGGTCAATGCCGGAATCCATACGCGCTTAAGTTCGCTAAGTCCGCCCATCACCAGCACAAGATACGCAGGGATGAATGTTGAGATAGGCGCAACGATCCGTCCAGTGTTGGCGCTGAGGTCTTGAAGCGGCAGGCTCGTTATCGCGTTCAGCGTTACCATCGGAATGCCAATCGATCCGAAAGCAACGGGAGCGGTATTGGCAAGCAGGCAGATGGCTGCCGCATAGAACGGCGAAAAACCCAATCCAGCGAGTATCGCGGCCGCAATGGCAACGGGCGTTCCGAAGCCCGCCGCGCCTTCGAGGAACGCGCCGAATGAGAACGCGATCAGCAAGGCCTGGCAGCTACGATCGGTTGTCAAATGGCCGATGGAATCCTTCAGAATCTCAAGCTTTCCGGTTTCAATGGCAAGCCGGTACAGAACGATAGCCCAATACACGATCCAGAAAATGGGAAAGATGCCGAACGCTGCTCCGTAACCGGCAGCACTGGCTGCCAGTGGCAGCGGCATTCGGTATCCGACCATGGCCACGAGAAAGGCCGCAGCAAGCCCCACCAAAGAGGATTTCCAGGCCGAGACTCGAAACACGCCAATCGCGAGCAGCATCGCGAGAATGGGGATGGCGGCCACGAACGTGGATAGAGCTAAGCTGCCACCGGCAAACGAATAATTTTGCGGCCACACAGGGTGAGATTATACGATCCGAGCTTTTGGCGAGACTAAACTCGGGTCGCTGCCTTGACCGGCAACAGTACACACTCAGCCAGTGCCGCGACGGCTCCGGGCTATGCTGGAGGGACGCGTTTCCAGCGCGTAAACGTTTTCAAACGAGGTCCCCGGCTTGACGCTCGCGCCCATCGACTACCTGATTCTTGTGCTCTATTTCGCATTTGTCTTGGGGATCGGCTGGGTGGTCAAGAGGAGGGTTTCGACCAGCGAGGATTTTCTCACGTCTGGCCGGTCGGTTCCGGTCTGGATTACGAGTCTGGCGTTTATTGCCGCGAACTTGGGGGCACAAGAAGTGATCGGGATGTGCGCTTCGGGCGCGAAGTATGGCATCATGACCGTCCATTTCTACTGGCTGGGCGCGGTTCCGGCCATGCTGTTCGTCGGGGTATTCATGATGCCGTTTTATTACGGTAGCCGGGCACGGAGTGTTCCTGAGTATCTGAAGCTGCGTTTTGACGAGAAGACGCGCGCCCTGAATGCCTTGACGTTTGCGGTGATGACGGTGTTTTCCTCAGGCATCAGCATGTACGCGCTGGGATTGCTGTTCGAATTGGTATTGGGATGGAGCTTCACAAACTCGGTGCTGCTCTCAGCCGTGATCGTGTTGATTTACACCTTTCTGGGCGGATTGACGAGCGCGATTTACAACGAAGTGGTGCAGTTCTTCCTGATTGTTCTAGGGTTCGCGCCGCTGGCGATACTGGCCACGGTAAAAGCAGGAGGCTGGGCGGGCATGCATGCGCGGCTGCAGCCGGTGATGCTCCACTCCTGGAAGTACCTGGCTCACACCTCCGACAATCCAATGGGCGTTCAAGCGTTCAGCCTGATAGCGGGACTGGGATTCGTTCTTTCGTTTGGCTACTGGTGCACCGATTTTCTGGTGATCCAGCGGGCCATGGCCGCCGACAGTATGTCGGGCGCGCGCCGCACGCCGCTAATCGCGGCTTTCCCAAAGATGTTCATGCCGTTTGTGGTTATCCTTCCGGGAATCGCGGCGCTGGCATTGCTGAATTCGGCGAGCGGTTACTACGTGCCTCTAAAGCCGGGCGGCGGCTACGATTACGACCAGGTTTTAACCACTCTGATGGCCGAATTCTACCCTTCCGGAATGCTTGGCGTAGGACTCACCGCGCTGATGGCCTCCTTTATGTCGGGTATGGCAGGCAACGTCACCGCGTTCAATACCGTGTTCACCTATGATCTCTACCAAAGTTATATTCGACGAAATGCACCCGATCGGCACTATTTGAACGTAGGACGCGGCATCACGATCGTGGGCGTAGTCCTCTCGGTAGCCACAGCTTATGTGGCTACGAAATTTAACAACATCATGGATTTTCTGCAACTCGTCTTCGCGTTTGTGAATGCACCCCTGTTCGCCACGTTCCTTTTAGGAATGTTTTGGAAGCGTGCCACGGCGAATGGCGCATTTTGGGGGTTAGTAACGGGGCTTGCGGCCGGCGCTCTCACGCTGAGCTTAACGGAAGCAGAATCGAAAGGCGGCTGGATTGCGGTTGTTCACCACTTTCCGTCGAGCATGGCCCAAAACTTTGCTATTGCTCTCGCGGCCTTCGGCGCTTGTTTTGTCGTGACCATCCTCATCAGCCTGGTGACCGTTCCGAAGCCGGAGCACGAGCTGCACAACCTGGTATATGGCGTTACGGACGTGCCTAAAGAAGCGGACGCGCCGTGGCATCAACGGCCATTGGTTTTGGCGGGAATTGTCGCCGCAGTTCTGATCGCCTTGAACGTGATCTTCTGGTAATCGCCATGAATGACCTTCGCCTTCCCACAGGGATTCTGTTTTCCATTCTCGGAATCGTGCTACTGATCTATTCGGTAATCCAACCGAATGCACGCGCGCCGCTAACGGAAACAAATGTGAATCTGTGGTGTGGTCTGGTTTTGCTAGGGTTTGGGGGAACTTTGCTTTGGCTCTCACGTCGCGCGAGTTAACCAGGGCTTTTCAAGCGCAGTTCAGCACCGACGCAATTCCAGCGTGTTATCGCGCGCCAGGCCGCGTGAACATGATGGGCGAGCACACCGATTATAACCAGGGGCTGGTTTGCCCGATGGCGCTCGAGATGGCCTGTTATGCGGCGATTGCGCCCGCTGCGCATGGCGAGGTGAGGGTCTATTCCGCGAATCTGCGAGAACGAAAGGAATGGTCCGTCAACCGGCTTGACTCGGTGAAGCCTGCTCGAGACTGGGGCGACTACGTCCTGGGCGTAGCGGGGGAATTGGCGCGGAATGGGTACCGCGTTCCCTCATGCAGTCTCTATATTGAGAGCGAGGTGCCGGAGGGGGCGGGCTTGAGCTCATCGGCTTCGCTCGAGGTAGCCGCCGCTCTGGCATTCCTAGGCCAGCGGCCGATGGCAAAACTGGAGATCGCGAAGCTTTGCCAGCGCGCGGAATCGTCGTTTGTCGGCATGCCATGCGGCATCATGGATCAGTACGCATCGATCTTCGGCCAGCAGGATTCGGCCATTCAGATCGATTGCCGAACGCTCGAAAGCGAGGCCGTTCGCCTTCCGCGGGAGATTCAAGTGCTGGTGGTGAACTCGATGGTGAAGCACGAGCTCGGAAGCTCTGCGTACCGGAAACGCGTGAAGGAGTGCCAGGAAGCCGTAGCGGCGATACGCCAGATCGATCCCGCCGTTGAGAGTTTGCGCGATGTGACCGAAGAATGGTTTGAATCGATCCAGAACGAGATTCCTGTTATTCCACGCAAAAGGGCGCGGCACGTGGTGACCGACAATGCGCGGGTTCTAGCGTTTGCCGCTGCGGCGCGCCGCCAGGACCTCAAGGAAATGGGACGCTTGTTCGTCGAGTCGCATCAAAGCGCGCGAGACGATTATGAGATCAGTTGCGAAGAGCTCGATTTTCTGGTGGAAACGGCGATGGGAATCGAAGGCGTGTATGGCGCACGGATGACGGGGGGCGGATTTGGCGGCTGCACAGTGAATTTGGTTGCTCCGAATTCGGCGCCTGTATTCCTGCGGCAACTCACCATGAAATATCAGAGCCGCTTCTCAATCACGCCTGTGTTTTATGAGTGCATACCCGCCGAAGGCGCGGGACCGCTCGAAAATCAGCTGAAAACAGTGTAAGATTGCGCTGCTATTTGTCCAATCAAAAGCTATCCGGCGCGGCGATGAGACGTCAGCAGTAAGCGGGCATAAGAAATGTTGGCGTATCCAAAAGTTACTATTTATTTACATTCGATTCACGACTTCACCTCGAAAGCTTCCTATGCTCGTTCCTGAACAGGAGGAAGTCATGAATTATAAGAATCTAGTTAGCCTCGGCGCGCTTGCGGTTATGGGAGTGACTTCGCTTTCACTAACAGCAGGCCTGGCTCAGGCTGACGATGATTCGCCGCAGATTCTACCCAATCCCGTGACAACGGTTTCGACGATACCGGCGAATAAGGACGTGAATCCTTACGGTGTTGCGTTTGTACCCAACGGGTATCCACAGGGCACTCTGCAACCCGACGACATTCTGGTATCCAATTTCAACAACTTGAACAACCTGCAGGGGACGGGGACGACGATAGTGCGGATTACGCCCAAGGGAGCCCAGACTCTATTTTTTCAAGCCGCCGCGAATTCAGGGCTCACTACAGCATTGAATATTTCTAAAGAAGGCCCCATTTTCGTTGGCGACTTCCCTTCGACCGACGGAACTTGCGAACGCTCGACTGCTGGAGAGATTCTAGTGGTGAATTCACAAGGGAAGCAGATAGCTTCGTTTGCGAACTCACAATTGATAAACGGGCCCTGGGATTCAGCATTATTTGAGAGTGGAGACCGGTCGAAGCTATTTCTGTCGAATGCGCTCACTGGAACTGTCTCGCGGCTTGATTTTGAAATTGACAATGGCCAACCTCGCTTGGTCGACGCCGTTCAGATTGCATCGGGTTATGTGCACCGCTGCGATCCTGTGACCTTTGTTGTCGGTCCGACCGGCTTGGTTTACGATGCAACTACGGACACACTATTCGTTGCCTCGACCGGTGACAACGTTGTTTTTGCTGTTCATTACGCGGGGACCACGTCACAGGACCAAGGTAAGGGGCAAATCATTTATGAAGACAACGTTCACCTGCATGGGGCATTGGCAATGGAGGAGGCTCCGAACGGGCACTTGCTGGTGACCAATTCGGACGCCATTAATCCAGATCCGAATCAGCCGAGTGAAATAGTGGAGTTTACCAAAGACGGGAAATTTGTGGCGCAACTCTCCGTCGATCCAGCGCAGGGTGGAGCATTCGGGCTGGGCTTCGGCAATCCGAACGACGGGACGGTGAGATTTGCGGCGGTTGACGACAACACAAACACGTTGACAATTTGGAAGCTGTTTGTTCGACGTAGATAGCAAGTAAGAGAGAAAGAAGAGCTAATACAGGGTCAGTGTGGCCGGCTTTCCAAACTTGGAAGCCGGCCTTTTCTACTCACGGCAGATGCCGCGCTTGCTGCTTCGAATGAAGTTAACCAGATACCGTGTATCTTCGGAAGCGGCTTCGTTTTCAATCCTTCTCAGGGCATCTTCGAGCTTCAGGTTCGAGCGATACAGCAATTTATAGGCAAGCTTTAACCTTGTGATTTGCCCATTCGTGAAGCCCGCACGCCGCAGGCCGATGAGATTGAGCCCGTTTGGCGCCACATTGAAACTGGAGTAAAGAAAGAATGGAGGCACGTCGAGATTCACGCGCGTATTTCCGCCGATCATTGCAAGTCTGCCGACCTTCGAATGCTGGTGAACGACGACGCCTCCCGAGATGAACGCCTCGTTCTCCACCTCGGCGTAACCCGCTACAAGCACGCAGCTTGCAATCACAGTGTCGTCGCCGATTGTGCAGTCGTGAGCGATGTGGCCGGAAGTCATGATGTAATTGCCGGAGCCGATCACCGTGGCGGATTCCGGTTTCGTCCCGCGCGAAATCGTATAGTGCTCACGGATTTTGTTGCGATTCCCGATTTTTAAGTAGCTCCGCTCACCCGTAAAGGCCTTATCCAAGGGATCGGTGCCGAGCACCGTGCCTGACGAGATCTCGTTCGCATCGCCGAGAGTGGTCCAGCGCTTGATGTACACGTATGGCTCGAGCACGCAGTCGGCGCCGATGACGACTTGCGGCTCGACGACGCAATATTCTCCGACTCTGGTTCCCGGGCCGATGACCGCGTCGGGATGAACGCGCGCAGTTGGCGCGACATATGCAGACGGATCAACGGGCATGATCGAGAGTCGGGGGCCGAAGAGGCCGGTCCACATGTTAAGTATGAGGGATGCCTCGATTGACAGTGGCTGAAATCGCGGAGCTATGCGGCGGCGAGGCCCAAGGGGATTTAAGCCGCGAGATTGCTTCGGCGAATACACTCGAGGAAGCAACGGACGCTCAGCTTTCTTTTGCCGCTACTCGAAAAGCGGCCGCTATGGTGGAACAAAGCAAAGCCGGCTGCCTGCTGGTTCCATTAGGTTTCGATTGCCCGCCGAACAGAACCATCATCCGCGTGAAAGACCCTCGAGTTGCCTTCGCTCGCATCATCCGGATTCTGTACCCGCAGGACAGTCCTGGAGGCATACATCCCACCGCAAACATTGCGTCGAGCGCTACAATCGATCGCGATTGTTTCGTTGGCCCCAACGTGACAATCAGCGAAAACACGCGGGTAGGCAGCCGATGCATCGTCCACGCAGGCTGTTTCCTTGGGGATGACGTAATTCTTGGCGATTGCTGCATATTACATCCAAATGTGACGATTTACAAAGGTGTTCGCATCGGATGCCGTGTCATTTTGCATGCTGGATGTGTGATTGGAGCCGATGGCTTCGGATTTGCCTTCACAGGCGAGAATTACGAAAAATTCCCCCAAATTGGTACCGTTCAAATCGAAGATGATGTGGAAATCGGCGCGAATAGCTGCGTTGATCGTGCAGCGCTCGGCGTAACGCGAATCGGACAGGGAACAAAGATCGACAACCTCGTTCACGTGGGTCACAATTGCGAAATTGGAAAGCACGTTGTGATTGCGGCGCAAACGGGATTCTCCGGAGGGGTGAAAGTCGGAGATTTTGCGGTCGTTGGCGGACAGGTGGGTATTGGCGACAAGGCCACGATAGAGTCGAAGTCTGTAGTGGGGTCAGGATCCGGCATTCTGACATCGAAGATTGTCAGGGCCGGCGATCCGGTATGGGGAACGCCGGCGCGTCCGCTGAAACAATATCTCGAGCAACTCGCGTCGCTTGGGAAACTGCCCCGCGCCTTAGAGGAGCTAAAAGAGCTGAAGCGACGCGTGGACAGGCTCGAGAAGAGCTAATCGCAGCAGGAATCCGATGCCCGTTCGAGAATGTGATTGGCCTGCAGCAGCATGTCCTGAATCCGCTCGAGATGAGACAGAGTCTGAACATCGGTCGAGACAAGTTCCAAGTAATAGGTGAGAGCTTCAATGGTGCTCAGCGGCTGGCGAAGCTCGTGCACGAGTTCCGCAAGCTGTGAAGAAGTACAATTGAATTCACCTCGTCCGGGACTGCTCGCATCCTTTACAAAGGTGGTAGGAAGAGCCTCGGAAAGAGGCCGCGGAAGTTCGTGCGTCATCGACATTGGTCGCTCGCCTTGCCGGTTGGATATCGCCAGAACAGGTACCGTCCGATTTTGACTCCGCCGGGAGCTTGAGTCAATAGGATTTCACATTAAAATGCGGAGTATTCTCGAAAACCTTTTCTGCAACTGGCAACAATGCGCGAACTGCCGTTATGAACGTACCAGAGAAATAAATAGTACGTCACTAGAACCAAAGCGCTATAAGCGTATGCTGTGTTATTCTGTAGGCGTTCTTGTGGGCCTGTGGCGCAGTTGGGAGCGCGCTTCCATGGCATGGAAGAGGTCGAGAGTTCGAATCTCTCCAGGTCCACCAACCTCGCAAAACTCCCAATTCGCATGACGTGATTCCAAGCCAAGATGGGCTACCGGTTCGCGGTTCTGTTCGTGGTTCTCGCTGCAAATGGCTTTTTTGCCGCGGCGGAAGTCTCGCTCGTTTCGGCCCGGCCGTCTAATTTGCGCGCCTTGGCGGAGCGGGGCGTCGCGGGAGCACAGGCGGCGCTGAGCTTGCTTGCGAATCCCGGGCGGTTGTTATCTGTCACACAGGTTGGAGTCACCTTGGCCAGCCTGGGATTGGGTTGGGCAGGCGAAGACACGGTATACCGTCTCCTGCTGGGCTTACTGACCCCTTTGCCTATTCGCGTGACACCCGTCGTCCTGCATGGGTTCGCTTTCACGGTGGCGTTTTTGTCGATCAGTTATGCGCACGTGATTGTGGGCGAAGTCGTTCCGAAGAACCTCGCACTCGAAAAGGCTTCGCGCATTGCTGTCTTGACGGCGCCGCCTCTTCTGATTTTCTATCGCGTCTCGGCTCCATTCGTTATCATGCTCGAGCGGAGCGCGGCGTTCCTTCTCAGACTTTTGGGATTGTCGAGTGGACGCAAAAGCCGCGGAGGACATTCGGCCGAAGAACTCAAATACATCATTCAGTCGAGCGGGCGCGAAGGACACCTTGAACCGTTTCAACAAGAGGCGATTCAGCGAATTCTCGACCTGTCGAACTACTCCGCGCGAGAGATTATGACACCGCGCCATAGCATCGTTTCCCTTCCGGTCAACTCCGAGCTCGATCAGGTTTTGAGTGTGATGGCTGAGCATAAATTCGCCCGTGTTCCCGTCTACGACGACAGGCCCGAGCAAATCATCGGAATCGTTCACTACAAAGATTTGATGCGCGTCTGGGAAGAGCGCCGGTTTGCTCACGAACGGAACCGCGCAACTAGACCGTTCCGTCTACGAAGGTTTGTGAGAAAGGCGCCAGTGGTGCCGGAAACAAAGCCGCTTAATCAGTTAATAGACGAATTCCGCACAACTCATAACCATATGGCTTTCGTTGTGGACGAGTTCGGCACCATATCGGGGCTTGTGACGCTCGAAGACGTGCTCGAGCAGATTTTCGGGGACATCGGCGACGAGCACGACCTGAAACGGCCGGCTGTTTACCAGGAAACACAAAAACTGGAAGTGGAAGGCGTGACGACAATCCGCGATCTTGAAACCCGCTATCACATCGTGCTTCCGGCTGATGCGGGATTTGAGACGCTGGCGGGATTTCTTCTCATGCAGTTCGGCTACATTCCGCGAACCGGCCAATTCATTGAGCACGCGGGACGCCGATTCACGATTACCGAGATGGACCGGAACCGAATTGCAAAAGTTCAGATCGAACGTCTTGAACCCAAACAGGCCATGGAAGGAGTTGTGCCTTGAAGAACAATTAATCTAGAAAATCAATTGTGGTAAAGCCGCACAATCTGGCCGTGAAGCCCCAGTAAGTGATGGCGAAGTAGGCGGCCGGTTACTGGATGCCTAAGCTGCCGATCGATTTCGACCAGCGGCTCGAGTACAAAGCGGCGGTCCAGGAGACCTGGATGCGGAACCGTAAGCTTGGGTATGTCGATCACTGCGCGACCGTAGAGAAGGATATCGATATCAATCAGCCGCGGACCTTTAGGGATTTCGCGAGCATGCCGCTCTCTACCAAGCCGCCGTTCGATCTCTAATACGAGCTCCAGCATTTGCAGCGGGAAATACTTTGCTCGGCATTCGACGGCCAGGTTCAGAAACCAGGGCTGGCTTGCGAAATCCTGCGGCTCAGTTTCGTAAAGCGACGAGCGCCTAACGATTTCAATGTTCTGCTGTTCCAATAAGCGCAGCGCAGACTCCAGATTTTGTTCGCGGTCTCCCAGATTCGATCCGAGTGAAAGGAAAACTCTCCTGCCGGGCATGAATAGCTAGAACAAAGGATTCTGCAAGCCGAAACGATGCCGCCGCGGAACTTCAAAGTAGTCGAAGGCCCTGTCGGTGGCGACTCTTCCGCGCGGCGAGCGATCGAGAAATCCGAGTTGGATGAGGTACGGCTCGTAGACTTCCTCGATGGTGTCGGGCTGCTCGTTGATCGCGGCTGAGATGGTGCTCAGACCAACGGGGCCGCCGGCATACTTTTCGAGAATTGTGCGCATAATTTTCTGGTCGATTTCGTCCAAGCCATAGCGATCCACCTTCAGCAGGTTGAGCGCGGCTTGTGAAACGTCGAAATCTATTCGTCCGCTAGCCCTAACCTGGGCGAAATCGCGAACTCTTCGTAGCAAACGGTTTGCGATACGCGGAGTGCCACGGCCGCGCCGCGCAATCTCGCGCGCCCCTTCAGCCGTGATGGAGACATCGAGCAGGCGCGCCGATCTCTCAACGATACCGGTCAGGGTGTCTTCGTGATAGGGCTCTAGAGTCAGGACGAGTCCAAAACGGCTTCGAAGAGGCGCGCTCAACAAGCCCTGCCTGGTGGTTGCTCCGACTGCAGTGAAGCGCGGCAGAGCAATCGTGTGAGTGCGCGCTCCCGGTCCCGTGCCGATCAATATATCCAGCCGAAAGTCTTCAAGAGCCGAATAGAGAATTTCCTCTACGTCCGGTACCAGCCGGTGGATTTCGTCAACAAAGAACACTTGGCGCGCCTGAACATTTGTCAGAACGCCCGTCAGATCCAACTTCTTTTGAAGAATTGGGCCGGCGGTCTGCTCCATAGTGGCGCCCAATTCCTGCGAGATAATGCCTGCCAAAGTAGTTTTGCCAAGCCCGGGCGGTCCGCAGAGCAGCACATGATCCATGGCCTCGGCTCGGCGGTTCGCGGCTTCGATGGCAATTTTGAGGTTTTCCTTGACATGGGGCTGTCCGGCAAATTCGTCGAGGCGAGTGGGCCGAAGTGCGGCTTCAAACTGCCGCTCCTCGTCCCGCGGCCCGGGCGAAAGCATGCCATTCTCTCGCATTGTGATTCCACCTTAACGCACGAGCGCGAGCGCGCTTCGGAACAGGGGTTCAAACTCTTCGCGCGCCCCCTGCTTCTTCGCTTTCCGGATGGCTTCGCCGGCGGCAGCCCGTGAACATCCTAAATTGAGGAGGGCGGAGAGAACGTCTTGTTCAAGCGGGTTGAATTCCGCACCCCCGGCGGGCGCCGCCGCCGCGCCCTTGGCGATCGAATCCACGCCGATCAGCTTTTCCTTCAACTCGAGTACGATGCGCTCGGCGGTTTTTTTGCCGACGCCGGGAATGCGAACCAGTTTTTGGACGTCGCCGGTTCGAATGGCGGCAATCAATTCCGGCGTAGGAAGGCCCGAAAGGACCGTGACCGCGAGGCGCGGACCAATGCCACTCACGCTGATGAGACGTTCGAACACGATCTTCTCCTCTGCGGTAGCAAAGCCGAAAAGCTGAAGGGCATCTTCGCGGACGTGAGTGTGAATTCTGAGAGAAACCGTCGACCCGGCGTCGCCCAGAGTCGTGTAAGTGGAAACGGGAATCTGGATTTCATAGCCGACTCCTGTAGTCTCCAGAATGACTTGATTGGGATGCTTTTCGAGAATAGTGCCTTTCAGGTGAGCAATCATGAGACTTGCATATAACGGAGCACAGAACATCTCGATTCTAGCGATATGGCGCGCCGGTTATTTTTTGTTCCCGAAGTAAGCCGCGGCACGGCGGAATTGAAGGGCGCTGATGCTGAACATCTGGTTCGAGTGCTGCGAGCCGAGCCGGGCGAAGTGTACGAAATCTCGGATAATCGCAGGGCGTATCTCGCTAAGATCGAAAGCGCGCGGAAATCGTCAGTAGTCTTTCAGGTGATGGAGGAGCTGCCAGACTATCCGGAAGCCGCAACGGTCCATCTGTTTCCGGCGCTGTTCAAGTTCGACCGCTTTGAATGGATGCTCGAGAAAGCGACGGAACTGGGTGCGACCAAAATACAAGCGTTTAACGCGGCGCGATCGGACGGCGGCCTTGCGCGAGCGGCGCCGAAACGTGTGGAACGTTGGAAAAGAATCGCGCTTGAAGCGAGCCAACAATCCCGCCGCAGAAAATTGCCGGAGATCGAGCTCGCAGAGAGCCTCGAGTCGGTGGCCGAACAATGGTTCGAGGTGAAGCTGCTGCTCGATGAATCGAGATCCGCTCCGTCCCTGTTCTCGATTCTCGGATCAATCGAAAAGTCGGTTCACGACCGGATTGGAATCTTGCTTGGTCCGGAAGGCGGATGGACTGATATTGAGCGCCAAACAATTCTTTCGGCTGGCTGGAAAGCCGGTTCCCTCGGATCGAGCATTCTACGGGCCGAGACTGCGGCGATTGCGGCGGTGAGCGTTATAAATGTCCTCTGGACCAGATGAGCGATACCGTCAGTTCGCTTGCGTATCCCGGCGGACGGCGCGGCCCACCAGTTTCCGCGGATCGAGGAGGTGCTTAGGCCGGAATTCGTTCGTGGGCCATTTGCATCCGTCGGTGAACTCGACGCCTAGAAAGTAACCGGTCTCACGATACACACAATACCGGACGATGCCTGGCAGCTTCCCATTTCCATAGTGGACGCAGAGACGGGCGCCCCGATGCACTTGATGGTCGCTTTGCACGCACGCTCCCGATAGCGAGATGTCCTCGAGATTCATCACGCAGCTTTGTAGCCGTCCCGATTTGTCGCGCCACTCCACGTCGACCAAATCCGCACAGAGCATCCGCGCTTCCGATCTTTTTTCGTCCATGCACACCTTATCGGCAGCTTACCTGGAGATTACAGTATTGCGAACGAGTCAGCCGCCCTATCTCCGATCTATTTTGCGGCTAGGTGGGTAGTCTGTAAAGGAGGGGGTTCATGGGAACGCCAGCTACTCTGCCGCCTTCACGGGGGCCTGCCGCTACGAAACTCAGTGTTGTGCTCAGGCTGGCCTTCTATTTCGGGGCCGGTCTAATTGGCTTGCAGCTCATTCCCATTTTCTTGTGGCCATTATTTGGAGTGGTTGTTTCCGCGACGGTCGGGCTTTTGGCGATCGCTGTTCTGGCCAACGTGATTACCATGCGCATTTTCGACCGCCGGCCGCTGAGCGACATTGGCCTGAACAGCACGCCGGGATCGGGTAAGAACTTTGGTTGGGGCGTTGCACTCGGCGCGGGGACGGCCGCGCTGATGCTTTCGGCTCCCCTGCTTGCCAGAACCGGCCACCTGGTGGCGAAGACCGGCGCCAACCCGAGCTGGCCCAGCCTGATCTTCTATCTGGTCGTTTTGTTGTTCGGCGCGGCGGGCGAGGAGATTCTGTTCCGCGGCTATGCCTTTCAGCTTCTCATTGACAAAATAGGGCCGTGGGCGACGGTTTTGCCGGTCGGTGTTTTGTTCGGCTTCGCTCATTCCGCCAACCCAAACGCAACTCTTCTGGCAATAGTGAACACGATATTGTGGGGCATCCTGCTTGGGTATGCCTTTCTGCGCTCACGCGACTTGTGGCTTCCCATTGGCCTTCATTATGGTTGGAACGCCATATTGCCTCTGTTTGGAGTGAACTTGAGCGGGCTTACAATCGAGGTAACGAGGTACGGCTATCAATGGGACCTTGGCCCACTGTGGAGCGGCGGAGCGTATGGCCCGGAGGGGGGCTTTCTCACGACTATCTTCGTCATCGCGCTATTTTTTCTTCTGTATCGAACGCCGATCGTACCGCAAGTCGCTCACGTCGCGGCGTCGCTCAACGACTAGCGCGGGCGACTTCTTGCTGCCTGCTGGCCAGCGCGCTGCTGACGCTTTCGGGCGGACTTGCCAACGCCGGCACCAAGCTCAGTAACGACGAGCGTGACGAGATCACCCGTGGCCTGATGGCCGAATTTGCCAAGAGTAAGGTCTCACTTCCGCGCTCGAAAAAGCCGCTGAGTTATCCAAGCGACGGCAAGTACGACCGCGACATCTGGGAGAAAGCCATGATGGAGAACGGCCCGGCGGCGCGAGTGGGCGACGAAATCCAGATTACCAACGTCGTCATCGAGGAAAAAAAGATTCTGTTGGAGATCAACCATGGCCTGAAGGGCGGCCAACGCTGGTACGACCATGTGCAGGTTGGCATGGGCGGGCCGATGGCGCCCGTCAACAGGCAAAGCGGACAAGGGGCCGCCGGCACGAATATCGCGCTGGTTTTTCCGAAGGGCGTGCCGTCGTTGACGAGCGCCGAGGTCAAGGCGATGTTGAATCCCATCTTCGATTTCTCGAAGCACTCTGCCACGCAGGATTACGTGAATAGTTTGCCCGAGCCCATCAAGAAAGCGATTAAAGAGCAACGGCCCATTGAAGGGATGACCCGCGAGCAGGTGCTGCTGGCTCTTGGTCGCCCGCGCAACAAGAGCCGTGAAACACGGGACGGCGACGAAATCGAAGATTGGATCTACGGCGAACCGCCCGGCAAAATGACGTTCATCACGTTCGACGAAGGCAAAGTCGTCAAGATTCGCCAGGATTATGCGGATGTGGGAGGGTACACCGCTCCGCCGCTGCCGCCGAACTGACATGATTCGAATACACGTTAGACTTGAGAGTGCCGAATATCAGGCTGCCAAAGAGCAATCCCGCGACCTCGGAATTTCCATCGCCGAAATTTTTCAAATCTGCAAACACGGAAACGGAGCCGGAAGCGCCAGCGACCTAATGCGGGTTGCGTTCCCACTCAACGTCGCTTACGCTCAATGTCATTCGCTTAAGGTTTCTTGAAGGATCAAGCGATCAAGGTCGCTTACGCTTCCGGCTCCGTTTCGACATTAGGGCTAGTGCCGGAAGTGACGAATTCCTGTAAACACCATCGTGAGCCCTAGCCGGTCGGCCGCTGCGATTACGTCCGCGTCGCGGACCGAGCCGCCGGGCTGAATGATTGCAGTAATTCCATGTTTCGCCGCTTCCTCAATTCCGTCGGGGAATGGGAAGAACGCATCGGAGGCGAGAACGGTTCCCACG
>JBAUZG010000199.1:0-90983 GCA_049585195.1 Bryobacteraceae bacterium | reverse complement strand
ATTGGTCGGGGCGAGAGGATTCGAACCTCCGACCTCCTGGTCCCGAACCAGGCGCTCTAGCCAGGCTGAGCCACGCCCCGATTGCCGACGGCTTTAGTCTATCAGGGCGCCGGCCGGATTCACAACCGGCTTCCTCTCGCCTCGTCAAACGATGGCCCATGTTGAAAGGCCGCCTGAGGTTTGCTTTAGGGGGTCGCGCGACCCAGCTATAAGTACTGCCCATCTTACGCCGGATGGTCAAGCAAGCTGTTAGCAGCCTGTAAAGATTGCGTAAACTACGTTCGCGGCGCTTGACTCTAGAGTCAACTCCAGAGTGTAATCTGGAGGCACATGGCGCGGAGTGGAATTCAAATCGGGAAGGTGTCCGAACAAACCGGTGTGAGCATCGACGCCATCCGCTTCTATGAAAAGCAACGACTGCTCGAGTGCCCGCCGCGAACCGGCGGCGGTTTTCGTCTATTTACGCCGCATGACGTCGACCGGATTCAGTTCATCCGGGGCGCTCAGCAATTGGGATTCTCGCTCACGGAAATTCGCGAACTACTGTTTCTCCAGCATGATCATCGCAGAACATGTTCTCACGTACGCGAGCTGCTCGAAGCCAAAGTTGCCGAGGTTCGGAACAGGATCCGGAAGTTGAATGTTCTCGAGACGCACCTGACGAAGAGTCTCCGGACATGTGAACGGAAACTGAAAACACAGGGCGATGCGCACGACGGCTGCTGTCCCGTGCTCGACGAAATCTCCCATCGAGGCTCCGATGAGAATTGAGGTTCTGTATTTCGAGGGCTGCCCCAACTACGCGCCTGCCGTTGCCCGCCTCAGAACCGTTCTCCTGCGGGAACGATTGACGGCCGAGGTGGCAGGCATCGAGGTTAAGGATGAATCGGCTGCGAAGGCTCTGAAGTTCATCGGATCGCCGACCATTCGCGTGAATGGCCTCGACATCGAGCCGGCTTCTCGTACCATGGCGGAGACGGGCTTCGCGTGCCGGTGTTATCCAGGCGGACTGCCCTCAGAGGCAATGATCGAATTGGCGCTGAAAGAAGCGCGGAAGCAGTTGAAACGTGCGTGAGAAAACGATCGGCCCAAATAGTCCCGGCTCGGGCCACTCCAAAGATACCAGTGCCGCAATCGCTGGCATCGCGGCTATCGGGGGCGTGCTGGCCGCGTTCAGTTGCTGTCTTCCCATTCTGCCGTTTGTGGTTGCCGCGAGCTTTGCCGGCGGTGCGGCGTTTCTTTCGGCTGCTCGGCCGTACTTGCTGGGCGCGTCGATTTTGTTTCTGGCCTACGGGTTCTATCAAACTCGACGTGCGAAAGCCTGTAAGCGCAAGCCGAGCGTGGTCGGCTCGGTCCTGCTGTGGCTTTCCACTGTGCTCGTATTCCTCTCGATTTTCTTTCCCCAAGTAATGGCAAACGCGGTGGCCAATTTGCTAGGCGGGTGAATCGGTGCGGCGTAAGTATATTTTATTTGCGATTGCGGCGTTGGCTCTGGCCGGCGCGCTGTTCTATTTGTACGGCGGCGGTCAGACGCCTTCGGGGCAGACAGCGCTAATGCGTCTCAATCCGCAAAATGTGGCCGAGATTGAGAATGCTTTCAACGACGCAAAACAAGACGTCCGGGTGCTCCTTCTTCTGTCACCGACTTGACCGATATGTCTGCAGGGGGCCTCTGCATTCGAGCACACGTTACGAGAGTTTGCGGGGAAGCCCGTACGAGCCTTTGTCGTGTGGGAGCCAGTATTGCTGACAGACTGGACTTCGCCATCGAGCGCCACATTGAGGCGAATTTCCGATTCGCGTACCGCGCAATTTTGGGATAAGGGACGGCTGATTTCGCGTTCGATCGGGAACCAGGAGAATCGACGGGGCATTGTATGGGACTACATCGCCGTGTATCCGCCAGGCGCGCTATGGGGAAAGCAGCCGCCTGAGCCGGCGTATCAGGGCGGTCCAGTGCTTTGGGTGAATCGGCCCGCGCGTGAGGCGGTCGCTAAGGCTTTGCAAGGAGTTGCCGATCATTTGCCATCAAGCGAATAGTAACTATAGTCGTACGTCCAACTGAAATCGCGGCCAGGTTCGATTGACATATCGATATAGGGCTCGATGGCGAGAACGGATCGGATTGACCACAGGTACATGCGTGAGAGCGGCCGGTCGCCTGCGATTTTGAGGCCTGCTCTCAGTTTGCTGTTCTCGATTGCGATGCGGTAATCTGCCGGCGCGTTGCCGAATCCGGAAAGCTCTGCCGCGACCGTATCGCGGTTTTCGAGCACTTTTCGGTAAAGGAGCCGTTTCCCCTGTACCTCCGCCATTTTCTGATTCAAAGGGCTTGTGCTCTGAATGTCGAACGGAAGAGTGATGGTGAAGTCGGGCCCGGTCGGCTGGTGGTCCAGAACCAGAAAGTTATGGTCGTAAACGCTCGTTTGAATCGATCGCCGTCCAAGGTTCGAAAGCCTATGCTCGATGATCATCTCGGGCCGATTTTCAACGAGCCGCACAACTTTTGAATAGCGATACTCATAGCCCGTTTGTGGATCTTTCAACTCTTGCGTGAATTCGATATGGTCCGCGCTCTTTTTGACGCTCCATTTGC
Organism: Bryobacteraceae bacterium; assembly: GCA_049585195.1. GTDB lineage: Bacteria > Acidobacteriota > Terriglobia > Bryobacterales > Bryobacteraceae > KBS-96. The sequence continues at coordinate 88,387 of JBAUZG010000199.1, read as the reverse complement.
CGGAATCGACGATCTCGTACAGCCGGTATGGATTGTATTTCTCCGTATCGGGCTTACGCAAGACGCCGACGCCAATCTTCACAAATGTTCCGCCCACTTTGGCCTGATCGTAGCCGAGTGCCTTTCCTCCCCAGGAGAACTCCTCTACCGGTCCTGTAATAGCGCTGCAAGGACCGGCGACGATGTCTTGCCCTCGATAGACAAAATCAATCACTGTCGGGTCCGTCTTCGTGAACCAGGGCGCATAGTAGTTATGGCCTGCGTACTCTAAACGGCCAATCACTCCCGACCAGTCGAATCTCGTGCCGCGATAATAACCTTTCTGTGCATCGGGTAAGTAGATCGCGGCCGTGATCACGCCGTTAGAGATCTGCGTCTGAGGCGGCGTCTCAGCTTCTGTCATCACAGCGAGTGTAACGAATGCCGGCGTGAGGACCATCGTGAAAAGAGTTCGCATGATTGCTTCTGCTATTGTCGTTCCTCGCAATCCTCGCATCGACTCGTTCGGCTCAGCGGCGCCGGATATACGCTGAATCTTATGCTTCGAAGGCTTCTCCTGGCAGTTTTGCTACTCGCCGGCATTCTCAGCCGACCAGCTAAAGCAGCCCATTCCGGGGCTCCGCCCAGTCCTTTGTGGTTGTACCAAGGTTCATGGCAGGTCACCCACCCAAATGCCGGAGCGCCTGGCGAGCCCTATCAATTGACTAACGACTGCGCACAACTAGGCCTCTATTTCGCTTGCCAGCAGAGCGTAAACGGCAAGCCAGTCCGGCTGCTGATTATGATCTCGACGGACAAGCCAGGCCACTTCCACACGCAGACAATACTTCCAGAGGGACGCGCTACCGGTCTGGACGATCTAGAAATCTCAGGCAACCAATGGGTGTTCACCAGCAGCCGCCGCGAAGGAGGAAAGACCACGTACTATCGAACGATCAATACATTTTCGGGTAAAAACAAAATTCATTTCGAGCAGGCAGAGTCTACCGATGGGAAGCAATGGACAACCAAGAGCTCGGGCGATGAAGCTAAGGTTTCAAACAGCCGCGCCCACTGAGGCTCCCTTACGCTACTTCGAGCCCGCCATCGAATGTACCCGGCCCAGGCGGCGCCAGTAGGTATTTGCGCGCTGCACGTCCTTGAAAATCTGAGCCTGGAGTGATTGCGGATCGGGGAACGTACGCTCTGCGCGAACCCAGCGGCGCAGATGGATCGAGATGTGTTCCGGATTCGCCCCGTCGAAAGGCGAAAGCAGAAACGTCTCAATCGTCACGCCGCCGCCGCCGAACGTTGGCCTGGTGCCTATGTTTGTTATCGAGCGCCAGCGGCGACCATCCGAAAGATCCTCGGCTTCGGTAATGTAAACACCCAGCGCCGGGAGAATCTCAGGCCCCGGCTTCAGGTTTAGAGTGGGCACCGTCTGTTTCGAGCCGATACCATGTCCCTCAACGACGTCTCCGGTAATTGAGAAGCAGCGGCCAAGCATTCGTCCTGCCCGCGATACTTTTCCTTCCACAAGATGCCGTCGAATCGCAGTGCTCGAAATAATCTCGCCCCGGTTCATGATGGGCGCCAAAAAGTGGCATTCGAAGCCGTGCTTGGCGCCCAGTTCGGCGAGCACTGCCGGAGTGCCTAGCTGGTTTCGTCCAAAGCGAAAACTCTGTCCCACCGCCACTGCCCGCGCCTCAAGCGTTTCCACCATCACCTTTTCGATGAACTCGCGCGCCTCCATCATGGCGACCTCCCGCGTAAACGGCAAAACCAAAATGCGCTCGGCTCCCGCCTCCTCGAGCAGGCGCAAGCGGTCTTGTAGAGAGCAGATCATTTGCGGGGCCCGTTCGGGCGCGACAACGAAAGCTGGATGAGGGTCAAATGTGAGAACGCCCGTGCGCCAGCCGCGATTTCGCGCAACTTGCTGTGTCTGACGGATCAGCGTTCGATGGCCGAGATGCACGCCGTCGAAATTACCGATGGTCAGAGCACACGGTCCGAACCGGCCAGCGGCTTCGTTCAAAGAACGAAACACAGTCTTCATGGTCGAACCGTTCTCCCGATCGGGATCTCTAATCCGTCGTAGGCTAGCCGCACGTGCTCCGGGAAACGCGCTTCGGCCGGCGCATGAAGGACATCATGTGAAATGTGCGTAAAAAAGGCCCGCTTCGGGTTTAATTCTTGCACGGTTTGAAGCGACTGCTCAATTGTCTGATGAGTAGGATGCGCGTTGTATCGCAGGGCGTCCAAAAACAAGACATCAAGGTTGCGGAGCCGGCGCATCGATTGATCCGGAATCGAGCTATGGTCTGTGAGATAAGCACAATCGGCGAAGCGGAAGCCGAAAACCTCAAGCTTCCCGTGAAAGGCTTTTACAGCCTCAAACTCGAGACCCGCTATGTTGAACCGGTCGCCGTCGCTGCACCGGATGGAAGTAAGCCTCGGACGGCTTGACTGGGAAGGCTTGCCATCAAAGACGTATTCGAACGTGTGCTCAATTACTTCGAGCGTTTCCGCTGAACCATAGATCGGAATATCGGAGCTCTGCATGTAGTTGAATGGGCGTAGGTCATCCAATCCCAGAATATGGTCGGCATGAGAATGCGTATAAAGAACTGCGTCGATTCTTTCAATGCCGTGCCGAAGCGCTTGCGTCCGAAAATCCGGCCCCGTATCGATCAGAACGCGGCTCTGATCGAGTTTGATTAAAATGCTCGGACGCAGACGCTGATCGCGCGGATCGGCGGAGCGGCATGTTTTGCAATGGCACCCGATCATCGGGATGCCGATGCTCGTCCCTGAGCCCAAGACCAGTATCGAAGCTCGCTCGAATTGATCGAGCATCTAAACGGATTTGATCCCCTTGCCCCCGTCAGCCGTAATAATGCGGGGCCGGTCCTCTTCAGCTTCGGCTTGGCTCCCCGTTTTTCGTTTCGATTCGCCGGAAACCTGCACAAACCGGAATCGCAGCTCGGTCAGGCCGTTTTCGAGCAGGCGCTGCTCCTCGAGCGACAGGTTGCCCCGAGTCTTTTCTTCCAGCACTCCGAGTAAATCGATGGAATGCTTAGCGCGAGGCAAATTCGGCTCCGCCGGGGCCTGCTCGTCTCCTATGTGCAGCAATCCCAGCTCGAGCTGCGCCTGGAACATCAGTGAACTCACCAGAAAAGAAAAATCCGCGGGGGGCAGCGGGATTTCGAATGATTTTTCATCCGCTTCGTCAGCCATAAGTTTCCTAGCTCTATTCTACGAACGCGCGGCGCGTCTCAGCACATTGACGTCGCCTATCAGCGGGTCGATTCCGCTCGCGTCAAGCGTAGAATAAAAGCCTCGTATCCGCCGTTTCTCGTCGACCAGGATGAATCTCGTGCTGTGATCCATCACCCCCACCAAATCGCCAACCATGAATACGTTTCTGGCCAGCTAATGCAGCGTTTCGGGAGAACCGGTCAAGAAATACCATTGCTGGGTTGGCGCGCCGAATAGATGCGCATAATCGTTGAGGACAGCGGGCGTGTCGTGCGCGGGATCGACCGTGAACGAGATGAGGCGGACATCGCCGTCGCTTTTCACTTTTTTTTCGACCCCATGCATCTGCGACGTCATTCGCGGGCATGGCCCCGGGCAACGAGTGTAAATAAAGTCGGCAACCCACACTTTTCCATCAAGCGAATGGCTGTCAAAGGACCGTCCGCAGGAATCCGTCAACCGAAACTCGGGCACTGTGCCATAGACCGGAAGGTTCTTCGCCCGATTGGCACAACCCGTCGCAATCGCAATGGCAACAATCACCAAGCCAATTTTGTGAAAATGCACTACTTTCCCTCGACAATCGGCTCGGCATCGGCAGGCAGCTTGTCCGCATTAGCGAGCATCAGGCTCACGTGCCATAACTGCTCGTCCGTGAGCGAACCTTTGAAAGCCGGCATACCCGAGAGCCGGATGCCGTACGCCGCTTTCCAGTACGTCTCGCCGGCCGGGTCGTCGGTCACGCCATGCCCCTGAAACAGGTGAGGCGCTTTGGGGAACATGCCTTTGGCGGCTGCCGATTGCTCTTGGCCCTTAAACCCATGGCACTCGGCGCAGTTCTCTTTGTAGACCTTAGCTCCGGCGACCAGGTTTTCGGCCGAGGCGGGAATCGGCGCAGATCGTGGCATTTCCTTATCGATTCGCGTGTGAAGCGCTGTTTTGGCAGCCCATCCTTCAAATGGCATCGTCCCATCCTTTACCCCAACGGGCGCCATCCCAAGCTTGAAGTAGCAGTATGCGAAGAATGGAATGCTGAGCATTCCGACAACGAGCCCAAGAATGAACTTCATGCCAGATTCCTTGATGTTACCGGAACCTGTTTCGAAATTCGGGGGATGTCAGTCGAGGTGAAGCATGGATCGGTCGTCGGGTTTCGCAGCCTTCGAGCGGCTGACTTTGATCCGGCGCCCTACTTGACGGACGATCAAAAGGAAAACTGCCACGACAATCGCGGCGCCTTTCCAGAATTCCCGGCTGGCTCCGCTTGAGTAACCCAGTAGCGCCAGCACGGCAATCAACAGGATGCCGCCTGTGCTCCAAAGCAGTATCGAATTCTGCAGAGAGCGCCGCCGCGTCTGTTCCGATTGGCGTTCAAACCGGTTCATTTGCGATCCGACCTTAGCGTAGCGCAATTTGTAACTTTGTGGGCGTCCTATGCACTTCAAATGGCCGAATGCAGGAAGACCTGCCGCACGTTTCCGAGCGAATCCCGGTAACGGAACGAGACGCAATGCGGCGTTTTGATATCGGCCTCCCGTTTCTGCGGTGAAATCTGCTCGCCTATCGATCCGACTGCCGCTTGGGCAACTTCGAACACGTAGGGAAAACAGGACAATTCCACAGGACCGCGCGCAAATGCAGCTGCATTAATTAAAGCTTGGGTCGGCGCGGCGAAACCTAGCATCTGACGGCGCGATTTTGTCCACAACACACCGCCATTGATGACGATCACGGCGATAGCGATAGCGGCCACCGCGGATATCGGCAATCGGCGTTGGAGTTTCGAGAATCCCGTTCCCACCATCAGCGCCAGGCCTACGCTTGCCAGATAGTTAGTAGAGCCGGAAACGTGCAAGACATGCGACACATACAGACCATCCAGAAACACCGCGAATATCCAGCCGGCGCTCGCCGCCAGCACTTTCCAACACTCCCGGGCACGCGCAAACCAGGCGAATACGCATGCCACGCACGCCCAGGCGAGCGTAATCCACCATGAATCGAGCGGAGGAAGGCTATCGCTCTATGCCACGGGTCGCGGCCGGAAGCTCAATTGGATTGCAACCGCCGCTACGGCCAAGGCTCCAAACGGAATCAGCGACAAGACCTTTGTACGGCCAATCGACTCCGCGGTAAAGAAAGGCAGCGTCAGCAATAGCACCACGATGAAACCCGATTCGTTCGAGACAAGCGCCCCCAAATACCAGACGAGCGCCAGCGCATAGCTCGTCTTAGAATTCCCCTGGAACCAGCGGATCCAGCAATAAAATGAAGCGCAAGCGAACAGAGTGGCGAGGAGGTCGGGCCAGCAGGCAAGCGAAACAACGGCGCCGTGGTGCGCCTGATACACGGCGAAGAAGCCGGCCGACCATAGAGCGGCAGGGTGTTGAAGCGCGCGCCACCGCCCCAAACCGTAGACCAGAAGCACCGTGCAGGCATGAAAACAGAGGCTTGCCACATAGAAAGGTTTTGGTGCAAAGCCAAATATTTGCTCAATCCACGAATTGGCCAGTACATACACAATCCGGAAATGCCAGTTCGGGTTTGTGATTAGCGGCGTCAGTCCGGGCCAGGAGCCCAGAAGCCGGGAGACCGGAATTTCGATAAAGCTATTGGCGATAAACGGAAAGGATAGAAACGGCGCATATGCCGCAATCGCAAGCGTCGCAAGCAGAAACGCTATCCGCGGCGAGCCCATTCACCGATATATACACTCAAACGGCCCGTGCTCAGGCCCGTTCGAGGTAGATTCCTTCCGAAGTGCTCACGCGAATAACTTCGCCCTGATTGATGAATGGAGGCACCTGAACCACCAGTCCGGTTTCGAGTTTCGCTGGCTTGGTCACGTTTGATACAGACGCGCCCTTTATTCCGGGTTCCGTTTCAACTACTTTTAGCTCCACGCTGGGTGGAAGTTCGACGCTGATCGGCTTGCCTTCGTAAAACTCAACAGCTACCTTCATGTTCGGTACCAGATACTGAACGCCGTCGCCCAGAATGTCTTTATTCAAGTGCATCTGGTCGAAACTTTCTGTACTCATGAAGTAGAAATCTTCGCCATCGTCGTACAAATACTCCATTTCGTGTTCATCGAGGGCAACGCGCTCGATCTTATCTTCAGACGAGAACCGGTGTTCGGTCATCGAACCGGTTCGCAGATTTCGCATCTTGGCTTGCACAAAGCCGCGCAGGTTGCCCGGTGTCCGGTGAACCATGCTGAAGACCGAGTGTAGTTCGTTGTTAAACTTGACCACCATGCCCGGTCGAATCTGAGTAGCAGCAATCATGTAGGGTGAAAACTCCGTACAGCCGCGCATTCGAACACAACGCTCGAAACGCTTTGTAACCGCTCCCTCACGGTCGCGGCTCGGAAACGCGCCCCTCAACTCTGCGGCGTTTACCGGGCCGCGCGCGCTAGCAAGCGGTTCTTCTAAGCGTTTTTTCAGCGTCGGCTAATTAGCGCGTAACCAAGCCTCAGTTTATCAGGCGTTCACACTGTTTTAACGATCACGGATAGCCCCTGACTCGGCCGCCAAATTTCCCAGCGTAGTACTTCAGCGGGCAAAAGCCTCTCCCAATGCCCCACTACACGCTGTAAGTTGAAAGAGTGGCGTCTGTAAGCGAGTCGAGCGAGCTGCGATCTTTGCCATCCGTTGACGAGGTTTTGCGTCAGTTGACGCATCTCAGAGACCTGCCTCACGCCTTGTTGGCCACCGAGGTCCGCAGTGTCTTAGCCGAAAGGCGTAATGCCCTCTTGAATCAATTACCCTACGATGTAGCGTCGATTCCGGCGCTGGTTGAGAGCCGGCTGCGACGGCTCTTAACTCCTTCTCTGCGGCGCGTGATTAACGCCACCGGAGTCGTACTGCATACAAATCTGGGCCGCGCGCCTCTTGACGAGCTACGTCCCATCGCAGGCTACTGCAATCTCGAGTATGACCTAAGGGCCGGAAAACGTGGCAAGCGCGACATGCACACCTGCCCGCTGATCGAACGTCTGATCGGGCGCCCGGCCATAGTAGTAAATAACAATGCCGCTGCCGTCTACCTTGTGCTGCGCGAACTGGCGGCGGGAAACGAAGTCATCGTTTCGCGCGGCGAACTGATTGAAATTGGCGACGGTTTCCGCATTCCCGAAATCATGTGGCAAACGGGGGCTATTTTGCGTGAGGTTGGCACTACAAATCGAACCCACGTAGACGATTATCGAAAGGCCATTAGCGAACGCACTCGGCTCATTCTTCGAGTTCATCCGTCCAACTTCCGCCAGGTTGGCTTCACAGCAAGGCCGTCTCCGGCTGAGCTGACTGCTCTCGGCCGCGAAACAGGCATCCCTGTCTATGAGGATCTCGGGAGCGGATGCCTGGTAGACCTCCGCGATCACGAAATTCAAGAGCCGCTGGTATCGGAAAGCTTCGACGCCGGTATCAATATCGTTTCCTTCAGTTGCGACAAGCTGCTTGGCGGGCCGCAGTCGGGCATCATCGCCGGAGATGCGGAATTGGTCCAGCGCGTCCGGCGTAATCCAATGTACCGGGCGATGCGATGCGACAAACTTGCCATCGAAGCGCTTTCGGCGACGTTGCTCAGGCTGCTCGGGGAAGATTGGAACGCTATTCCCACACTGAGAATGATCTTCCGATCGGCTGACGAGATCCGCTTCCGGGCCGAGCGTGTCGCCGCGCGATTAGGGCCGCTACATACGACGGTTCGAGAGGGTGAGTCGGCCATCGGCGGCGGTTCGACGCCCGACCAGAGCTTGCCAACCTGGCTGATTGAAATCGCAACCTCCGACCCGGACGCTCTCGAGCGCAAATTGCGCCGAGCGCCCGTGCCGGTTATCGCGCGCATCGAACGCGATCACGTCGTTGCCGATCTCCGGACCGTCGATCCGCGCGAAGAAGAAGATCTGATTGCCGCTTTCCAGGCCGCGGCTATATCTTAAATTCGTTACACAATCACGCGGCGTAGCTCTTCAAAATTCCGCCACGTCACGAGATGAAACTCGATTTCGAGCTTCGTGAAGCGCCGAAGCGATTGAAGAATGGCGGACTCGAGGGGCTGCGGTCCGGCGATCAGAAGCCGGCCACGTTCGATGCGAAATGGAATCACCCGGGCCTCTGCCTGCGTTTCGGCCGGCAAAATCCGCGCCACTCCAGGCTTGATGTCCCGGGGGTCCAGATAAATCGACGGCACTCCGTATTTAAGTCCCAATGTTTCTGAGAGCTCCTCTTCCGAGAGTTCGCCGGAGTGGACCAGATAATCGGACAGTTCAGCCTGCTGACCTAAACGCTTCTGTAACGATTCGAGCTTTGCCTGACTCATCGTTCCCGCGCCCACCAGCACCTCTTCGATAGACCGATGCCGCGCAGCTCGCGACTCCTGATTCAGATAGACGTGCTCCGTTTTTAGCCATGTCAGCGACCGGCCATGCATCCTCGCTTTCACATACCGCTCAATCGCCTGCCAGGTCGATAGCGCATTGATTAAATTCGCGTGAAACGACCGAACGGGTACAAGCAGCGCGATTGGAAGCCCAAAGATGCGCCGCACGCATTCCATGCGCACGGTCAGACGGAAACATTGCAGGCCGAGCGTCGCCGCGCAGAGCTTTAAAACCCAAGGAGTCTCGATCTCGAGTAGCCAGGGCTGCCGCGTAACGTTGCTCCAGCACCATGTCACCATTCCGGCGATGAAGAGAATGTTTGTCGCAAGCCCAATAGGATTCGCCATCAGACCCTTGCGATCGCGCCACAGCCAATACCTGACGGCAAACGACCCGCGCCAGCCATGCCGCTCCCAGCTTTGCAGCGCATTCCCCATCAGCCACCGAGTGCGCTGCCGTACTGCGGCGTGAAACCGGCGTGGAAAATATTCGCGTGTGGCCAGGTAGTCTCCGCCGGTTTTTCTTAGCGAACAAAATTTCTGCGAAAAGCCAAGCTCAAAGATTCGTATGCCGCTGTCGTAGTCCTCCGTCAGGCTGCTCGGCTCGAACACAATACCGCGGTTGAGACTCGCCATCCGGTCCAGAATTTTACGCGAGTAACCGGTGCCCACGCCGTTTGAGGGGATGAAAGAACCGCTGATTTGCCGGGCGCGCATGTCGATGGCCTGGTACTCGGCAAAATCGTCGCAATAAACGCCGTGAGTGAACTCGGCCGGCGGCGTGGGAAGCGGCAACACCGGCACTTGCACCATGTCGTACTGGACACGCTCTCGATTGATCAGATCGAAAGCCTCTGGATGGATCAGATCCTCGGCGTCGTGAATCACAACGGTGTCGAAATGAATGTTTCTCTGCGTTTCATGGTCTACCATCCGCTGATAGATGGCATTCAGGCAATCGGCCTTCGAGGTCGGCCCGTTGTTAGGGCAGAGGGCGACATGCACATTCTTGATCTGCGCCGCTAGCGCCTTCGTTACCTCGATGGTTGCCTCGTCGTTGGGATAAACGCCGAGGAAGAAATCGTATTTCTGATACTTGATGGCTGCAACATTGTGGCGCACCATCTGGCCGATCACTTCCGCTTCGCGCCAGCAGGGCACAAAAATCGCGAGGCGCCGCTGTGTCTTTCGGTCGAGCGCAGCGTCATCCAGGTTGCCTGGGCGAAACCAGTTCCACAGACAGATGAGGGCCGGCACGAGGTCGTCGATGCCGTTTACAACCAGCGCCAGCGCCAGGAATCCGAGGACACGCTCATAGACCCCATGAAAAAACACGTGGAACAAGAGATTTTTACCAGTTCAATCATTAGTGGCCCAAAATCGCGATTCTTCGCAGAATTTTCGTGGGTAGTGGCTATTGATTCGGCGGCGCCGCCGCGGCATGGGTCGCGGCAGCCATCAGGCGCTTGTGTATCTCTCGCTCGGCGTTTGCGCGATCGCTTTCGCCCAGGCGGTCGTACACCCGCGCTAAATGGTAATGCGGCATCGGCTCGTTCGGGTTCAGTTTAGTGCTCGCTTCCAACTCCGCGGCGGCCTCTCTGTATGCATGTTTATTCGACAGCAAAAGACCCAGTTGATAATGGGCTTCCCAGTTACGCGGGTCGAGACCAATGGATCGGCGTAAGAGCGGTTCGGCCTCGTCACTCGCGCTGTTCGATGCAACCAAGGCTTCGGCAAGCAGCAGGGGCGGCTCGGCTCCCTTCGGTTCCATCGTCATCCACCGGCGATAATCGGCAACAATAGCAGGCATTGTAGCGCCTGCCTGATCGAGCATGCGGCCCAGAAAAACATATGGCTGCGGAATGCGCGGGTCGATCGCGATGGTTTTTAGAAACGCAGTGATGGCATCGGGAAATCTTCGCTGCCCGTACCGCGCTACGCCTAAGGCAAGCGTCAGTTGGGCATTGTTCGGATTCGATTCGACTGCGTTCTCGAGAACCTCTGCCGCTCGCGTAAAATCCTGAGTCTTGAGCAGCGCCTGCGCATAGTCGAATGCAGTTTGCGGGTCGTTCTTAGCTGCCGACCAGGCTTTTTGTGCAAATGGCAGAGCCGCGTGCGCGTCACCCGCATCCAGATACAGATCGGCCACGCGTTCAGCCGCGCCGGAGTCGGCCGACGGGCTTTGCGCATACTCGGCTTCAAGCGCGGCGGCATGCGCAAACTGCCCGCCGCCAGAATAATAGATCGCTAAAGCATGAGCGACTACCGGATTGCCCGCGCCGGTTTGTTCTGCTTTCGCCGCCGCCGCCTGCGCCAGCGCAGGCTGGTTTAATCGGGAATACGCTCTAACGAGAGAAGTCCAGACGAGCGCGTTTGAAGGGTCGAGTTTCGAAGCTTGCTCAAGCTCCGAGCGAGCCTGCGCAAGTTGGCCGTGTTCCAAGTCAAGCAAACCGCTTCGAAGAAGATTAGTTACCTGCGCCGGATCAACAGCAAGCAGAATTAAGAGAGCCAGACGGAGCAACTACAAGCATGCCAAAAACCGACGTGGGAGGGTGGGCTTTAGCCCGCGCGGGGCTTAAGCCCCGCTGATTTCTCGGTGAGAGCCCCAGTAATCTCAGGACACGATAAAGAACGAGTGAATCGCTATCGCCGCCGGTTGCCCCATCTGGACGTCCTAGGCATACCGTCGTTTGTCACATGGCGCCTGTCGGGAAGCCTGCCACGGGAGCGCATCTTCCTTCCCGAACACCTTACTTCCGGAGAAGCTTTCGCCGCATGGGATCGGCTCCTGGACACGGCTCGAGGCGGCCCAGTCTACTTGCGGCAACCGGAAATCGCAACGTTGGTGATAGATCGGCTGCAAGATGTAGCTGAGGGCGGCCTCTGTTGCCTACACGCTTACGTGGTCATGCCCAATCACGTGCACGTGCTCTGGACGCCGCACGTGGCACTCTCCGATCTGATTCGTCAGGTGAAAGGGCCGACAGCCTGCCACGCCAACAAACTGCTGGGTCGAACCGGCGAACCATTCTGGCAGCAAGAATACTTCGACCGGCTCGTGCGAAGTGATATTGAGTTCGGCCGGATTCGGCATTACATCGAATGGAACCCGGTAAGGGCCGCTCTGCTTGCGCGGCCCGAAGATTTCCCGTGGTCTAGCGCCTACGTGAGGAAAGGGGAAGCGGGGCTTAAGCCCCGCGCGGGCTGAAGCCCACCCTCCTGCTAGAACTGCAAGCGCAGCGAGAACTGGATGTGGCGCTCGCTGCCGACCGCTGTGCTGGTGATTTTGCCGAAGTTCGCGTCGCCGACATTGCTGTCGGGAGGGCTAAACTGCGTTGTGTTGGCGATGTTGAAGGTTTCCGCACGGAATTCCACTTTCCACCGCTCTGTGATAGCGAAATCCTTGAAGAGTGAGAAATCGACGTTGCGGGTCGGAGGAGCGTAGTTGGTCACGTTCCCCAGATTGCCCTGGAACAGACCCAGCGAGCTGGGCGTAGCGAACGCCGCGGTGTTGAACCATTCGCTTGGAGTGCGGCCGCCGGGCGGCGCCTGATTGGAGCTGAAACCAGGCAACAAGACCGGCGAACAATAGCTCCAGACACCGGAACAGCCATTAGAAGTCACTCCAATGGGCTGTCCCGTATGGAACGTGAGGATGGTATTGGCCTGCCATCCGCCGGCAACGGCATCGACAAACTTGTTCATGTTCGCGCCATATTGCTTGCCGCGGCCGAAAGGAAGCTCGTAGGTGACACCCGAAGTAAAGTTGTGAGCGATGTCCCATGAAGCATTGGCATACGATGTGGCGTAGTTTTTCGGGTCTCTCGTTTGAAGACCCTGCGCTCCACTCAACGTCGTTCCCGTATTCGCGAGCGCGTGCCCGTAAGTATAGGCCGTCGTGAACTGTAACCCCTTGCTGAACCGTTTGTTCAACTGCGCCACCAGGGCATTGTAATTACCAAAGCCAAAAGACGCCGTCCCCGAAATCGAGCCGATATCCGGATAGGGGCGGAGGCTGTTGCAATTGATGCTCGAGTTGAGCGTGCCGAAATTCGGACAGGTGTTGAAATCCGGCTGCAGAAGCCCGTGCGAGGAATGGTTACCCTGGTAGCCTACTTCGAGTGCCATTTGGCCAGCGAGTTCCTGTTGGACGGCGAAATTCCACTTTTGCACCATTCCATTGTCGAAGTTGTTTGCGACTTCACGGAACTGTAACGAACTGACGGGTAGCGTTGTGAAGACATTTGTTGGGTAGCCGATCGTAACGCCGCCTGTTGCGCCTCCGTTGGCAAAGAACGGATCGGGCAGGAAGGAGCTTATGCCCGAGGTCCGATCCAACTGCGGCGATGTGTTAAACGGCGCCGATTCACCGCGATTAGGATTGCCGCCCTGGTTCTCTTCACCGCTATAGAAGATGCCGTACGCCGCGCGGATCACAGTCTTCTCACGAATGTTGTAGGCGAAGCCGATGCGTGGTCCGACATCTCCCTTATCCCACGGAATCAGGTATTTGCCCACCTTGCCGCGCGACACAGTCACGTTCGGGAACAGGGCCGGGAATGTGATTCCGGTCGTCGGGTCGGTGTAAGGAGTATTGAAATTCGGCGGCAGAGCCTCGTTCTGATTCCTGCCGCTCGGAATTTGCAGCGTCAGCGTATTGTAATCGAAATTGGATTGGCGTCCGAACGCCTCACCGATCGGCGAGAACAATTCGTAACGAACACCGAGATTTAGCGTGAGTTTCGGCGTTAGTTTCCAGTCGTCTTGCCCATAGAAGGCCCAGGCCTGCTTGATAGACGAGATAAAGTTATTCGTTGAAACCTGGCCGTTGTCGATCGATCCGAGCAAGAACGACGCAATCGCATCGCCCGTGTCAGCAGCGAAGTTGCCGTTTAGACCGCCGGAGTCTTTGGCATTCGACGGGAATGCTGTCTCCGTACGAGCGAAGTTCATTTCGCCATGCGGATATGGCGTCTGGAAGAACGGGAACTGGATGGGGCGGAACTCGGCTCCGAATTTCATCGAGTGGTTGCCCTTGGTGACGGAGACATTCTGAATGAAATCCCAGACGTTGTTATATTCCTTTGTGGGCAGCCAGTCGTTCGCGCCGACTTGAGCGTAGTTGGTGAAGCTCATCTGAGGAAGGCCGCCGTTGAGGGAGGCCGTAGTAGTTGGATTGTAGCCGCCAATGCCGGCTTCCGCGAACGCGTCAACCGTAGAGTTAGCCTGCGTGCGCTCCGTTACAAGCCGGCTGAAACCGATACGGCTTTCCGTAATGATGGCCGGACTCCAGACATGTGTGTAGCCCAATTGCGCCGCCCGGCTGAGATCCACTTCGCTGCTGCCGTTAAAGTTGCCGCCGTCGAGAATGCCCTGGAACGGAGGCGTACTGGCCTTTGAGGTGTCGGACCAGCTTATGCTGCCAAACAGGCTGCTGTTGTCACTGTATCGATAGTCTACGCGGCCGTCGCCCTGGTCCTGGTTGAGCGATCCGGGCGTCGCCGTGTAGTAATCGTTCGCCGGATAATTCCCATTTACGATCGGCTGGTTGGGAGCTGGATAGAGGCTGGCAATCTTCATCGAGGCCGGGTCCAGTCGGTTTGAGGGAATGATGTTGCCGGGGAACGGCGTTCGCGTGAAGTTACTGCAGGAGGCAAGGGAGCCGCCGCCCACGCAAGCTGTGCTCGCCGGATCGAAAAGCTCGTTCTGGACGACGTTGACGCCGGATGCCGGATCGTTTCCGACCGACTTCCCAAGCAAGCTCGAGAAATTCCCTTGAATCATCTCCGGCGTTGGGATGGTGTAGAAACCGCCATAGCCCAGGTTCTGAATGGTGCCGCCTGAGGTCCTGATTCTGGTCCCTTGGTAATCACCAAACATAAACAACTTGTCTTTAATCAGCGGACCGCCCATCGCTCCGCCAAATTGATTTTGCTTGAACGGATCGCGCGGCGTGCCAGCCAGATTGTTCTCCCAGCGATTGGCGTCCAGGTCGGTGTTCTGAAGAATTTCGAATCCGACACCGTGAATCTCGTTCGTGCCGGATTTGATATTGATGTCGATGACGCCGCCGGCCGCGCGGCCATACTCCGCGTTATAGCCGTTCGTCATGATGCGCATCTCGCCGATCGCCTCAACCGACGGACCGATCACATACGAAGTCTGGTTGATGAAGTCGATGACGTTCACGTTGTTGTCGACGCCGTTCAGCAGAAAATTGTTCGAGCCGGTAGAACGGACGCCATTCGCCGAGAACCCTCCACCGAGCGCATCGCGCGCGCCGCTTTCAGCGGGCAAGACGCCGGGCGAAAGACGAGCCAGGAATGTGAAAATGCGCTGGCCTCCGAGCGGCAACTGCGACATCTCCGACGAGTTCAAATCCGCGCCTTGTGTCGTAGTTTCGGTCTGAAGCAAAGGCGCCGCCGCCGTCACTTCAACGGTCTGGCTTGCCGAGCCGACCTGCAAGACGATATTGACGCCGATGCGGTCGCCAGCGGTGACGATGATGCCTTTTTGCTCTGCTTTCTGGAAGCCGGCCCCCTGCACTGTGATCGTGTACGTGCCGGGTTTCAGAAGAGGACGGATATATTCGCCGTTGGCATTGCTCTGGACCTGGTACGACAAGCCTGTAGCGTCCTCAACGATGGTTATATTTGCGTTTGGAACCGCCGCGCCCTGCTGGTCTGTGACGGTACCGGTAATGGTGCCCAAGTCGCGCTGTGCGAGCAATAACGTGCTCGACAGAAGTGCAAACAGGGCAAACAGACAGAAACTACGCAACCTTGGCATAGTCATCTCCCCTGAACAAAACAAAAACTGTAGCTGAAGGTATCACAGGTTGAGAGCGCTTACAAGGGGTTCAGTGTAAACCTTTACATCGGATTAAACAATTTTAATTAGTTGATTCCTACTAGGCGTGTTTTGTTACAGATCAAGCAGTTATGCTCTGGCCGCTATTGAGTCGACGCTGTCCAGCAGCGCGCCACCGTCTTCAAAATCGAATTTGCGCGCGAAGCATTTTTCAGACTCTCGCAGAGCTGCCAGGTCAGCTTCGGTCAGGATAGCCGGACTCGGGTCCTTCCCCCACTTCATGAAGTGCAGGTGGTGGTCGCCGGGTTCGACCGGGAACCGCGAATTACCCACAATCGTATGGAACATCATTTCATCCGGAAACAGCGCGCGCCGGTAATACTCGACGAACTCGGGGTTGGCTCGGACAAATTTCGAAACGTACTCGATCACCTCTCCCGCGAGCGCCCACCACTGCGAGCCACCACAGGGGTGGTATCCAAGCGGCGGCTTCTGATGAAGACCCCTCGCGAAGCGGGCAGGGATAATTCGCCGGCCTTTGCCGGCCACGCGAAACCGCCAGGTCGGCAAGCGATGGTAGCCATTCCACTGCCACTCCGGATAGGGGAACCGGTGGAAGTACATCAGGCACTCGCCGCGCCGGCGGGCGAGGAAGTTTTCGATGTAGTCGTTCGGTTTGATTGGGTAATCCTGCCCGCTGAGCAGCGCGGCGAAATCGAACGAGACGGGCGAGTCCGGCAATGCTTCGATGCAGTTGAGCGCCGCTTGAACCAGGCTGAAATCGCCCCAGGAACAAGCAACGCGTTCGGCCCAGATCACGTTGGGCTGGCGAAGGGCGGCGAACGCGGAATCCCATTCGGGGCCAGTGCTCTTGCGGTCGATATGGATCACAAAAATTCGCTGGGGGCCTTCGAGGCGCCGGACCAAGCGAACAAGCTGCGGAGGCGATTTGTGGGCGAGAATGAGGTAGGCGATTCGCAGGGGCATCAGTGGGAGATAGTTTCAGCTTAGCGGGCCGGCGTATCCTATGTAGTATGCTACTGACGATGCCCCTCCTCTGCTTCCTCCTCGCCGCCACTCCTCCGCAGAAAACTAAAATTACGACTTCCCAGTACAACAATGCCCGCACCGGAGCCAACCTCGAGGAGACCCTGCTCACGCCGTCCAATGTGAATTCCAGGCAGTTTGGCAAGCTCTTTTCTTATTCGGTAGATGGCGACGTGTATGCGCAGCCGTTGTATCTGCCCAATGTGAGCGTCCCCGGCGAAGGCGTCCGCAACTTGCTGCTGATTGCAACGGAAGCAGACACGGTGTATGCGTTTGACGCGACGGGTGAGACAAGAGAACCGCTGTGGAAAACCAGTTTCGCGAATGCGGCGGGCGGCGTGACACCGGTTCCGGCGCAGGTTGTGGACTGCCCGTTCATCCGGCCCGAGGTCGGTATTACTTCGACACCGGTAATCGATGAGCACTCGGGGACGATCTATGTTCTGGCGAGAACCGAAGAGCGCGATCGCGAAGGCACGCCTCGGGTGTGGCAGAAGCTTCATGCGCTCGATGTGCAAACGGGTACCGAACGAACTGGCAGCCCGGTCGCGATTGACGGCTCGGTAACGGGAGACACATGGCTTTTCGGGTTGTTTCAAAACACGGTTAGGTTCAGCCCGCTGCGGGAGAACCCAAGAAGCGCGCTCGCTCTTGTCAACGGACAGGTGTATTTGACCTGGGCCTCGTCGTGCGACGTGGGCCGCTATTACGGATGGGTGATGTCGTACGATGCGCGCACGCTCAAACAGACCGGCATATTCAACACAGCGCCCGAGGGAGCACAGAGCGGCATCTGGCAATCGGACACCGGGCCTGCCGCGGATGAGGAGGGCAACATTTATCTGGAGACGGGAAATGGCGTGTTCGATGTTGGCATCGCGGGAGGGCACGATTACGGCGATAGCGTCCTGAAACTTTCGCTCGCCCGCGATGGTTTAGCAGTGCGGGATTACTTTACGCCGCTCAACCAGGAGCGGCGGAACCGGGAGGACGGCGACCTCGGATCGGGAGGGCCTATGTTGCTGCCCGAACAGCCAGGCTCGAGGCAGCGTCTGCTCGTGGCCGCGGGCAAGGGTAAGTCGATTTACCTCATCGATCGAGACCATATGGGCAAATACAACGTGTCGCAAGATCGCATCGTTCAGACGTTGCACGATTGCGGCACCGGTTCGTTTGGAGCTGCGGCTTATTGGAATGGACATGTCTTTTATCTGTGCCGCGACGATGTGCTGAAGGATTTCGTTCTCAAAGATGGGCGCTTGTCGCTTTGGCGAATTGCCGATCGCAGCAAGTCGTTCGATGGACCGGGCGCAACGCCGGCTATTTCGGCGAATGGAACAACGAACGGAATTGTTTGGGTCGTGGAATGCGATGTGCCGGGCTCGAGCGCTGCTATACTTCACGCCTATGATGCGGCGGATATTTCAAGAGAGTTATTCAACAGTCGGGAAAAGATAGAACGCGACCGGCCGGGAACGGGCATCCGGTTCACTATTCCGACGGTTGCAGATGGCCATGTATACGTCGGGACGAGGGGCGAGGTGGACGTTTATGGCTTGCTGCCAGCAGTTCGGATAGATTGAGAGCTCGTGGTTGGACCTGGGTCGAGCGCAAGAAGATGCCGCCAGGAATGGCGGCATGGCAGGCCCGGAGGCCCGCTCCACCTGACCGCGCTGCCCTCTCAGAAGTAGAACTTGAACACGAATTGGACGGTGCGCGCGCCGTAAAGGTAGTTCGCGTAGCCGAACTGCGGATTCGACAGCTTTCCAGCGGAGTTGAAACTCAACACGAGGTTCGAGTCGGTTCCAGCTGGATTGAACGAAGTCAACGGATGGTTCAAGAAGTTATAGGCCGAGATCCGGAACTGAATCTTCTTGGATTCCGAAATCTGGAAGTTCTTGAATAGCGATAGATCGCTGTTAAACAGTGGCGGCGTCTTCATATACGGCATAATGAACGTGCCATTGTCTCCCGGCGTTGGTGGCGCGAAGCAATTGCCGTTGATGAACTGGTTGGGCCCGAGTCCCTTGGCAGGATTGCATGTCAAGATGGGTTGGGCGCTGATATTGGGGCTTCCAGTGATTATGTCGCTGCTGATTCCGACACCGGTTACGTTGATGCCGTTCGGCAGATAGCTTCCAGCAGGCAAATTACCGCTCATGCCGAAGTTGGAGCTTAACTGCCCTTGTAGGGGCGTGCCACTCTCGAGCTGCGTGACTCCCGAGACTTGCCACCCGTTGACTACTCCCTTTAACAGCTTGTTGGAATGAATCGGGTCGGGCAGCTGCACGATGTAAGCAGCATTGAAGACCTGCGACCGGTCGTTGGGAAGCGGGCCGTAGTCGTTCTTGATGTTGATTGGGTCGCCTACCCCGTTGTTGCCACCCTCGCCGAGAATGCCCATGGCCTTGCTGAAGGTGTAATTCACCAAGTAATTGATGCGGCCGCTCTGTTTGTTCCAACTTGCCTGGAACGCGTTGTAGTTCGAATAAAGCTGGTGAATGGTCTCGTGGATGGTTCCGTAGAGCGGATAAGGCTGGAGATTTGTCGTGTTGGGCGAGTTACTGATATTGCCCGCCGGGCCGAACATGCCGACGTTTTGCGGCTGGAACAGGGTTCCGTAGGGAATCTGGTTCAGGTTTCCGAAGTTGTTATTCCAATCGTTTAGGAACCGCGCCTCATTCCCGACGTAGGAAACCTCCGCTAGCGACGACCATGGCATGCGCTCCGAAATGGTGAAACTATAACTCCGGGTCTCCGGCTGTTCACTGTCGGCGGGATCGAGCGAGTTTGTACCAGGCACAGCGGTACCGGGGGTTAAGGATGCCAAACCCGCAAACGTCAAAGGCTGATTGTTGGCTGGGTTTGGCACGGCGTACGTGAAGGATCCGGCCGAAGTGCCGAAGGCCGCGGCCTGCACGTTCTGCTCATCGTGATAGCGGTACCACCCAATACCGCCGCGGATCACGGTTTTGCCGGTTCCGAAGATGTCCCATGCCAAGCCGAAGCGCGGGTTATAAAAGAACGCGCGTGACCCGGTGCCTGAATTCGGAATGGCACTGTCTCGCGCATGCCAGGTGAAGCCCGTAAGGGACGCGGCCGTGGCGTTGGGGCTGTACAAGCTGGGGTCGAAAACCGCTGCGCCAATTCCATTGTCTTCGGTCCACGGGCCAAGGTGGTCGAAGCGTAATCCGTAGTCGAGGGTGAACCGTCTTGTAACCTTCCACGAATCCATTCCAAAGAACGAAGCCGAGGTGTAATGCATGGGCAGGACGTAATCGTAGTTCGATTCGTTATAGCCGGTGATGATGCCGGTCAACATGTCAGCGTACGCGTTACCGGTACTACCCTGATTCCAATTGGCGAATTGGAACTCGCCGTTCTGGTAGCTATCGCTAGGCTGCTGATTCTTAGTGTGCTCCCAATAGAAGCCGAACTTCATGGTGTGGACGCCCTTCACCCAGGACACGTTGTCGGCGACTGTCGGCAACCACTTATTGGCGTACAAGTTGCCATTGGCCGCCTGGAATCCGCTGGGATTCAGCAGGTTTGCTACGCCGTCGCTCCAGCCGGTCATCACCGGCAGTACGGTGTGCGGCTGGTTGTTGAACAGGTATTGATAATTGATGCCTACCTTCGACGGATCGACCTTATCCGGATCCACAAAAGTGTTGGGCACATACAGGTTGGTGTAGGTGAAGACAAACTCGTTCGTGAGGGTGGGAGTGAAGACCTTCGTTAGGTTCGCTGAAATCGAATCCGAAGTGTTGCCCTCCTCGAGCGGCGATGGGTACGGCACGGTCGGGTTGAGGCCCCACCATAATGTGCTGTTGTTATGGTTCAACTCGCGCTGGCCGTTATAGCTGACAAACAGCTTGGTATTGTCGTTGATGCTCCAGTCGATGCGGGGCCGGAGCTGCCACATATTGTCGGAATGGGTGGTCGCGTAGATATAGTTGTACCCGCCCACATTTGAAGACGGACTCGTGTTGGGCAGCGGGTAAAGGTTCATCATGGCCAGGCCGGTGGGGTTGATTTCGCTCGCCGGAATCTGCCCGGTTGGAGTTCCATAGATTCCCTGGGTAGCAGCGCCCGTGATGGCCGAGCCGGAATTCGCCGCGGTAGCTGTGCTCAAGTACGACGACGTAAAGTTACCTGCCCTCATTTGGGCGGTCGGCACGAAAGACGTGAATACGTCGTGGCTGGGATCTTGGGTCTGCTGCTTGTAGTACTCGTACGCGAGGAAGAAAAACAGCTTGTCGTGATTCTTGTTGAAGTTGGTGCCGGGGATTAGCACGGGGCCGCCGATGTTGCCGCCGGGGTAATAGAAGTAGGTGTCCGGCTTCGGCCCGATTTTTTGGCCGTTGGCGTAATAGCCGAGAGAATTGTCGTACGCATTGTTGGCGTCGAAGAAATTGTTACGGGCGTACATATAGGCTTCGCCGTGGAACTGGCTGCCGCCCGACTTGCCCACCGCCGAAATCACCACCGGCCCCTTGGCGTTATCTGCCCCAAAGTTCGAGGTTAAGACCTTCAATTCCTGCGTCATGTCGGCCTGCGTGTTCACAGACTGCCCGCAATTGCAGCCCGGGTCGACGATATGCGCGCCGTCGGATGTAATATCGAGCGCGGCCGTCCGCAGACCGTTAGCCGAGAAGCTGCCGACCGGCCCGGCGCCAGTGCCTTGCACCTGTCCGTTGTATGCCGAGGGCGTTAGGGAGCCCATTTGAGAGAAGCCGGGCAGAATCTTGATGAATTCAGCGGCGTTTTGGCCCTGTATCTGAACGTTCTGCAACAAGTTGGAGTTGATGACAACCGACTTCTCGCCGGAATCGACCGGCGTAACGGATTCCGCCGCGCTGCTGACGACAACCGTTTCGGTCGACTTGCCAACCTCTAGTGCAATATTCGAAAGGTTACGCTTGTCGCCGGCGTCGAAATGGACTCCACCTCGCTCGAGCTTTTCGAACCCTTTCGCTTCAATGGTGACGGTGTAGTCGCCCGGCGGGACGGCGCTGATAGCGAAGAATCCATCATTGTTGGTGACAGTCCGCCGCTCGTCGCCGCTGGCAACGTTCTTCATTAGGATTGTCGCTCCGGGAATAACGGCCCCCGAAGTGTCGTTAACTGTACCGGTGAGTGTTCCGTTGTTGCTCTGCGCTTCGAGACGGACGCTCGCGAGCAATAGAATCCAGCCGCAGATGGCGACTACATAGCGCCCCTTCACCCTGTTCAACATAGAAGCCTGTGTCCCCCTTAGCGGGTAGTGTTTTTCGAGTAGTATAGGCGGACTTGTAGGGATTCGTCAGGTTACGTCTGTTACGCGACGGCCATTCGTCTTCGCGTTAACACCCAGAAATGTCGTTTGTTTTTAGCTAGCTACAACTAGTACTCTCGATCGCCGGGCTGTAACCGTTGCATGTTTCCGCGCCGTCCCATTTGCGCACATCGATGCGCAAATGTGATATGAAACATAAGTTACTTCTATGGGGGCTCATTTGGCGCCGCCGCTGGTGGAGCGCGAGCGATCCGAGTTGGAATCGGTTGTGTCGGGGGAGAGGTTCGCGCGGTCGCCGCGCCTTGCGAAGCTGCTCGTCTATTTGTGCAACAAGTACTTCGAAGGAGAGGCGGATCAGATCAAGGAATACAACATCGCGACGGAGGTGCTCGGCCGGCCGGCCGAATTCGATCCCAGCCAGGACGCGATTGCGCGCGTCGAGGCGTATCGACTTCGCCGGAAGCTAAAGGAATACTATGCCGCGGAAGGGGCTAATCACCCGGTGAAGATCGTGCTCTCCCCGGGAACATATGTCCCCGTGTTCACGTATTCCAGTCGGCTGGCTTCGCAGGTTATGCCGGCCAAAGCCGAACACGACGTAGTCGAAGGGGCAAGCTCCGGTCCCATCCAAGCGACTGGCTTGATCTTGGAGACGGCGGACGAACCACGGAGCGATCCCGGCTTGTCGATGGCAACCGCCATGCCGCCTCCTCCCATAGTCGAGCCCAAAGGCCCGGCGCAAAAAGTGCGATGGTGGGCTTGGTTTGCGATTGCAGCGGGCCTTCTTGGCGCTCTCGCTGCGTTAATTTTGGCATTGACGGTGCATCGAGCGGCCTCCTCTCCGGCGAACGTGGCGCGGTCGAATGGGGTTGCGCTGAGAACCGCGGCTGGAGCAACTGCGCCCGCGCCAGTGAGTTCGGTGCGGTTTCTCGCGGGGGGCACGCAACACAGTCACACCGATCCGATGGGCAACATTTGGCAGCCGGACGAATATTTCTCCGGCGGGCGGCCTGGAACCAATCCGCACGAATTCTTATGGCGGACGAACGACCCGATGTTGTTCGAGAACGTGCGGGACGGCGAGTTTTCCTACAATATCCCGCTCAAGCCCGGCGTTTATGAGCTCCACCTGTTTTTCGTTGAAACGATGTATGGGCCGGGAATGATTACGGGAGGCGGAGAAAACACGCGGACATTCCTCATTCAATTGAACGGGCAGACTTTTCTCGATAACTTCGACATTATTGCGGACGCGACGGGTCCGAACATTGCGGATGAGCGTGTCTTTCGGGATACTCGACCGGCGGCGGATGGCCAGCTGCACCTGGCATTCTTTAGCCAGCGCGGGCAGCCCATCGTCAGCGCCATCGAGATCCTCCCCGGGATTGAGCACCGGCAAGTTCCCATTCGGCTGGTAACCGAGCGAACGCCTTTTACCGACCACGAAGGAAAGCTTTGGAGCCCCGACAACTATTACAGCGGCGGCCAGCAGACAATTCACAAGGAACCTGTGACGGGAACCCCCGATCCCGACCTCTACTTGAGCGAGCGCTACGGAAACTTCAGTTACGCCATACCCGCCGATAGCAGGGATTCCTATACAGTGACCCTCCATTTCGCTGAGACCTATTGGGGAGGGCCGCTGGCGGCTCCTGGCTCAGGTACGGGTCGCCGTGTATTCAACGTGGATTCGAACGGCGTCCGGCTGCTCAAAAATCTGGACATCTACAAAGAGGTTGGCGGCATGCGCGCCCTGACAAAGACCTTCCACGGGCTGCGGCCGAATGCGCAAGGGAAGCTTCTCCTGTCGTTCGAGCCGGTCGTCAACTACGCCTCAGTTTTTGGGATCGAGATTGAGGACGAGGGCCAATAAACACGGCTGGCAGAAGCTTTTCGCGTGGTACTATAAAGCGCTGAAATTGTCATGTACCGCGTTGCGGTGGCCGTAATTTGCGGCGGTCTGCTATACGGCCAATCCAAGCCATCGCCTCAAGAACTGTTGAAACAAGCGATTGCCTTGCATCAGCAGGGCAAGTTCGATCAGGCGATCGAAGATTACGAGTTGTTTCTCGATATGTACCCCGATGTGCCGGAAGTCCGTTCGAATTTGGCGGCAGCCTTGGCGGGCACGGGGCGGTACGCCGACGCGATTGTGCAATACAAGCGGGCGTTGGACAAGAAACCCGATCCAGAGGTTCGGTTGAACCTGGCTCTCGCCTACTACAAAACCGCCAACTTTCCGCAGGCCGTCGAGGAGTTGGAGAAGGTGCGAGCCGCGGATCCGGCAAATGTGCAAGCCATGCTGTTACTGGCTGATTGCGACCTGCGGCGGGGAGACAACAAAAAAGTCATCGACTTGCTGACGCCGCGGTATCAGGCGAATCCCGGCGATTTGGGAGTAGCTTATCTTCTAGGGACTGCTCTTGCGCGGGAAGGTCAGACGGCGCGCGCGCAGGAAGCGATCAGCCGGATCATGAGCCGGGGCGATTCCGCCGAAGCACGCCTGCTAATGGGCACAGCGAAATTCACCGGCCACGATTATCATGGGGCAATTGCCGACATTAAGAAGGCGATCGAGATGAATCCGAACCTGCCGGACGTCTATTCCTACTACGGGCTCGCTTTGCTCTACACTGGCGACCAGGCAGGCAGCAAGCAGGCGTTCGAGAAGGAGCTGGAGCACAATCCCAACAACTTCGATGCCAACCTGAGACTGGGAATTTTGTCGCGGGTCGATCAGGACTATGAGCACGCGCTCAATTATCTTCAGCACGCTCTCGAGCTCAGGCCGGGCGATCTTTCCACTAGATTTGAGATCGCCTCCGTTCAGCTTGCGCAAGGAAAGCAAGAACAGGCGAGGAGCGAGCTCGAGTCCATAGTCAAGGCCGCGCCCAGCTTTACCGAAGCTCACGTGATGCTGGCCACCATCTATTACCGCGACAAGCTGAAAGCCGAAGGGGACCGGGAGCGAGCCATCATACGCCAACTGAACGCCGAGCGCCAGGCGCAACAGCCCGGAGTGAGGGAAAGGCAGTGAGATACGCCAAATTCAGAGACAGACGCAGACGACGAAAAGCGATCGTCTGCGCCACCGTTTTGGCCTGGTTCATAGCGGGCGCATATGCGCAGAATGCTCCGAAACCGGCCGCCGGGCCGCCGTCGACAAGCTCTGTGTTCAACAAACTTGCCAACGACGCCGAGGCGGCGAAGGACGCGAACCGCGTGGACGACGCGATCCAGCTGTATACGAAGGCCCTGCGCGTCAAACCTTCCTGGGAAGAGGGCTGGTGGAACTTAGGGATGCTGAATTACCAGCTCGACCGATATGAGGAGGGCCGGGACGCGTTTCGCCACCTGACGGTCACCAATCCGAAGGTCGCCGTCGCATGGGCGATGCTCGGGCTCTGTGAATTCGAGACAAAGCAGTATCCCGAAGCAGTGCGGCATTTACAACGCGGCAACGATCTTGGCCTCGGGCAGAGCGAACAGATTTCCGACGTAACCACCTATCACTTGGCGCTGCTGCTCACCAGGTACGAGCGTTATGAACAAGCCATGAAGCTGTTGACGGAATTCTCGCAGCATGGCAAGGACCACCCGGATTACGTAGAAGCGATGGGGATCGCCGCGCTTCGCAAGCCGCTGCTCCCCGCCGAAGTTCCCCCCACCGATCGTGAGCTTGTAATGGACATTGGCCGCGTGATGTTCGATGCCACGGCGCTGCGCATGACCGAAGCTTCTGAGGGATTCAAAAGGCTGATCGAAAAGTATCCGCGCGAATCGAACATCCATTATCTATACGGCGCGTTTCTGCTTTATAGCGATGCCGATCAAGGCCTCGAACAGTTGAAGAAGGAACTGGAAGTGACGCCTAACCACGTTCCGGCGCTGGTCACAATCGCGGGAGAATACGCTCACCGGCAGGATTATCAGACCGGATTGCCATATGCCGAAAAAGCCGTGCAGGCTTCCCGCGACTCCTTCGCAGCGCACGCGGTTTTGGGCCGTATTCTGATGGAAGGCAACATCAATCTTCAGCAGGGAATTAAAGAGCTGGAAACGGCCGAGCGATTAGAGCCTGGCAGCCCTCAGGTGCGCATTTTTCTGGCGACCGCCTATACCAAGGCAGGACGGAAGGACGATGCCGCGCGGGAGCGGCAGGAATTCCTGAAGCTGCGGAAGACGTATGACGACAGTGCCAATGCTGAATTGCGCGGCAGCGGCCCACAACAAAAATGAACTCGAGGGCAGCGATGTGTGTCTGCGGCTTTTTCGCCGTGCTGACGCATCACGCCCTGGCGCAAGATCAACCGTCAAAAGGAGAGGGAAGCGTAAGAGACCGGTTTCGCGGCGTAAGGAACTGCGCGACCTGCCATCCGGCTCAGGCGGGGACGCAGCCCTCAACGTCGATGGCGCACGCGATGGAAACCATCGCCGAGTGCGACATCCTGCGAAAACATCCTGTTCTAACCGCGCAGCTGGGGCCGTACTCGTACCGGATCGAGCGGCGCGGGGACCGAAGCATGTATACGGTCACCGACGGAGTTCAGACGTTTAGCATGGCTCTCGGATGGGCGTTCGGCCTCGGGTCAGCTGGGCAGACCTACGTCTTCGAGAAGGATGGAGTGATGTATGAAAGCCGCGTCAGTTACTACCGTGTGCCCGATTCACTCGACATGACGATGGGCGCGCAGAAGCTCCATCCAACCAACATATTGGAAGCCGCGGGGCGTTACATGGGGCCGCGCGAAGCGGCGCTGTGTTTCGGCTGCCACTCGACGAATGGCGCTTCGAACGGGCAAGTGACCCTCGAGACCATGATTCCCGGCGTGCAGTGCGAGCGCTGCCACGGGCCCACAGAGAACCACTTGAAAGGCCTTAAGACGGGCGACTCGGCGATGTTCGCGATGAAGAAGCTTTCCTCGCTGAACACAGAGGAGATCTCAAATTTCTGCGGCCAATGCCACCGCACGTGGCAAGAAATTGCGATGAATGGGCCGCACGGTACGGCGAACGTGCGCTTTCAGCCTTACCGGCTGACCAACAGCAAGTGTTACGATGCCGACGACAAGCGGATCAGCTGTCTCGCCTGCCACGACCCTCACCGGGAAGTAGACCACAACGACTTGGACTATGATGCAAAGTGCCAGGCTTGTCATGGCGGCGGAAAGCCCGAAGCCAAGGCCTGCAAAGTGGCTACCAAGGCTTGCGTATCCTGCCATATGATTAAGATCGAGCTGCCGGGCGGGCATCACAAGTTTACGGATCACGACATCCGGATTGCCAGTGTAAACGGCGCATACCCGGATTAACGGAGCGGAGGTTTGCGGAAGTATGAAGAGATTCCTGAGAACGTGGTTTTGTTTCGCGACGTTCGCAACAGGTATTCCGGCGCAAACGCGGCCGTCCGGGCAAGCGTCCGACGGACAGCAGCCGACCTTCCGAGCAGGCGGCGAAGAAGTGGTCATGGACGTAGTGGTTCGCGACAAGAAGAACCGGCCCGTGAAAGATCTGAAACAGGACGACTTCGCAGTAATCGACAATGGCGAGAAGCGTCCCATTCGATCGTTCCGGTTTATCGAGGGCACCGAAGCCGTCAATGCGTCCGGCGCTACAACGCAGCTCGATCCAATGCGGCAGATCCGGCTCCTCACGTTGATTTTCGACGGACTGGACCCGAACGGCCGAAAACTTTCGCGCGACGCGGGACTGAGCCTGCTGAAGGATGCGCTGCAGCCTAACGTTTTCATCTCTGTAATGGCGATTGATTTTAAGCTCGAGGCGATTCAGCCGTTCACGAACGATCGCGACTTGCTGAAAAAAGCAATCGAGCACGCTACCGCGGGCGTTACTACTTTCGCATCCGACACAGCCCGCATCGAAGAGCAATTGCAGCAACTACTAGGGCCGAATCAAGCAGGCCAAGGCCTGGGAGATCAGGTTGCTTCCATGTCCCCTGGCGGCAGCGGGCAAAGCGGGCCGGCGGGCGCCGCCAACGGGCCAGGAGCCGCAAACATCGCCATGGCGCAAATGATGCTGAACATGCTCCAGAGCAAACAGCAGGACGAGGCGACAGACCAGGGAAGAGCGAAAATTGTCGCGTTGCTTCAGGTAGTGAAAGAACAGTACACGCTTCCCGGCCGCAAGACGATCCTCTACTTTTCGCCGGGTTTCCAGATTCCGCAAGGAATGGAAGAGCCATTCAAGTCGGTAATCAGCATTGCAAACCGATCGAACGTGAGCTTTTATGCACTCGATGCGCGCGGCCTCGACATTTCCACCCAGAATGGCAAATCCGACAGCCAACTGACGGACGCTATGAGCGCTTCTGAGCAGAACATGAAGCGGGGCAACGTCAGCAGAGCAAACGCGCAATCGGCAGACATGGCGATCGAGTCGGGGCGGGCAAATACGCAAAATACACTGGCACAACTAGCCGATTCGACCGGTGGGTTTCTCATTGCGAACACGAACGACTTTAGCGGCAAATTGAAGAGGCTTACGGAAGACCTCGAGAGCTACTACGAGATTACCTACGATCCGCAGATTCAAAAATACGACGGATCGTTTCGGAAAGTGAGCGTACGTACCGACAGGAGCGACCTGCGCCTGCAGTCCCGCGCCGGCTATTTTGCGCTGCCGCCCTCTATGACTGCACAAGCAGTTCTGAGCACCTATGAAGTGCCCCTTTTGAAAGCTCTCGTTACCATGCCGCTTCCGCATACGTTTGGCTTTGAGACCTCGGCGATGCATTTCGAAGGAACTCACGGTTCCTCGGTGTGCGTCCTGGTGGTGGACATCCCGATTGGAAATCTGACCTTGCAGCAGGACAAGGCCACGAAACAATTCGAAGGTCAATTTGCCTACGTAGCGCTGGTTAAGGATAGCCGGGGCCAGGTAGTCAAGAAAATCCGCAACGAGATCCCTTTAAAAATGGATCCGGGCAAAGTCGATGCGATCAAGGCTTCGAGTCATTTCATCGACACCCGGTCTTTCGATCTGCCGCCAGGACGCTACACGCTCGAGTCGGCGGTCCTCGATAGCGATGGGAATCGCATCAGTGCAAGGAAATCCGTATTCTTTATGCCGGCTGTAAATTCCTCTCTCGGAATCAGCAGCGTAGCAGTGATTCGCGATCTGAAACTGAAAGGCTCAACCACGGACGACGATCCGCTGCTCGTCTCGAATCAGGTAGTCTCGCCGATGATCAATCCAATTGTCAAAAAAGCGGACGCTAAAGCCCTACCGTTCTATGTGGTCATTTACCCCAGCAAGACCAACCCCGGTAAGCCGACGCTCCAGATGGAATTCAGCAAAGACGGCCAACTGCTTGGCAGCGGTTCGCCGCCTTTGGGGAATCCGGACGCGCAAGGCAGAATCCAATATATGGCAACCGCACCGCTCGGACAACTCGCGCCTGGAAATTATCAGGTCCGCTTCATCGCCAGGCAGGGCAACGAGATTGCGGATGAGTCTGTCACCTTTACGCTCGATCCCTAAGCCACCTCGCCCTGGAACGTATCATGGAAGCACGATGAAAGCGCTGCTTCTTTCCGAATACAAGCATCTCGAAATGACGGATATGCCGGAGCCGAAGGCAGGGCCGGACGAAGTGCTGATACGCGTGAACGCATGCGGCATTTGCGGCAGCGACGTGCACGGATTCGACGGCGGATCGGGACGACGGATACCGCCTATTGTTATGGGCCATGAGGCTGCGGGTACGGTTGTCGAAACCGGCAGCGGCGTAAACGACTTGAAAGCCGGGGATCGCATCACGTTCGATTCCACCATCTCCTGCGGCCATTGCCATTTTTGCCGGCGCGGACTCATGAACCTGTGCGACAACCGCGAAGTGCTGGGCGTCTCGTGCGGCGATTACCGCAGAATGGGTGCTTTCGCGGAGTACGTTGCGGTGCCCCGGCGCATCTGCTACAAGTTGCCGGATGCGCTTCCGTTTCAACATGCGGCGATGATTGAAGCGATCTCGGTAGCGGTGCACGCCGTTTCCTTGACGCCTGTATCGTTGAACGACACAGCGTTGGTAATGGGCGTGGGCATGATCGGGCTGTTGACGCTGCAGGCAGCGCGGCTCGCTGGCTGCGGGCGCATCATCGCGGTCGATGTCGATGAATCGCGGCTGAGCGCCGCAAAAAAGTTAGGCGCAACCGATACGATCGTCGCGACCAATGCCGACGTTCCCGGGCGCATTCGCGAGCTGACAAACAGACTAGGCGCCGATCTCGCGTTTGAGTGCGTAGGCGCAACAGCAACCATAGTGAGCTCAGTCGAGAGCGTACGGAAAGGCGGGACGGTCACGCTCATCGGTAATATCACGCCCAAGATTGAGCTTCCGCTGCAATCGGTCGTTACGCGCCAGATCCGCTTACAAGGCTCGTGTGCTTCATCTGGCGAGTACCCAGCGTGCATAGACTTCCTGGCTCGAGGAGCCATTCGCGTCGAGCCGCTCATCAGCGCGGTTGCGCCGCTAGAAGAAGGACCGAAGTGGTTCGACAGGCTATACCGGAGGGAGCCCAACCTGATGAAAGTAGTGCTGGCGCCGTAAGTTCGGAGCTTTCAGCTAGATTTTTCCAGGCCGACGGCGCGGGCAATGCGGTCAAATCGCCGCTCGGCATGCAGTGTTTTGAGACGAGGATCGGCCCTCATCCAAATCAGCCAAACGTCGCGTTCTTCGAGCGACTGTTCGAGCGCTTCGAGGGCGAAGCGGACATGGCCCAGGCCGGCATGTGCAACGGCAAACCAGTACGGCGAGACATACCGGCTGTTTAGGGAAGCTTTCAGTTCTTCGATCATCCGATGCGCCTCGTCTTCCATTCCCGATACGCCATAAACATGTGCAAGCCCCGCGATGGCGGCCGGGTTATCGTCCCAACACTCGCGAGCGTTCTCTAACTCGGTAATCGCTTCCTCAATGAGCCCGAGCTGCTCGTAGGCGAGACCGAGCGTATATTGAGCCGACGGAAGCGCGGCATCGAGAGCCAGTGTCTTCCAGCATTGTTCTTGCGCCTCAGCGTAGCGGCCGGAAAGGTAAAGCACCCATGCATAAGCGGTGTTGTTTGCAAGAGACAGAGGCTCGAGTTCGAGCGCTTTCGCGGCGGAGCGTAAAGCCCCTTCCGAAGATCCGGCTGCACATAACTCAAGGGCCCGCTCGCGATGAACTGAGGCGCAACGCCCATTCAATTCCGAAGCGCGGGCCAGCGCGGACATCGAACCTTCCCAATCCCAATCGAACGTGCGCCGCAACAGCGCGACGGAAACATGCGTTTCGGCAGCGCCGGGATTCTTTTCTACAGCTGCAGAGGCCAGTGGTTCCACCTTGAGCCGGGCATCCCGCGGTGGCAAAACATTCAGGATCGCTAGCGCGCCGAATGCATCGGCGAGGCCCGAAAGCGCCAAGGAGTGACCCGGCTCCTGGCTGACGGCCGATTCGAAGTAAGCGATACCTTTTCGAATGCCCGCCTCGGTCATGCGTTCCAAAAAGTGCCGGCCTTTGAGGTAATCGCGGTGAGCCTCATTGGCGGTCTGCCCGTTCCTGGGACCGGCTGCGTCCGCATTTGGGATCGGACTAAAGATCTTCTCGATTGGCGCCACGAAACGATAACCCAGGCCGGATCTTGTTTCGATGTAGCGGCAGGACTTGGAAGAGTCGCCCAGGGCTTGCCGTAGAGCATTTACGGCGGTGTTCAGCCCCTGATCGTAGCTGACGTGCAGAGTCGGCCACAGAACGGCGGCCAGCTCTTTTCTGGTCACCAGGCGGCCGTCAGCCCGCAGAAGCAGCTCGAGAATCTGGAATGGCTTTTCCTGAAGCCGAATACGCAGCCCGCTCTTACGCAGCTCCCTTTCTTCGAGGTCGACTTCGAATGCGCCGAAGCGGAGCTTGGTCGGAAGTCCAGACGATTGAGCTGCTTGCAAGTTGAGCATTTCCTGAGTTCTTCTTGAGCAAACAACCGGCCACTTTGCGGTTATGAATTGAATGACGAACTTCCCACACGGATGGTTCGCAAATCTGTTCGAGGAGAACTCACTTGACTTCCATTACTCGTTACGCACTGACATTCGCCCTGGCCGCCGGGGCAGCTCTCTTACCGCTAAGGGCAACCGCACAAACCACAGAAGTGAAGGGGGAGTTCGACCTTCCCGTGAAAACTCACCTTGCCCAACTAACCTTGCCGCCGGGACACTATACGCTCCAGATACAGCATTTGATCGACGGTCAGCAAGTCCTACGGCTTAAAGGTCCGGAAGGCTCTCAAATCAAGCTTCTTGGCGCCTACTCGTTTGTTAACAAGGCGAACGTCAACTATCTTCGGCTGGAAAAGGTTGGCGGCTCGTACGCTGTAAAAGAGTTCCACTGCGGCGCGATTGGCCAGGTCTATTCATTCAGGGCTCTGAATCCGAACGAGATTGAAGCCGACAACACGCCCAATGGGCCGCAGCACGTGATGGTAGCCGTCAATTCACACAAGTGAAAGTTGGCGGGAGTTGGTCACGGCCCGCTTACTCGCGTGCGCGGCTCGGCCAAACATTTGAATCCAACGAGCCTCGTTTCCGAGCCACGACCGCCAGGGAGTGGTTGCGACGAACTTTCGCTACGGCTACGGTTGGACCTGAGTATCGGTGGGCCGCGCGCCCTTTTCGAGCGAGCCCCACCGTTTCACCAGCTCGCGCCACTGATCGAGGGTGAGTACGGCGCGAACGTGCAGGCTCATTTCAGTAAATACGCGAACGCTTTCCGCCTGCGCCTTCGCCAACTTGTCCGCAACCGCGTCCACTTGGGCGTTTTCGATGTGATCGCTGTTTAGAACGTCCTGCAGCTCACCCTGAGCTTTCTGAACAGCGGCGCGAGCATCGATAAGCCTGCTCCGATAGGAGGACACGGTTTCGCGGATCTGCTTGCGCTGGGCGTCTGAAAGATTGAGGTCGTTGACGACCGGCGTATTCCACCACGCAAAATTAGCCCGATTCTGCGCGGTCAGCGGCAACATTACGGCCGCGCACAACACAGTAGTCTGTAAGAGCTGCCTCATTCTTCAAACAGCGCCTGAAGTGGAGCTAAGGGCGCCGGCTCCGGATTCATAGCCGTCCTTCCGACGTCTTCTACAAGCTCCGTGTCGGCCGGCTTTACCATCGGACGCGAGACGTCGCTATGCTGCTGCTCGAAGAATAGAAGTCCCCCCGCGATGGCGAGCGACGCAGCTACCGCCGGGGCGAACCGCCGCACAAACCCAAACTGGGCAGGCTTCGAGAGCCGCTGATAAATCCTCCGCCGTTGTGCTGCCAGGAACTCAAAGCTTGGCTGAATGGAGCTGGCAGCCGCCGCTTCGCTCAACGCGCGGGCGTCTTGCATACTCTGAAGGCGGCTCGAGCACTCGCCGCACTCTTCAATGTGGCCGTCCGCGGGCCCGACGCCGTAAAGATGAGCGACTAGCTCATCTTCGGTCCAATGTCTCGCCGTCATAACTACACTCCCTCAATGTTTCTAGGCGCGCCAGCAGTCTGGCGCGACCCATACACGTCTCTGAGCTCTTCGCGCAATTTCCCCAATGCGCGGAACAAGTGTGCTTTCACCGTTCCGGTATCGAGCTTCAGAATTTCAGCAATCTCATCTAAGCTATACGCATCGTAATGGCGCAGCGTGAACACCGCGCGTTGCCGTTCCGATAATTTGACCAGAGCCTTTTCCAATCTTTGTTGGATTTCCTTCGCGAATGCTTGCGCCTCCGCGTCCGGCTCGCGCCTAGCCGTCATCGAGAGTATCAGGCTTTCATCCTCGGGCGCAGGCCGTTTTCGCCAAATCTTCCATGCGTTCGATCGCAGCCGGTCGAGGCACGTATTTACCGCAATCCGCGTCACCCATCTCTCGGGATGGTCTAACTCCTGAACATTCAAGTTCTTCAAAGCCTTGAACGCCTTCAGGAAAACATCCTGCGTGGCGGAGTCAGCCTCGTCCGTATCTTGGAGAAGCCGCTTACAGAGCAGAAAAATTCGCTTCTGCTCGCTCGCCATCCAGCTGCCGAAGTCCCCAAGGTCCACACTTTGCCGCGCGTAGGCTTCCAGAGGCTCGGCCATGACGTTCATCATACGCGCTGCAATTATAAAAACGGGTTCGTTGACGGAAGGTTTACAGGTGAAACAAAAGGCGAATTCGAGCCGGGTCATCCATCAGTCGGGTGTGTAGAGGAAATCTGACAGTAAAGGCAATAGCACTTCGGAAGATGGGGGACCTGGAGCCGTAAAAGGCGTACCCTCAGCGCTCGAACGAACCCACAAGACTTTATCGGCCGCACCGGCAGCCTTCACCTGCATCGGTACGTCTACACTGAATTCTCTATCCACTCCGGACTGTCGTAGCACATATTGATTGGCTCTCACATGCTGCAAGGAAAGACGCGGGATACCGGTGCCGTATACCCAGGCATCGAAAAAATACTCGAGACCAGGGTCCGGGTCTCCTTCCGGCAAGAACCGCATGGCTTCGCGCCTGAATGCTTCGTTAGACAAGCCCTTGCCGGCTGCATCCCGAGCGAGGGCGCGCAAAAACTCTGCGAACCGCTGCCGGCCCATTCGCAACGCAAGCATGCGGATCACCCACGTGCCCTTATCGTAGGTGATGACGCGCCAGGCGTTCGCGTCCGAGGCTCGAAGACGCAACCCGATATTGAGCGGCCCGTCGGATTCGATTGGTTTTCCGCTCTTGCCGGTCGAGCTGAGTTCTTTCAAATAAAACTTAAGCAATTCCTCGAGAGCGGCGCCGCCTCTCTCCTTCTCAAAAAATTCAAGGGCTGCATAGTTCGCAAGCGCCTCTACCAGCCAGTTGCTTCTGTAATCGTCTGCCAGCACCAGGTTGCCCCACCATTGATGAGCAATTTCATGCGGCAACAGGATTTCCGAGTAAAAGACATTCAGGATCGAGTCGCGAATGTAAGAAGGCCTCAGTGACACGGGAAGGTACGAGTAAATGGAAAGATAAATGAGGCCTGGAAAGCCTTGCCCGAAATTCCCCGGGATAGGCGTGACGGCGATGTTGTTGGTGGGCGCTGGCCCCCATTCACTGGCAAACTCCCCAAGTATTTCGGCCGCGCGCCCCGCCATCGCCTCGAGTTCGACTGGCATCCCGGCTGGCAGCGACTCGTGCCCGCTCGCGGACGCAATGTTCACCTGCCCCGAATTTGCGCCCGATGGCGGAACTCCCGATCGAAGGATCCGGTCCGCAATGGTCCGATTTGCATAGAATTCGACATGGAACGGGGGCTGATCGCGTGCGACGCCCTCGAAATCTCCTACGTTGAAGCCGACGAACTGAGCAGGGCTATCGAGCACACGGTGAATCACCCGCACGCCGCCGTCGACGGTTTCGCTCGCCAACTTTCCGCTCGAGATGACCCGCAATTGAGATGGACAGCGAAACGTCAGGTCAAACTTCGCTGAATCGAGCGGCAAGTGCGGGAACCAGATGTTGCGCGCCTCGACGAAATAGATTCCCTCGCCGGCATCGCGAATCACTGAGCCCTCATGATGGATTTCGACTTGGAGCGGCGTAGCTACGGGAAAGGGCTGAGGAGCAACCAACAGCAACCGGCTGACATTGAAATCGTCGACATCGCGCGAAGATTGCGACTGGACGACCTCCACTGGGGCGCCATTGATAGTCGCCGACGTGACGTTCATCAGCCCGCTGAGCTCGAGCTCAATGGCGCGAAGGTTCGGATCGTGCGATGTGGTGCTGAAGCTTGTCGTGGCCGAAACCTTCAAACTAGGCGAAATATCCGCTTCAATTCTGTAGGCTGGCGTGCTGAACGGCTGAGGCAGGGGGGAGGGAGACTTTCTGGGAGTGAAGCTGGTCCACACCTGAAAGCTGGCCCCTGCACCCTCGCCGGAACGCCCTACCGCGCTGCTCTCGGTCTGGTGCGGATTGTAGGAGATTTCAAACGCCCCCAGCGTTTTCCCTCCCATCACGGCATAGAAAACGGCCTTCGCCGGCGGGTCGTGGTTGAGCATTGAACCGAGCAATGGCACCTCGACATCTCCAGCAACTACTTCGAGCGTCTGGTTCCATTGCGCGCTAAAAGCCACCGCATCCACGCTGGCCTTCTTGGCTTCGTTTTGCTCCATTTGATGGAGCGCCTCGGCACGCATCTGATCGCTGAAGACGAAAACGGCTTGAGAAAAATGTTCGTCAAGATTCGGCGTCTTTGTGAAATAAGCGAGCGAAGCGCGCTCGCCTCGAGTCGGAGGAGTAACAATGATTTCCGCATCGCCCGCCTCCGTGCCGGCGGTGGTAAACACGGCACCGATAACTTGGCCGCCCACCGGCTTAGTGAAAGCGAGCAGACCATCGTTGAGGTATATGGTGAAATCGCCTCTCGCGAACCGCAAATCGCGGACGTGGTAAATCTCGTTCGGATCGATGGAGAGATCGCGCAGCGACGCCTCAAGAGACGCCGCAGTGGGCTCCTGACACAACGCCCCGCTGCACAAAACGGCCAAACAAACCAGAAGACGGCATAGCTTCATGGCTGGATAAACAGTGTATTCCATCGGCTGTCACTTTTTGGAGGTGATTCTTGCCACCTGCTCCCGGAGCGTGTTCAAGCTGTTCGTCAGACGGTCGGTTTCAACATTGACCAGAGCATAACGCTCGGCTGTTGGGTCGCCAGATTCGAGGAGAACCCGGTGATCCTCGCGCAAATCGGGCAGCTGTTTCTTCGCGAAGGGCGCCCCACGCAAAGCGCCGGCAAGCAAAAATAACGTGAGATCGAAGTCTTTGGCAAAGGTTTTGAATGCTTCGCGCGGAGGAACGGGAGCGCTGCTTCGAATCCCGGCGTCGAGAGCCATCAAGGCATAAATCAGACGGTGCGAGCTCGCGAGCATGGCGGCGGCAGCACCTGCCTGTTCTTTACTGACGCCTGGTTCAACCATCAGCCGGTCCACAGAGGCCTCCACATTCGAGCGTGCCAGGCGGGCTTCGAGTCGAAACCGCTCGAGTCCGGCGGTCTCCTCATCAATCTCCTTATAGTAGACGGCAGCAATAGCCTGGGAGTACTTGCGGTATGCATCGAGCATGCAAGCAAATTGCTCGCGCACTTGCGTTTTTTCCCAGGTCGGCCACACCAGGTATGCAACAAGAGCGACCAAGCCCCCCGCGGCTGTATTCGCCGCGCGCGCCGAGATCACCTGCCACGCCGGAACGCCCGTCAGTCCTACCAGCAACACGACAAGCGCGCTGATAGACACCACCAGGATTCCGTAGTTGGCCGGTCCGACACAGCGAAGCGCATAGGTGAACAAAGCGACAAAAACAACCTGCATCATTCGAGAAGGATCAATGAAATAGAACAGGACTGTCGCGACACCAAGGCCTCCGAATGTGCCCGCCAGGCGCAACACGCCGCGGCTGAACGTCGCTGTGAAATCCGGTTTGAGCACAATGGCAATAGTCATGGGCAGCCAGTACGAACGCCGCCATCCGAGCATGTGGGCAATGGAGTCGCCAGCCGCCAGACAGACTGCCAGGCGAATGGCGTGCCGGCACGCGGCGGAGTTTAACGACAAATTGGCTCGGAGCGTCGCCAGCGTTCCCGCGATCCGCAGCGCTGCCGGCCGCGACGACTCCTTTTTGGCAAACGCATCCAACCCGGCGGGGCTCGCATGCTCCGCCAAATCGACAACCGCTCGAAATTGTCCCGCCAGCGCGTCGGCCTGAAGTAGTATGTCGGCAGCCACGGCGCGCGCAAACGGCGGCAGATCGCCCGAAAGCTTCTCGCGCACCGTTATGGTGAGGGCGGAAAAGTTCTTCAAATCCTGGCGCGCAACCTCGAGGCTTTCGTTAGCACTCAGGGACCGTCCGGCTGAATAGAGCAGATCGGCCGCCACCTCGAGCAGACGATCTAGAGATGGCATTATTTGCTGCCCCGAGGGCTCGCGGGACATTCTTCGCCGCAGCCTGCCGAGTGTAAGCAGACACAGCCGAATACGTTCCGCCTGGTTCAACAAAGATCGGTAGCGCTCGCTTTCAATCCTCTGATCCCGGTCGAGGTTCGACAATACCTGTTGTGCGGCCGTGCTCGCCTGGCTTGCTGGCGGAGCACCCTCTACTTCCCCAAACCGCGAGGCGACGCGGGCAAGCTCGAGATACAAGTTACCCAGTGCGAGCCGTTCGGGCTGGTAGCGCTGGACCGGCCAAAACATCAATGCCAAGCCAGTTTGAAACAAAGCGCCGCCAAGAGCTAGAAGCGCCGCCCAGCCGGCGTTGACGGCGCTCAACGCCTGAGCCGAATAAACGACGAGCGTCACCAGGCTGATAACACCGAGATCGCCCGCCGTTGTTCCGAGTGACACGGCCAATCCGGCGACAAATGCCCACATCGCAGTAATCAATGTCACCCAGACGGTGTCACGTCCGATGATTCCACCAATAAGAACGGCGAACGCAGTCAGCACGCTCGCCGCAAGCATTCGGCGTGCACGCTGCGAGTAGGAATCTTCGCCATCGGAATAGGAGACGTTCAGCGCACCTGAGGCAAGAGCCACGCCGCTCAGCGTGAATCCCGTCAGCACTCCTATCCCAAGAGGAAGCGCAACGCCGATCGCGTTGCGCAGCGCAACGCGCGGAATGATCTTGTTTCGTTCAAACCGTGTGACTGCGCGCCAAAACAACTTCCAACGATTGGGCGGTTCCAGAACTGGCGGCACTTTCGGCGGGGCCTCAGGCTCGATGGAATGCTCGACGGGCATCTGCGTTTACCGTACCGAACTCATTAGGAAAATGTGATCGTGACTAGTCGAAGTTCGTCTGCGGTCTGATTGCTGGCGCGCGCGGCTCGCCTCGTTTCCGAGCCACAACCGCAAGGGAGTGGTCTCAAGTCTGGCTCATGACACACTGTCAAGACCGACAGAAAGGGGTCCTGCTCCTCATAAGCGCTAACTTAAATAACCGGCACTTTTCCGATAACCCGGTTTAAGGTCCAGGCACGCCGCAGGGTGAAAAGATAGTTTCGATCCTTGCCTTCAGCGATCCGCTCCGCAACAAGAGCCTCACGGCCATGGCTACAGCGCATGTTCAGGCCGCGGGGGGCGGTCATATAGTGTAACGGCGCCGGAGGCTGATCGGCCAGATTTCCGTAACGGCCCACGGAATCTTTACTTCCTTCCCGCATTGTGTGCTGGGCGGCCTGTACGCTTCGCTTTGAATGATGAGCGCGAAAGGCCGCACCCGTCAGCCGCGCTTATTTGCTTATGTCTCAATGCACATCGGCCATTGGTAAATTTGGGGTTGCTCAGGCTGGTAGACGTTTTCGATAAACGAGATCAAATCTTTCCGTCGAGCGACCAGAGCCACATTGCGAGGATCGCCCAATCCGGATGGGAAGAAGAGGTCCGACTCCACACCTGTTGGTGGAATAAATGAAGTATAAGGCACGGAGAAGACAAACGTGAAATAAAAGGTCACCATCTTGCCAATGGTTCCGGTTTTTGGCAGGTATCCGAGCAACGATTTCACGTCCAGGTCTGCCTGTGCGGTCGGTAGGTCGCTCTTCTGAAGACAGGGAGGGAAGTTCGCAATGAATGTCAGCGCTGGATTCGCCGAGTTGTTCAAGCGTGAAATTCCGTGCGCCGTCATGCGGTAGAGGAAGCTGGCGAGCACGGCTTTCAGCGCAGCCTTGGTATTCATTGCTGGAAGCCCGCGAATATTGCCTTGGTTAGGATCGGCGCTGGCCGTCATCCACGCCTGCAGTTGTGTATCCAGGTCTACAGCCTGGTCGTCCGAATAGGTCTTCTCCACGAAGATATCGACGAAGGTTTGCGTGGAATCCCAAATCCTCAACAGATTACGAACTAGCGGATAGAGATCCCATGGCTCATTGCGGGTGAAGGCCGCCTGCTCAAGGCCCAACTGCGCTAGAGCCGACTTTGGATCGTCATCAAAAAACCGGCGGCCATTGGCAAAGCCATCACACAGTTCGAGGAACTGAAACGGCGTCGCAATCGACGTAGGTGGCGCGATATAGTCCCACAACAGCAGCAGCACTTCGTTGAATGCGATCAGATAGTTCGATTGCGACGATGCGAGCTGAAGAATAGGATGATCTGCGCTCAACGTGTTGAACATCGTCATTTGCAGCGCTGCGGTGACAATGTGCCAGTGGTAGACGTGGCCTAACC
Source organism: Bryobacteraceae bacterium (assembly GCA_049585195.1). Classification (GTDB taxonomy): domain Bacteria; phylum Acidobacteriota; class Terriglobia; order Bryobacterales; family Bryobacteraceae; genus KBS-96. Next base: position 48,447 of record JBAUZG010000199.1, on the reverse strand, counting down.
AGATTCCGTAAACGGTCAAAGAGGCTTTGGCGGCTTGAAGCGCATAAAGCCACGCATCGGGTGTCCGGGTTCGAGAATAGAGCTGCGATTGACTTCCGTTTGCAACGTGTACGGCGAGAGGCTTCAATGCCTTCGTGGCTGCATTTTGTTCCAAGAGCGTGATCGTTGCAGGAGTGAAGCGTGTCCAGCCGTCGACTGTGACCGGACCAAACTCGCCGAAAATGCTGAGATCGATGGCATAAAGTCTACCCTCGCTCTGCATGGTATCCAAGCCGCCGAAGCTCCACATGTCTCCGAACAGCGGTTTCAAAGCAGCCGCCTTCGCGCTGGTCACCAATTGCAAGACAATTAGGTTATAGGCTATTCCGTAGTTCGCTATCGTTGGCCAAAATCGTTGGTCCGCCTCGTCAAGCGATGCTAAGGTGTTCGCCCACCCAGGAAGCAGAGACTGCGCATTCTGATAAATGTTCTCGAAATTCGTCCAGCTAATTGAGAAATCTTCTGGCTTCTCTAGCGAAAGACCCGTCCACAGGGGACCTTGAGTAGCGCTGGAAACTCTTGATGCCGAAACGCTGCGCCGAAGAGCGGCGTCTCTGACACCTTCGAAACCCTTGACGAGAATTTCTTCTAGATCGTTTGTTGCCCGCGCCAGGTCCTGCGCTGCAGAAGAGCCAAAGAGGAATTCATATGCAGTGCCCGTTTGTGCACCGATCGTATACCTGTTCGACAGTCCATCTTTCGCTGGTTGGACTTCAAGCGCCCTTCGAGCGAGACGAAACAGAGTCAACAAGGGCTCCGAGAAAGTGAGCAGATACGGTACTGCCGGAATGTTCTGCAGTCCGAAGTCTCGAAGAGGTAGCTGAGGAATCATCGAAATTTCCGCCTGATTATTGGGCGCTCAGTGAGAGGAAGCTCATACAAACGCTCAACTAAGTGTATCGATGAAGCGCGGCGTCACGGCACCTCCAAGACAATCAACGAGCCGCCGAGGTGTGGCGTTCGGCGACAACGTCTCTATAGAAGTTTGCCCGTCATTTTTGTCAATACCAGGACGAAATTTATTTTCGTAATGCTTGCGAGACCAGTGCAGCGCCGTGCGCCAACAGTTTTCAAGGCTGTACCGGTGTTCCAGATTGGATCAGTATGATTTGTAGATGCCCTGAATCGTCGCCTGATGTTCTTCGGCGACCATGCTGGACGACGCGTCGATTTCGCATATACCGAGCCCGCGCTTGATTAAAGTTTCTGAAATCGGCACACCAGTTCCGGATCCGATGTCGAGAACTGTCGCACCTTTTGGCAGCAGTTGAGACCATTCGGCAACAACGAGCGTGCTAACGCCGCCTTTGCGGCCGCGCACGGAGTAGTCCCATGTTTAACTGACTCGCTGAAAAGTAGGGTTTCATCGAAATGAGAATCAGCGACGCCGAGACCGGCCACAGTAAGGCCATTCTCCGCGAATCAGCTCGCAGTGGTTCAGGGCTGAGGCGGATGATAAGGTGAGTGCGATACATTGTTGCTGCTGCCGTCACCCACCAGCAAAGTAAGGACCTTGGAGCGCGAGGATCCGACATATGAAACTGACGATTATCGTTTGCGGTGTTCTCCTGGCGGTCACTCTGGCCGCCGCCGATCTGCCATCTCCAGAGACTCAAATTACCGCTGCCACACTCGCCGCGCCGTCGGATCTCCGTGATGGCGCTGCTGTTTTGGGTTACAACGCTCGAGGCGAGCTGGTTAGGCTTCGTGAGGGCAAGAACGAGCTCATCTGTCTTGCGAACGACCCGAGCAAAACTTCGTTTAGCGCCGCCTGTTATCACCGGGACCTAGAGCCGTACATGGCGAGAGGTCGTGAGCTTCTGGCTCAAAAAGTCACCGGGCAGAAGCGTAATGAAATCCGGTGGAAGGAGGTCGCCGAAGGAAAACTCTCGCTGCCACGAGAGCCTCGAGCCCTCTATATACTCAGCGGGACCGGCTTCGACGTCAGTAGCGGGAAGGTGACGGACGCCTATCTCCGGTGGGTCATTTACGTCCCTTTCGCCACACCTGAGTCTACCGGATTATCTACGAAGCCGAGCGATAACGCGCCATGGCTGATGTTCCCAGGGACCGCTGGTGCGCACATCATGATCAATCCTCCGAAAAGGTAGATCGTCCCCACGCGGTACTGGCAAATCAGATCCCAACGCGGGCGGTTTCAGCCAACTGACACTGGGAATCCACATTCCGAATGGATCATTCGGCGGTAACCCGGTCTCACGAGCACAAGGAAATCAGGGTCACTTTCTGGCTTGCCGACCAACTGGACACGATTCGTGACGCTGCGCCGTTATACGTGACCTACTTGAAGGCACATCCCGGTTTAGGAGCCCAATGGAGGGTGTTTTCGAGGGCGCACTCGCTCCACCACTCTTGGAGCCCTTTATGCAGAGCAGATCCATACGAAGGTGAGCGTTCTGGCATCCTAAGCCGCGCTCCGGTATCGGTCTCAACCGGCAACGATCGACTGCACTGACTAGTACCACGCCAAGGGCGCCATACAGCTATTCGTGATGTTGCGGCTACGCCAACGTTGCGTACCGGACACGAGATTGGGCGATCGGAACAAAACAAAAATTTTTTTTTGGTCCTCGGGAGGGTTGTGCTGCACGAAATGGGCATCGATCGGTTCGGAAAAACCTTGCGGGCAGAAGCGCCTGCCGATCTTACGTGGAGGTGCACTATATACCCCAACAAGACTCACCTCACGACCTGGATCAAGGGATTCTGGGACGGCATTAAGTTCTGCTATGGCGGCTACTACGCCAACGGGATTGGCTTTAAGCCCATGAATGGAATCGCCCTGAAAGATAGGCCATTCGAAGTCTTCTGTTATCAAAGGAACGCCGCATCCTACATCCGTTACACGCTGGACGGCTCGGAACCCAGACTGCAGTCACAGCCGTTCCTGACGCACAACCGGTTCACATTGTCGAAGGACACCACGCTCAGGATCAAATCGTTCTGTGTTCGTGAGCAATACGACGCACTCGCAAGTGGAGATTTCAAGATCGGGCCAGCTCTTCGGGGTCTCGAGCGATTGGAACAGGGAATGGCGCCTGGCGGCCTTCGGTTTGCGCTCAATGAGGGCCAATGGGATGCCCAATGGGATGCCCCGCCCGACGTTTCGGCGCTGAAGCCTAATCGTATGGGTCGTGCCGGTCGGGATTTTGACGTTTCCAAACTGCCTCGGGACGCGACCTTTGCCTGTATTCTCGAAGGTTTTCTCAAAATCGACGCACCGGGCCATTACATCTCGAGTTGAGCGACAGCGGCCATTCGAAGGTTTTTGTGGGGGGCGTTCGAGTCATCGGTGACCACTTTGATTCAGGCGGCGCGAACTTTGTTCTGCCCTTGCTGAAAGGCTTTTATACTTTTCGGGTCGCCTACTTCTATAAAAAAGGTGATCGTGATCTTGCGCCCGTTTACATCAAAGCCGAGGGAGAAGACGACATCCCAATTCCGCTCGAAAAGCTTTACAGTCAGACGTGAAGCGTTCCAAATGCGGGCCGCCGCTCAGTCGTTGACTGCTTCGTTATGTAATCCCGCCGGACAAGGCGACGCTAAGCACCAAACGGCATAGCCGCCGCCCAGGCGCATCAGCGACTTTCGTCTTTAATAAGGAACTGTTTACGGATAGCTGACCATGGTTCTGGATTTGTGCCAGGATACACGCAATCCGGATAGTGGAATACCTTTGGGTCGACTTAAATCATGACGGCGCAGCGTTTACCGACGTTCGGCTCACCGGCCAAAAAGTAGGGTTCTCGTCCATTGAGAGCCCGGACCGATCCGCAAACCGCTGCAGGTTTCAAGTCGGCGATAACCCGGTTTCACAGTCCCAATTTGCGGACCGCCTTGATCTCAGTTCCTAAACCCTTGGCGACTACACACGATTTATCAGGTCCGAGGATGGAGTTTTGTCCGGATGGCCGACTAACTGCTAGCCACACTAGGATAGATTCTCTCCGGGAGGCACACCAGCATCTTCGGGCCTCGCTCCTGAAGCAGCCAAAGGCCGGTCCCGCATGGCAATCAAAGCAACTCGCGAGAATGCACGTCTGGCTCGCAGGCTCGTTTCACTGCTTACATCCTCTCGACATATAGCTTGTTCGGGTAAAGGGCCTTCACGACGTTTCGGATGACCTGCGTTCCATTTTCTCCATTGGTAAAACTACTACTCCGATTCCTTGCGACGGAACGAACATGGCCATAGTTTTCACTCCCCAATCAGAGCCGTCGTGATCCAGAATCTTCACTCGATTCATGATTTCTACCTCCCATCCCAAACCCATGCCGGCCGTCACCGTGCATTGACCCACCTCTCCAGCTTCTCGGCATGCTTTTTCCAAATCTTCCGGCTTCACCGTATCTCGTGTGATGGTTGCTCGTTCTGCAGCAATTGCCTCCGTCAGGCCCTCGTCGCGCATCACGCTCACCACGAACTTGGCATAGTCGCCAATCGTGGTCCGCAACAGGTCCGCGGCATTCCATTTTTTTGCGACCGGGTCGATAGGTTTTTCTGCCTTGGGCCCATGGGGCACTGCCAACCGCCCCGAATACCAATCCTTCGCTGTGTACGAGGTCTCCTCCATGCCGATCGGATCGAGCACCATCTCCTGCGCCAGCGCATCAAAAGGCCTTGCGAACTTCCTTTCGGCAAACGCGCCAACATAGTTGTATCCTTCACCGGAATATCCGGTTTGCATTCCGGGTTTCCATCTGATCTTTAGTACTCCCCCGTCATTCGCCGCCCGTTCGCAAATCCAGTCTGGTGCGACAAGCACAACCGCGGAGTCAACAATTTGCTGTAAGGATCATCCCTTATATCCGGGTCGACCCAGATCTGCGACATCGATTCATCCAACGAGAGTTTTCTCGCAGACGCGAGTCGCAGTATTGTCTCCGCCGTTATTGGCTTTGTCAGAGACGCAACGTTGTACAGGGTTTTTTCAGTCGCCGCGACTCCCGGACTCTGCTCTCCATACACCTCAGTCCACGCCACTTTTCGACCTTGGATATATGCCATCGCTACGCTTGGCACATCGCTCTCTTTCAACCATTCCGCCACATGCGCATCAATTTCAGCGCGGCCATCTTTCGTCGCTGCAGCAACGGTCTGCGCAGTAGATTGCGCCTCCTTATGTGCCGTAGCCGGGATCATGCTTACGCACGATGTGACAGCAACCGCCAACGCCTTCGCGGCTCCCCGGATTTTCACTCTCATGACTTCGCTCAGAGCCCTCTTTTGCTAGACCTGCGTGGCGGCCCGCGCGCCGCTGCGCGATCAAAACCAGCCCCCGGACGGCACAAGGCCATTGAGGCGCAGATACGTGACGAGATTGCCGTAATGCAAGGCGTCATGATTTGCGACTTGCGTCGAGATGAAGATCTTGTTCGTCTTGTGGCCCCAGAAGTCCGCCGGGTCATTGAGGTGCGCATCGGTGAACCCGGAGTACACGCCATCGCAGTAGTCGAACGCGCCTTTGAGGTAGGCCATGATCTCGGTCTTCGAACCCTTCGCGGCAGCCGTGGCGGGGGTCGCTTCACCCATGACGTTTGAACACAAAACGTAGGATATAGCCGCCACATGATTCAGGATCTCGGCAAACGACCGAACGTCCTTCGTCGGCCGGTAGCTGTACTTGGACTCTGGCATCTCGTCCGCCGACTTCATGATCTTGTCCTGCATATTGCTACGAAAAATGGATATCGTCTTCGTCAGCGGATTCGGCGCCGTGGTCGGATTGGGCAGGCTCGGCGAGATTTGGGCGTTGGCCAACGCCAAGGCGGAAAGAGATACGATGCCAACAGGAACCACGATGCGTGCAATGGATCGGAACATTTAAGAATCCCCTAGCATGTTGTAGGCCATGCGAATCCCGAACCGCAAAGCCTGCCAAAGCGTTACCATCGGCGCATTTCTACGGGCGCATTCTTCCGACCATCTTCACTTTTAACTCGCTGTGCTACCCAATATTTAGCGGTTTGCCGCGCAGCGGGAACTGTCCACCAGGTGTCCACTTTCGGCAAGAATCGTCGCGAAATCGGACAGCTATCTGCGGTTCGATTCCGAATTTCCGCGGCCATCCGTCACTAGCCGTCAAGTCCCGATTAACGCTGCCCTATGTCGAACTCGGAGAACGCGCCGGCGCGTCAGTGGTGGTCGAATGGTCCCGCATCCGCATTGTTGCCGGATTGTTCCCGAACGACGATCATTGGCTTCGCTTCGTTGGTCTGAGTAACGGCGAAGTATAGTTCTATGTTGGGTGACAGCACGATGGCCGCTCGACGAGCCCTGCTATTTCGGGCTCGGCGCTTTTTGCGGACTTAGGCACGTGAAGCCGAATCCCATTCTTCCGCTAAGGCGGCATACAGATAGGAATCTCGCCGTTCGCCCTTCTGCAGGACATCTTTCTTGAAGAGTGCCTCCCGTCGCATACCCAGCTTTTCCGTTACGGGATACGAGGCATGGCTCCGGACGTCACAGGCTGCCACACTCGATGCAAGTTCAGTCTTGAGAAAGCCAGATGCAGAAGAGCCCACATGCCTTCCGTGGTCTAGCCGTTGTTCCAATAGTCCGGTCGAGTTTTCGGCTCATACGGGTTTTCAGCAGACTGCCAGAGCACAAAAGGTCAACCGAACAGAGCCGCAAGTCCTAGTGCCGTTGACTGCATGTTACCCTCCATGGATTGTCAAAAGATCAATCTGAGGCACCTCGATGCGGATCGCTGATCTTATCCTGCCCGTATTTGCGGTGATCGTAACTGGCTGGATCGTTGGCTGTACGGGTTATCTGTCGCGGGCCTTGTCTGAGGCACTGATTCGTTTCGCCTACAACATCGCAATGCCGGCATTGCTGATCGTCACAATCGCACAAGAACCAGGTCATTCGCTGATCAATTGGCGCTTTCTTGTTGCCTTTGGTGGTGGCTCCCTCCTCTGCTTCATGCTCGTGCTCGGCATTATGAGCATGTATGTTTCCCGCAGTCTCGCAAGCCGAACGATGCATGGCATGGCGGCATCGATGACCAATACTGGTTTCGTCGCCTTGCCGGTCCTGCAGGCGATCTATGGTCAGCGCGCCGTGTTGCCGGCTGCGGTCGCCACGGTATTCGTCGCTGTTGTGATGTTTCCAACAACCGTGATCTTGCTTGAACTTGATCAACGGGATGTGCGTGGCTCACGCACGCCACCGATGGCCACAGTCAGGCATATCGTGCTGAACCCGCTGGTCATATCAACCCTGATCGGAATGCTTTTGTCAGTCCTCGATCTTCGCATGCCGGGACCGGTCGTAACTTATTTGGGCATCTTCGCCGATGCGCTCACGCCGTGTGCTTTGTTCGCCATCGGGCTGGGGCTGTCGATCGATGGATTGCGCGCCAATGCCGGACGATCTTCGCTGCTCTCGGCCGTCAAGCTCGTCATCATGCCGCTGATCGTATACGGATTGAGCGTGTCCTTGGGGCTCGACCCTCTCTACACCATTGCGGCCGTGGTCTGCGCTGCGGTGCCCACGGCCAAGACTGTCTACATTCTTGCGGGAGAGTATCACTGCGAGGAAATGATGGTAGCATCCACCATCTCGATGACGACTCTGGTCTCCATCATCTCGCTCGTGATCTGGATGTATGCGCTATCCGGGCTGGCAACACGTATTGCTGTCGGGTGATGGCAGGAAGTGTCAGACCTCCAGGCGCTTTTCCCGGCGATGAGGAGGACGCGTGTGATCTGGTTTTAGCGCTTAGAGGACATCCGCGAAGCAGCCGTAAAGCTTTACTACGCGATTGCCGGTTACGCGCTATTTCGAGCATTGTCGGAAGCAACTGCGAGCATTTTCCGGATGGCCGACGATCCTGGCTGTATCTAAAAAATGCTACGACTATTGCGATCTTGCATTCAACCGGGCCATAGCCGCTCGGGCTGCCCGAACCATTGCTAGATCCTCATCTGCGTGCGGCCACGACGCTAGAAAGTCCTGATATGCCTTGGCCGCCGCGCTTCGATTCCCTTCTTTGTCGTAAGCCAGTGCAATGCCGTAGTACCCAAAACCAGATTTTGGCCTTAACACGAGCACTTGCCGGAATGCGTTCCGCGCTGCTTCCCATTGGCCGGCCCGGATCGCCGCATACCCCAGCGACTCCAAAGATGGCCTCGAGTAAAGCGGCGGTTCACTGTAGCCCAGCTTCTTCTCCGTTTCCACCGCCTCTTTCAGCAATTTCTTCGCGCATTCATAGTTTCCGCGGTGGCTGGCCACGTTACCCGCAAGTTCCTTCGAGGCCACGCCCAGAATCTCCCAGACTCGCTGGGCTGTTCTGTCTGTCTGGTCCCGATCCCGCGTGAAGCGCCAAAGCAATGCGTCCAGTTCATCGCTCTCCCGCGCACCTCCATCGACGTCGTCGCGTTCGAGTGACTGCATTGCCTTCGCGTAGATCACCATTCCATCCCGAAGGGCTCTGGCAGCGGCCGGCAGCTGATTTTCAGGAATTCCAAAGTCCGCCGGATGGTCGATTGCCTCTTTCCACTCGCCGAACCGAATGGCAAGGCGCGGCCTGGTTCCGCCGACCTGAATCACATAGAATACGATCATTCCTGGATGGCTGGCGTCTGTAGCCGAATGCGCCAGCGGTTCCAGCCGGGCCGCGTATTCGAATGCCTCTCTGGCCCGCCCTTCCTCGGCGGAATTGGCGATCAGATAGCTCAAGTTGTGGGCGTAATTCCGGTCATCCTCCGGTTCCATTTTCTGGGCGCGCATGTACGCTTCGTCCACCTGGATCGAATCGAGAAAACTCTTCCGCGCACGCTCATAGTCGCCCGTCCGATAAAAGATATGTCCCGGCATGTGCACCATGTGGCCGGAACCCGGTGCTAAACGTCCCAACTTTTCCGCGCTTTCCAGAGCCCACTCCGGGTGTTCGCCTGCTTCTACCGCGTGAATCCAATAGTGATTGGCTGCCGCGTTATCAGGATGGTCGCGGAGAATATCGCGCAGGATTCCAATGGAGTAGAGCTCGCCTGGCCGCGGGTCACCCTTGTCGTCGAAGCCATTCTCCAGCGACAGCGCGAGAAGTAATTTCGCGTCCAGATCATCGGGATACCTGTAGATGATTGATTCCATCTCGCGCTGATATGCTTGCGACGCTTCCTCGCCTTTCTTTCCGAAGCCTTCGACGACGCTTCGTATGTACCGCTGCTCATGATCTGAGGCTCCGGGTGCCAACTCCTTCATCCTGGTCACGACCAGTTTCAACTGATCGGCCGCGCTTCCTCCGAACTCCATCGCTCGATAAATGCCCCACTGGCACATGGCGCAGGCCGGGTCTAGCTGCGCCGACTCCCGGAATGCTCGCAACGCCTCAAAATCCCAAAAGCAGTGCAACAGTGAGAGACCCTGGTCAAACCAAACCTGCGCTTGCGGCGAAGAAGTTGTGATCGCGAAATGGCTGTTTCCCACACCAGGAATCATCACTGGCGGCGGTAGAGCCTTGGCAGGCCTTTCCGTGGACTCGCCATGCATGTGGACTATCTGTCCGATGCCGGGGGTGGAGCCAATCGCAAACGCAATGGAAACCATCAAGCGCTTCACGCGGCCATCCTATCTGATCCGTTTCTGCGGTTTGCTCCTGGATCACGCGCTTTACCGGAAACTGAACTCAGTTGCCGCATAGATCGCGATCAACGGCGAAGGGTGGACCATGCGGGCATTCTGACTGAAGGCGGCGCAGGAGGCCGCTCAGAATGCCCAAACACCGTAGAATGAGGAGACCACCAAAGCGATCTCTTGCACTACCCGATCTTGAACAGACGAAGTCTGCCGTACTGAACAGCCTGGCTTCGAAAAGCGGCCACAGAACCTACGATCATGCAATCAACGAGTTCGTCGACTGGTACTGCTCGGAACCACGACTTGCTTTCAATCGCACGGTTGTTCTTCGATACCGAATCCACTTGGAACGACGGCACCTCGCTCCAACAACGATCAACCTCCGCCTGGCCGCGGTCAGGCGTGTGGCGTACCAGGCAGCTGATTCCGGCTTGCTCAGTCCAGAACTTGCCGCCGGCACCCGCCGAGTCAAGGGCGTACGCCGAATCGGCGTGCGACTGGGAAACTGGCTCACCGCCGATCAGGGCCGCTCGCTGCTGCTGAACTCCCAGGGCGATAGTCTTAGGAGCAAACGCAACTATGCCATCCTTGCTCTTCTGATTGGTTGTGGATTGAGGCGGGGTGAACTCCTCGCCCTTTCGGCCGCGTCCATACAACTCCGAGAAGAGCACTGGGTGATCGCCGACCTCCATGGAAAGGCCGGACATATTCGAACGGTACCCATTCCACTCTGGGTGAAAGAGGCCCTCGATCGCTGGACCGAAGTGAGTGGAATCAAGGACGGCTGTCTGTTTCGAGCAATCAACAAGTCAGGAAAGATCTGGGGCGAGGGCATGACGCCGAAGGTGCTTTGGGAGATCGTCAAGAGAGCGGCCGAGGCTGCCGGAATAGATAAGCTGGCGCCCCACGATCTGCGACGCACCTGTGCGCGTCTCTGTCACTTGGCCGGCGGCGAGCTCGACCAGATCCAGTTTCTCCTCGGCCACGTCTCCATCCAGACGACGGAACATTACCTCGGCTGCAAGCAGAAGCTCCGATTCGCTGTGAACGACAAAATCGGCATCGAACCGCAATCGCAAGGGACGCATTACCCGTCCCTTGGCGACCAGGGCGGGGCTTTCCGTTTCCGTGTCACTCAGCTGCAGCCGGTCGTTCCGACGTCGCCGAGGTTCAGGCTGAAGTAGAATCGTCAGCCTTCGGAGTTGGCTGCCGACTTTTGAAAAGCATCGATTGCAGCCCAGATACCAAGCCCGATGCCCTTTGCCATCTCCGTCAAGTCGACCATATTGTGGGCCAGGAAAATGAGGACCGATCCATCGGCTGGGTCAGCCTGCCACCACCCGCCGTACGCTCCCGGCCAACTGACTGTTCCCACGCCGGCGCGTCGCATGAGATCGTTGGAGTCAGTCTCCAGTACCACCGATACACCCAAACCGAATCCTCGCCCAACTGCGAAGGGTTTCCGTCCCAGCCATCCAGAGTTCGCCCGCTGGGCCTCTGTCAGTTGGTTTGTCGTCATTCGCGCCAGCGTTTCCGGGCGCAACAAACGCACCCCATCCACCGAGCCATCGCCCAGGAACAACCGCGCGAAACGTAGATAGTCATCCACGGTGGACCACAGCCCTTGGCCGCCCGATTCATAGCCCATTTCCACCGGCCGTTCCTCGGCCACAACTCCGCTCCAGGTGGTTCGTTTGATCAACTTCCCTTCGTCGTTAAAGCTGTAAGCGGCCGCACGCCTATTCCGTTTATCAGGAGGGACCATGAAACTGGTGTCCTTCAGGCCCAGTGGGTCGAAAATGCGCCGCTTGAGCACGGCTCCCAGCGCCTCTCCTTCGATGCGGGCGATCAGCAACCCGAGCAGGTCGGTCGCGCGGCCGTACGACATCATCGTTCCGGGTTGGTGGATCAAGGGCAACTGAGAGAGTCTCGCGATCCAGTCGTCGGGCGTAATCTCACTGTCGATATCGCCGCCGAGCGCCTCGCGGTACGCCTGCGAGATCGGCCCCCGATGAAAATCCGCATATGTCAGGCCAGCCCCATGCGTCAGCAGGTCTTCGAAGGTAATGAGCCGCTCCGCGGGACCGTTTCGTTCAGAGGCCCGTCAGGAGACCGGAGCACGCGCATTTGCGAGAACTCCGGCGCGAAGCGAACAATCGGATCGTTCAACGCAATACGGCCCTCATCCACCAACATGAGCGCCGCGACAAAGGTAATCGGCTTGGTCATCGAGGCGATTCTGAAGATGGTGTCCCTCTCGACGGGCTCCTTATGTTCGATATCCCGCCAACCGAAGCATTTGGTCAGGGCCGCTCCGTTCTTCCAAACGAGGGTTGCGGCTCCCGCAAGCTGCCCCGAATCCACGATCTGCTGCACGGCGTCTTTCATAAAGATAACAATACTATAAAATAACAATAATATAAAATCGGGCAGATGGCACCAGAACTGGAATCACCTCGTCGGCAGCCCAAGGGTGACAAGCGCGACCGCACCCGCGCGAAGTTGATGGAGGCGGCACGCGAATTGATTCGTGAAAAGGGTTACGAGCACACCACTCTGGACGCCATTGCTGAGCGGGCCGGGATGACGACCGGAGCGATCTACGGCAACTTCAAGAACCGCGATGAACTGTTTCTCGCGCTTCGACAGACCTATTGGGCTCCGATCAAGCCCAAAGTGCAGCCCAACGCGACCTTGCCCGAAATCCTGCCTGCCCTGGCGGACGCCACACTCGCCGCCATCCCGGACCGAAGGGCGGCCGCAGTCGGTCGCCTGACCGGTTTGGCCTATGCGCTCACGCATGAGGAATTGCGCGCCAAGGTTGCCGAGTTCACGGCCCAAAGTTATGCTCTGGGCGAAGAATGGCTTCGCTCTGTCACCAAAGAAGAAGATCTTCCCATGCCGGCGGATCAGCTTGTGCGCGTGATACACGCCCTGACCGAAGGCCCTTGTTTTCCAAAGGCTGCTCACGCCGGAGTTGATACCCGACGAGGTCTTTCATGCTGCCTTCGCGGCGTTAGGGAAGAAGGCCAAAGGGCTGACGGACTGATTTTAGACCTGCCGCGAGTTCGGTGATTCTTTTGGAGGAATACCTGCGTTCCTCTCTAACGGCGCAGCGTTTACGAATGGCTCTGAGCAGATTTGTCGGTCATCCGCACACGTTCCCGGACGACTGCCGGCTACTTCCGATGGATGTTGGCGAGCGAGAGAATCGCTCCACCAAACAGAAGCGTGTCGGCGAAGTAGTTGAGCCCCTCGACCTGCACGCTGGTACTCGGGTCTGCTAGCGCCCCAATCAGGACAGGCCCATAGATCACCACAACGAGGAGCAAAATCCAGGCGCCCAGATATGTGGCCGCCATGCGCGTTTTCCTCGCCAGCAGAAAGCAGCCCCCGGCAACCGTCAGAAATGCGCCCGTCACATAGCCGATGAGGGCGCGAACCGGAATCCACGAGGGCATCTGTTTCACGAGCGGAACTCCGGGAAGTCCCAGCGGATGCAGAAAGTGCTGAACGCCGAAAAAGAGCGCCGCGATCGCGATCGGCACGCGGCCCACAGTGATAAGATTCTCACCCTGCCGATAGTGATCCTCGTCCATCGCAGTTCCCGCCAAAACCCAGCCGGCGCCGCCGAACGACATTTCGCGGACAACGATCGTCCATGGGATCCGGCCGCCAGCTTTGACTGCTCCCGGGAGATGCAACATTGCCACGAAGAGGAACATCATGGCACCGAACAGCACGCCGGACCACCGCACCTGACGCTTGGTGGCGATGCTGAGCGATGCGGCAATCAGGGCGAAGCCAACGAAATACACCCAAAACATACGCCAAGGCATATACGACGGCACCGCGGCCAGCAGGGCCTGTGAGCTGGAAAGATGTTCTGCGCCGAAGACCGCCAACGGAACGGCAAAGCACAAGTGGGTGAGGCCTACGATCTTGTCGATGCCGCGAGCCTGGGCGATAGCGTTCTTCGCGGCCAACAGCCCAATCGCTAGCAGCGCGAGCCCGGCGGCGGACATCGACAAGGCGGTACCCGAAAATGCAAGCGATACTGCGAGAATAGTCGGCTGCATGATCCTCCCGAACCGGTGCAAGCTCCTGGAATTCTACGACAAACGGGGTTCAAGACCGCAGTCCGAAGGTGTTCTGGTCAAACCAACAAATCTTGGCAAGGCCTTGGTAAACGCTTGGCGACCGGGGCCGATCTATGTCCCAGACACCTGCTCCGGGAGTCGCAGAGCCGTTATTTCGATGCCAACCTCCAGGCTGGCGACAATTCGCTCGGAAGCAATCATATCCCGGTAATCAGACAGATGGGTCGATCGACCTACAATTCGCGATGAAAGATCAGCCTGCGAACTAAGACTCATCACCAGTTGTTGAAGGAAGCCATTCTTGCGGCCTGTTCAAACGGTGGCGGTGCCACTCAATTGACCATGATGAATCGGGCGATCATAGCATTGACTTGGTCGGGTACCTCGATTGGTGAGAAGTGTCCCGACCCCAGTGTGCGAGCGATCACAAGTTGAGGTGTGAGACTTTGAAAGCGGGGTAGGTCGAGAAAAGGCATAGTCGACAAGATGTACGCGATTGGCATACGACAACCCCTTGCAGTCGGGGCAGCATCATAATTAAGGGTGTGATTTGGAACTGCCGATGCTGGGACGTGCTGCCGAACTTGTAGCGAGGAGATTAATCGTGCCGATCGTTTGTCTGTTGCAAGGCACAGAGATGAGAGTGCCTGCCGATATGCGGCAATGTAATGCGGTTCCAGCAATGCTTCAATGAGCGGGTGCACAGTATCGAGCGATGCCCGCGGAGGAGGCATCACTGAATCGATCATTACAAGAGAAGAAGGGATATCTGGATATCGGGCTGCCAGTTCCAAAGCGACATTCCCCCCATGCTATGTCCCACTATGACCGGTCTCGTTAATTCAAGCTCTGTACAAAGCCACAACAGATCGGTAAGCATCCCGTGAACACCGGAAATAGCGACTTAGAACGGGTTGCGTTTATATTCGAGATTGTGTTAAGCACGCTGGGCAGCGGCCCAGTTGTGCGGGAGCAGTTGGTCTAATTTCTGGATGGAAATCGTGGAGATGCGGGCAAGCACGTCGCGGAACCAGGCAAACGGATCGACTTGGTTCAGCTCACAGGAGCTAACAAAGCTGCGCAGGATGGCCATAGTTTTTCCTCCACGATCACTGCCCAGGAACGTCCAGTTGTTTCGACCCACTGCGATGCCGCGCAGCGAGCGTTCGGTTCGATTGTTATCAATCGGCAGGTCACCGTCATCGAGATAGCGCGTGAGCGCCACCCAGTTCTTCAAAATGTAGGCCACGGCTTGGCCGGCTTCGCTCCTGGGCAGCAACGTAAGCATGCAGCTCGCTAATGACCGGACCGGCAGCCTCGTGCCGCAGCAAACGCAAATCCTCGCCTTCGATTCCAGCTTTGCGGGCGCGCTTCTCCACCGCATAGAGTTGCCCGATGTAGGCCAGTACCGCCCCCATGTGCGCCGGATCGGTATCGCGCGCTTGAAACGCATGCCGTCTTGCATGGGCCCGACAGCCTACTTCAACCAAGCCTCGCTCCGGCTCCAAAAAGAAGGCGTCATAAGCCGGATAGGCATCCAGTTGTAAATAGCCTTCGTATCCCGCTAGAAACTTCTCCGGCCCGGCTCGTTCTCGTGTGGGCGTGTAATCGTAAACCACCGCTCGATGGTCGCGGTCGCCCACATACGGCCAAAACCTGCCTTTGCGCGTATGCGGAAGCGTGCGGTCCAAAACCTTCACCGGCGTGTCATCCGTACCCACCACCTTGGAGGACAAAACGAATCCCTTGGCTCGTTCATACAGCGGTTCCAGCAAATCTGCGCTTTGCCGCAACCAGCCGCATAAAGTCTGATCCGATAACTCAACGCCGAAGCGGCCGAACATCTTCACCTGCCGGTGCAGTGGTAAGTGATCGGCCACCTCGCTCACGATCACCTGAGCGAGCACGCTGGCCGAAGCTGTGCTTTTCTCGATCGGCTGGGCCGGCTTAGTGGCGGTCACGATCATGCCGCGAAACGTATCCCACCCGTCGGCGAAAACCAGAATCACATGGGGTACGACGAAAAGGATGAAGACCCACATGAGCCAGAAATGCCAAACGTGCGCCGCATCGAATCCACCAAAGATCGCAGCCAACGAATGGAACTGCATGGGCTTGTGAATCGCCCATCCTGTAGCGACTGAAAGGCAACCGGCGAGCGGAACAGAGAAATACGCTGCGCGCTGGAGCGCGTTGTACTTTGTGTTGAAACTAGGATGCGGCCATTGGCGGCGCGCTAGTTTGGCCAACGGAAATCCTATGTAGTACCGGAACATCCTGAACGCGTCAAGCAGATTGGTCCGGCGGGGCAGTAATCCTCGCCACCCCGCTCCTGTGATCAACCCTGCGACGTACACCGCACCATTCAGCATGAATGCGTACGCGCACAGCCAATGGAGGCGCAAAGCGAGAGCCAACATACCCGGCCCGAGGCTCATATGGTTATAAATCCAATCGGGCGGGCTATTGTAGTGATGCAGCCAGGGCACATGGGCGCATATCCAGATGCCAATATCCGCCGCCACATCGAAGTTTCCGGTAAGCGGATCTGGCTTGTGCTGATAGATCGGCGAACTCCAGTAAATAGAGATGCCGCTCAAAATGAGGCCGATAAGGATCGGCACATTCAGCCAGTGACTCCAGCGCACCAGGAGATGATGCCTCTTGGCCACGAGCACGCCCGGCTGTTCCGGTAGCGTGCTCGTGGAGATCGCTTCCTTACCTGGACCTGTGGAACAGCTCATTTCCAGGCGCTACTGCGCGTTGCTGGTGGATGCGGCCACGAATTGAAAGATTCTGTTCGTGGTCAGCGTCCCATCCGGCAGCTTCTCGGTCGGTGCATAGATGATATCGCCGGCACCCAAGGTCACTGGTTCTTTTGCTACTAGCGTAACCGGAACACTGGCAGGTATTGAAATCGTCTGCGAGCCGTCCTGATATCGAACCACCAGACTGCTCGCGCCGCCCTTCTCTACCGAGCCGTTCGTCATGCGGGAGTGCGTAACCGCAGGCTTAGCGAGGGAGCCCTTTGTCATTCTGCTGTGAGTGGTTGCGCCCGGCGCATCCGTCAGAACACTACCTTCCGCCGCCCCGCGCAGCTCCTTGGGAAAGATGATGACCTGCTTCGCGAGTTCTGTGCCGTCCGCCTGCTGCACGGATGCCACGCCGACATAAGAGGTTGAGGCGACATGGCTCAAATCCGACGGTATCTGCTTGTAGGTTGCGAGGGGCTGCGTGACCCTGACGTGGGCTACTCCTGAAGCTGTCGCAACGTCGAGCGAGTTGCCGGTAAATGACTGGATCTTTCCCAGAACGCCGGAAAGCGGTGGAGCTGGTTGCCCCTGAGCCCAGGCGATGTTTGGAATTACCTGCGCCGCCAGCATAACGACCGTTGCGGCATATAATAGCGGGCGTCTTTTTACGAGACTCGCGCTACAGGCTTTGACGGGGTAAAATAATGTGTTGAATTTCATGTAAGTTCTCCTTAACAGACTTTTTGGGCGTCGCGTGTCCCGATCAGTTCGGCTGCGAGCCTAGGCAACTTCCCTCTGCAGATTGCAGGTTTTCTCGCCCAGGAAGCTGAGCAATTCTGCGTTTACATCTTCCGCATGTGTCCATGGAATGCAGTGCGGACCGTCCTTCACGACCCGCAGGCGCGCGCCTCTGATCAGCCTAGCGGTGCGCAATCGCGTCGCCGTGATCGGCAGGACGCGGTCGGCATCACCGTGAATCACGAGCGTGGGCACATCGATGCTCGCCAAGTCTTCGCGGAAGTCTTCATGCCAGGTTCGGACGCACGCCAGGCTCGCGGTAGCGGACGCGCCGGCAGCGATGTTCCAGTTGGCCTGAACCGCCTGCTCGCTGACACACTTTCCCAGGAATACGTCGGTGTTGTAGAAATTCTGGAAGAAGCCGCTGAGGAATGCATAGCGGTCGTCGGCTACGGCTTTTTCGATCCCGGCAAACACGCTGCCATCCACGCCCTCCGGGTTGTCGGCCATCTTGAGCAAGTACGGCGGGACCCCGGAGATGATCACGGCTTTGCTCACACCCTTGGAACCGTACTTCCCCAGGTATCGGGCTACCTCGCCTCCTCCCATGGAGAAGCCGACCATGATGAAATCCCGCAGCTTAAGGTGGGTGACCAGCGTGTGAAGGTCTTCTGCAAACGTGTCGTAGTTGTAGCCTACGGTTGGCTGGCTCGATTTGCCGAAGCCTCTGCGGTCGTAGGTGATGACCTTGTAACCAGCAGCCAGCAGCACGGATACTTGCTTTTCCCACGAAGTCCCACTCAATGGATATCCGTGGATCAGGACAACCGGTTGGCCCGAGCCATGGCCCTCGTACCAAAGCTCGATGGCGCCTGAATTTTCATCTTCGACCGTCACATATGGCATTTTCAAATCTCCTTCTAATTCGATGAATAAAGTTCTAATGGGTAATTGCTCAGAGATCTGGTTCGGCTAGTCGTTCACTTAGGCAGCTCGGTCCCAACTTGCTCCGCCGCCATGTACGCTGCGTACCAGTCCTGCCAGTTCGCGTTGCGCTGCCCGTTTCGCTTCTCGTGCTCGCCGTGAGCGGCTTCCGCGCGTCGCATCGCGCTCGCCAAATCGTTTGCGGACGAAAAGTTCGTCGTCGCGGGATCGATGCGACCGGGCAGCCGGCACGTGACCTCTTGCACGATCCATGCGTTACCATCGGGATCTTCGAAGGAGACGTATGAGCGGTAGCTCTGGCGTTCGGGGTCCGGGCCGGTGATGCGTCCTGCCGGCGAGAACGGCGAGCCGTGGAACACCTCACTCGACTGGATGCCCCTTGCCGCGATCTCCCTATGAGCCGCCTCAATATCCGAGACGATCAGCCCTCCCCGGAACGAGCCTGGAACGGCTGCGGTGACTCCCTTGCCGAACGAGATCGAGCACCCTGACCCGGCGGCGTGAACTGGACGACGCGAAAATCGTCTCCCATAACGACGTCCTCATCGAGCCGCCACCCGAGCTTCGCGTAAAACTCCTTTGCACGGTCGACGTCCGAAACTGGAACGAGCGCGACCTCTAGCTTCATGGCGACTCTCGCTACAGCGGCGTCATACGATTGTTTTTTAAAGCTGCTGGCTATTTGACTCATGTTGACTTTCCTTGAATCTTGCACTCAGCCTTTTAAAGGTGTGTTTGCGAGAATCTCTACTTTTTCGACCTGCGGAGGAACCGCGAACAATTCGCTGGCGCGCGCCCCCAACGCCTTCGCAATGTCGCCACTCAAGTGGGCATTGCGGCCGGATTCATTTGCGAAGGTGTCGAAGATGCCGAACTTCCCCGGTCCGCGCTTGATCGCATACCACTTCAAGGTCCCTTTTTCATCCAGCGCGAGTGGCTGAGCTGACTTTAGAAATGCCTCGGCATCAGCCTCCTTACCTGCGCGTGCTTCGAGCGTGACTAACAATCCAATTTCTTCCATTGAGTATCGTTCCCGTCTTGAATTAGTTTCGGCCGGCAAACAAGAATCAGCTGATCCTGATGTCGGTTTATTGCCGATGTGATTTGCTCACAACCTGATTAAACTGCGCATCGGAAACGGACTTGTGCGGATTTCTGCTGGATGGTCGGAATCTTGCTAAATTTCTACTCGTTGAGAGACAATTCCACCGACTTACACCTGGGTCTGCGGTTTGTCTTGCGGGAATGGCGAAGATCGTTCGAATGAGCTACTGCGTGGCCGAGTCTGAGTTATGTCCGGAAAACACGGCGCTAAGGCGAGTGCACGAGCGATGAGTTACAAATTCCGTATAGGGTCGGGCGCTAACAGGGAAGCTAACGGTAACGCGGGAGAGTCAAGTTCCGGCTGCGAACCACGAGGCACCGCCCGCAGCGTATTTTCGGAACAGGTTTCCGGCGCCCGAGTCGCTTCGCAACTTAGAAAGTCCTGCCGATACCCAGTCGGACTAATTCCACAGACATCGCGAAAGACCTGCGCAAAGTGTTGCTGGGTCTTGAAGCCACAGGCCACGGCAACGTCCAACACTCGCGCATCGGGAGCACGCAACATCGCCTTAGCGCGTTCAAGCCTTTGGCGCAGAACAAATTGATGCGGAGTTTCGCCGGTCGACTTGCGAAACATCCGTGCGAAATGAGCTGTGCTCAATCCCACCGACCGCGCCATCTCGTCGAGACTTAACTCGTCGTCGATCTTCGCATGCACCAACTCTCTTGTCGTTCGCAAGCGCGCTGCGCCTAGTCCGCCTCGGCAAATCTGAACCGGACGATGCCTGACTGCATGACCACTGACCAGGGCCACGGCCAGCGCCTGTTCGACAGAATCCAGAAACAGCCGCCCGTTCGGATATCCAGCCACCATCTCGGCATGAATGGCCGCCGCCAGCGCACCTATCCGGCAGTCTGCAAACTTGCGCTGAGGGCACAGTTCCACTTCGCCATTCGGGTCGTCAGAGGCCGCCAACAGTGCCGAATCGGAAATACCGAGTTGCATATGTGGCACGTTCATGAGTCCGACCCACTCGCCCTCGTGGCGATGGCATAGTGCTAAGTCGCACGCCGCGTAGTCGAACTTTTCCAACGATAAACGTCTCGAGCCCCACTCAATTGAGCCGGGCCCCAACATCATTGCGAAAGCCTGATCATGCCGTACCCAATGACGCGGCTCTGTTTCAGAGTCGGGAGGAAAAAGTTCAACTTTCATTCTTTTACTCCATTGATCCGGTTGAATTCACTACGGATCTCAGCCCGCAAGGGAGCGATTCAGCCGTTCCGCAGCGCCTTCTACAAGCGACCGCAAAAGTTCCACAATTACCGGGCAACGTGTCAAGTTGGCACTCTGCCCGGCCCAGAGCGCGAGCAGGTCAGATCTGCCAGCCTTTTGCGCGGGCAGTGCCAAGCTGCGCATAAGAACCCTCTGCAATGGATAAGGCAGTATCTCGGCGCCGGGCTTATTCAGCATTTGGAGTAGTTCATTGTCTATTCCTCGTGCGAGCCTGCCTGTAAAGCCTTGCGTCAGCGCCGTTCGCCCAGCTCTGCTACGGAGAATGGCTTCACGATGCAGCGGGTGTGCGCCAGACTCCTCGCAGGCGAGAAAGACTGTCCCCATCTGTACGCCCTCCGCTCCGAGGGCGAAGGCTGCGGCAATGCCGCGAGCGTCCGCGATTCCGCCAGCGGCCACCACGGGAACCTTTACCGCATCTGCCGTCTGCGGCACAAGCGAAAAGGTTCCTGTCGATGAGTCTTGCGGCGGTCTTAGGAATGACTCAGGATGTCCGCCCGCTTCAAATCCGGATGCAACGACGATATTGACGCCGACTTGTTCGAGGGCGACGGCTTCATCTGGCATGGTAGCTGTTCCGAGCGTAACGATCCCTCTCTTGCTTGCCTCGTCCAATATCTCTTTCGGTGGAATGCCGTAGATGAACGAGAAGGCGGGAACGCCGGCATCGAGAAGCACGCGCGCCTGATCCTCAAACCGGATCGGTTTGTACGGCGTAAACAGCGGTTCTGTGCCGCCGACAGCTTCTATGTGTGGTGCGAGATACGAGAGAGCGCGGCTGAATGCTCCGGCATCCGAGCTGCGTGCTTCCGCATCTTCCATCGAAACCCACAGATTCATCGCAAATGGCTTCGCCGTCAGCGAACGAATCTCGGCGATCGCATCCTCTATCGCGTTTGGTTCAAGACCGTGCGCGCCGAATGATCCGAGTCCTCCGAAATTAGATACAGCGGCGGTAAGTCTCTGCGATGACAGACCGCCGAGCGGTCCCTGGATGATCGGGTATTCGATCCCCAGGATCTCTGAAACGCGGGTTTGATTCCATGCTTTCGCCATCATGCAATCTCGCAAAAAAGAAGGAGGCAAGTGCTATCGCCTCCTCAAGCTTCAATTTCGAAAAGGACCTCCAGCACGACCGGCACCGCGAGTGGAAGGTTGGCAACGCCGAGAACCATCCGGACCGGCAGCTTGTCTTCTCCAAAGACATCCCGCAACAACTCCGAGGCAGCGTCAGCCACCTTCGGCAGCGCCAGGAAGTCCTCTTCGGTTGCCAGATACGCCGTCAGCTTGACAATTCTGGTCACCTTATCGAGCGAGCCCAGGTGCTTTCTCGCGGCCGAGAGTACGTTCAACGCCGCCAAGCGCGCTGCTTCGCGTCCCTGTTCGACGTTGTACTGTCTGCCCAGCCGCCCTACGAACTTCGGTTCATGCCCGATGACCGGGAGAATGCCACTGAGATGAAGCATATTGCCCGTTTGGAGACTTTCAACATACGCGCCAATGGGAGTCGGCGCGGGCGTCAGATCAATGCCGAGCTCCGCAAGCCGGCGCTCCGCGGTTGCCGGTTGCGGGCCCTTCGAACTCACCATTTGCTCGAGTGCGCACCACCGTCCACGTGCAGCACGTCCCCCGTTACCTGACGGGCTTCTGTGAGATAAACAACTGCATCCACAATATCGCTTACGTCTGAGATGGTGCCCATCGGTGAGAGCGACCTCAAAAGCTCTTTGGGATTGTTCTTGTGAAGGGGAGTATCCACGACGCCAGGTGCCACGGCGTTGAAGCGGATGTGCTCCTTTGCGTACTCGCTTGCCAGGCTCCGGGTCACGGCTTCAAGACCGCCCTTGGTGATCATGGGCACGGAAACAGTAACGCCGGCAATCGGATTTGTTACTAGTGACGTGGTGATGCTGACGACACTCCCGCCCGACTTTTGCGAAAGCATTTGCTTCACGGCTCTCCGCGTCACGTGGAGGAAACCTTCAAGGTTCGTGTTGGAAAGCGCCTTGAAGTCCTCGGCCGTGTAGTCGGTGAATGACTTAGTAAAGAAGATGCCGGCGTTGTTCACGAGCGCGTCAATCGATCCAAATTTGCTGATCGCAATTTCTTCGACATTCGCCGCCACTGCGCTTTCACCAATATTGCCTTCCACCAGTGCAAGCTGGCCGGACTCGGCAAATGCCCCGGACTTTGTGATGTTACGTGAGTTGGCTACCACGTCGTAGCCGCGATCGAGGAACGCCCTCATCGCGCCCGCACCAATGCCTTGCGATGCGCCCGTTACGATGACCGTTCTCTGTTTAGTGCTCATATCAGCCTCCTTGGGCTGTGCCGGCTTTTATCCCCGTACACCACAGGAGATTCGCGACTCCCTGATAGGGATGCTTCGTATGTTCCAATCAAGTGATAGCAACTGCCTATCGTTGTGCGATCACGGATAACGCGTCCTCTTTCGAATCGCTGGTAATTCTTCGTCGAGCAGCTCGAGGAATGCTTTGAGAGCGATTGAAGGTTCCTTCTTCTGCCATACTGCGACAAAGTCAATGCGAACGTCGTCGGGCTGCAGCCGGAAGAAGGCGACGTTCTCCGCCCGCAGATTGCAGGCTGAGGCAGAGACAATGGCGACCCCTTCTTCCGCTTCCACCGTAGACAGTACCGAATGCATATTGTTCAGCTCGTTGTGCAGTCGTGGTGAAAAGCCGCCGTCGTTGCAGACGCGGATGATCGTGTCGAAGACCTCTGGGGAACTCGCGCGCCGAAAAGTGACGATTCGCTCGCCTGCTAGGTCCTCGATTCGAATGCGCTTCGATTTGACCTTACGAGTCTTGGGAAGCGCTACGACTAGCGGCTCGCGGAAGAGCAGACGCGACTCATAGGACGAGCTCCGATCGGCGGAAGGCGGACGCGTAAATCCGATGTCAATTTCTCCCCGGTCAAAGGCACGATCCTGTCCGCTCGGCACATTTTCTTCAAGCCGTAGCGCCACCCCCGGATAGCGAGTCTTATATTTGCGCAGCAGGTCGGACAAGAACGGATAAGCCGCAAATCCTATGAAGCCGATCCCTAGCCTGCCGACCTCTCCCTTGGCGGCACGCTGCGCGGTTGCGACGGCTCTCTCCGCCTGCGCGAGCGTCTTGATTGCTTCCTCATAGAAAAGTTGGCCTTCAGGAGTAAGCCGAGCCACGCGTCCCTCTCGGGAAAAGAGTTTAATTCCGAGCTCGCGCTCAAGATCGGATACGGCCTCGCTGATCGAAGGTTGGGTTACATAGAGGTGGCGCGAAGCCTCGCGATATCCTTTCCACTGCACAACGGCACTGAAGTAACGAAGGTGCCTTAATTCCATCGATGATGGGCGCTCCCTGTCATTGGATTAAAACATGATGCCAGTTCTTATGCTCAGCACGCGGATTTGGCCTTTTCGGGGAAGCCCCGTCCGGTTCTGTAACTGGCGTGCTTGGAAGGCCAAGCCCAGTTCGTACCTCGTTTCAACGGAAGACAAAATGATACCGCCCGCGCACAAAGATCTGTGGCGAAGCGTCGCGGCTCTGAGGTGGTCGAGGTGAAGGAAAGTCATGCTGTGTGCGTTTTGCTGATCTCATCGAACAAGCAGTAGCCCCTTCGACGGCGAAAATAGTAACGAGACTTGCGTTTGATCTGCCAGCAGCAAGTTTATGTTGATTAAAACGAATGCCGAATCAGGCGCCGGACGATTTGAGTGGTCAGAGACCGGCTGATTCAGATAGGCGCCCGATCCTCTCGTGAATCCTCTCGTGGCCATACCCCGGCTTTACTTAACATATAAAGCGCAAACCGTACTTCGGCAATGCACTGTTCGGGATTACTCGCGTGTAACGGCGTTTACCGACGTTCGGCTCACCGGCCAAAAAGTAGGGTTACCGGTAAAGTGCTGGATCGGGGCGGCGCTACGCTCTCGTTTCGGTTTTCTGCCAAAGTGCCCCGAGACCTATGCGGCGCGTACTCATAACCCCCTCGAGCGCCAGATGCTTTTCTTCTACTTGCGCGAATCATTGAAAGCTGCGAAGCCCGCGAAGTGACCGACCGTCACACTCGCCAGCAGCAGACCCGACACAACATTAACCTGGATAAAACCAGGCGCTCAGCCATTCAGCATGCGAGACGTGCTGATGGCCGCAGCCACTGCATCGCTCAGGCTTCCGGACTTCGGCTACGGCTTGATCTCGTAGACATTGTTGAACGGATTCTCGAGAGGCAGCTTCCTGACCGAGCTGAATCCCGCCTCGGCAGCAAGCTCGTGCACTTTCGCCTCGTGGAACCCCAGCGTCCCCAGTCCCACTCCGCCGTTTGAGAGCGATGTAGTCATGCAGTACAAAACACTGACGCCGTGGAACATTGCGCCCAGCGGGCCGGCGTTTTCCTCAAGTCTGTCCGAGCAGTTGACGTCCAGACACACGTAAATGCCGTTCGGCTTCAGCGCACGCCGTATCGCTTTAAGCAACCCGAGCGGATCGACAGCATCGTGTACAACATCGAACGTTGTAATAATTTCGAACGGCTGCGGCAGCCCCTTCACTACGTCGAGTTGCTCAAATTTCACACGATCGGCAACTCCAGCTTTGCGCGCCCGCTCGGTAGCCTGATCGACAGCCGGGCCGAAAGCGTCATAACCGGTGTAGCGCGATCTCGGGAATGCCTGCGCCATTTTGATCAGCGCACGGCCCCGGCCGCAGCCAACGTCTGCGACATCAACTCCCTGCTTCAGCTTTGCCTCAACATCCGGCATGAGCGGAATCCACTGCTGCAAAAGCAGATTTTCGAACCACCCGGCACTAAATCGCTCCAGGCCATCCCAGAAGCTTGGCGGATAAGCTGATTGATGCACTCCACCGCCCTTGCAGAACGCATCAGTGATCTGATCCACCACACTGACCATCGCAGGGAACATCTGGTAAATGCCACCAAAGAAAAACGGCCCGTCTTCTTGAGCCAGCGCCGACACATGCTCGAGTGGCAATCTGAACTTTCGTGTTGCCGGATCGTATTCAAGATACCCTGCGCTCGCCATCCCACCCAACCATTCCCGCGCGTAGCGCTCCTGGATTCCTTTGCGGCTGGCGAGCTCAGCACTTGTGCTCGGCCCGCTGCTCGCCAGATCTTTAAACAGGCCCAGCCGGTCGCCGATACCTGCCAATATGCAGGTTAACGCAGCACTGGCATCTCCCAGTGCTTTTCCGATGAATGCCTCCTGCTTGGACGAGTCCAAATTGAGTTGCGAAGCTGTACTGGACATTACACCCCCTGAGCGAAATTATGTCCCACCGCAGGCTAATCTGCAAAACGTGCTGCGACGAGTTGCGTCCGAAATGCAGTGACGATGTCGCCGTGGTCCGCTCAATAGAAGATAACCCGGTCGTTCGGCCACAATGCGCAAGATCGGTAAACACTGCGCGACTACAGCGGAGTTATCGATCGCAAAAGGAGCTCTGTCCGGATGGCCGACGATTCTGGAGTTGAATCGGAAACAATCTGCGCGAGCGCTGTACGTTGGTCACTTGTCCGGTAACGCGAATGGGACCATATCAAACCGTGGGGATCGATCACTCGTAATGCAGTCGCACTTGAGTTCGTATAGAATCTCTGTAGGAAGTCTATAGACAATCTATACGTGATGCCTCCCTCCGCCAACATCGCCCTACTGCAGGGCACACTCGATGTCCTCATTCTTAAGGTGCTCGCCCTTCAACCGATGCACGGTCTCGGTATCTCCCGCCGCATTGCTCAGGTGACGAACGCCACATTTCTGGTCAAGCCTGGCTCGCTATTTCCTGCTCTCCAGCGCATGGAAGAAGCCGGCTGGCTCACCTCGGAGTGGGGAGAATCGGAAAATAACCGTCGTGCCAAGTTTTATCGCCTCACCAAGCTGGGCCTTCGAAAACTGAAGCAAGAGACCGAGAACTGGGGCCGCATCTCAGCTGCAATGGCAGTCGCTCTGGAAATCTCGTAGGCACTTCCATGCGGTGGCTGAGAACAATCTGGCGGAATCTTTTTCACAAGCATGCGGTGGATAAGATTCTCGACGAGGAGATTCGCTCCTACCGGCAACTCCTTGAGGATGAAAAGATCTCCGCTGGCGCTGATTCGGAAACCGCATGGCGCGAAGCAGCAATCGAACTTGGAGCAATCGAAGTGATCAAGGAACAAGTACGTGATATCCGTCGGGGGGCCTTACTGGAAGGCTTCTGGACCGAACTCCGCCAGTCCATCCGTGCACTGCGCCGCAATCCGGGGATGGCTGCAATGTGCACCGTCATGCTCGCCCTCGGCATTGGCGCCAGCACCACGATATTCAGCGTTTTTGAAGCGGTGCTGCTCCGGCCGTTGCCATTCCGGAACGCTGACCGCCTCGTTGAACTTGCGGAGACGCGGCTCGATCGCGGCATCGACGAGATGAACTTTTCCGAAGCCAATTTCTGGGATCTCCATGACCGAACAAAATCGTTCGAAAGTGTTGCCGCATACCTCCACTCTGAAACTAACCTCACAGGCGACGGCGAACCTGAAAAAGTTTCCGTTGCGCAAGTAACGGTTGGATTCCTTCGCACACTTGGAGTCAATCCCATCCTTGGTCGAGACTTCTCGACCAAAGAAGGCGACGACAGGGTCGCAATTCTCGGCAACAAACTTTGGAAGGCTCGCTACGGAGCTGATGCCAACATTCTCGGCAAAGTGCTCCGCCTGACTGACGGCAGCTATACGGTCGTGGGTGTGCTGCCTCGGGGTGAACCCTGGATTGACGATGAAGTCTACCTGCCGTATCCGTATCATCCGAACGCCGACCGGCAGGATTACTCATTCAGAGTAGTGGGCCGTCTCGCGAAAGGCGTTACCACTGAAGCCGCGAGGACGGAGCTGCAGCGCCTTGCCGCCTTAATGCAGGCAGCCAATCCCAAAGAAGATAAGGGACTCGGATTCAATCTTTTTCCGTCTCGCCGCTGGATCGCCCCGAAAGAAACACGTACCGCTCTGCGCATTCTACTCGCGGCGGTGGGGCTCCTGGTGCTCATCGCATGCGGGAACGTGGCGAACCTGCTATTGGCGCGCGGCTTGGCGCGCCAGCGCGAAATCGCTGTGCGGAGCGCACTGGGAGCGGCACGCGCACGCCTCGTCCGTTTCGTGATGCTCGAATCTCTCCTGCTTAGCGCATTTGGCGCGGTTCTGGGGCTGGTGTTGGCGGCTGTCTGCGTACACGGCATTCGCGCGCTGGAAATACCCGGCATTCCGCGCCTCGATGAAGTAACCCTCAATCCATGGGTCCTCTGCTTTACGTTCGGAGCCACTCTGTTCACGGGCCTGCTCTGCGGTCTTGCGCCGGCGCTCCAAACGCCGCTTCAGGGAGTCGCCACAGCCCTCCGGGAAGGTGATCGCCAAGCGGGTGCAAGCCGCCGTCAGGCTCGCGTCCGTTCGATGCTCGTAGCCGCGGAAGTCGCCCTCGCTTTCCTTCTGCTGGTAAGCACGGGACTCGTCCTACGCAGCTTCCAACGCCTTTTGAACGAACACGGCGGCTTTCAAACCACACACCGTCTCATGTTCTCGGTCAGCTATCCCTATACTTACGTACACAACGGCAGAGGGAAACGGTTCATTGACACTTTTCTCGAAAGACTCTCGGCTGACCCTGACGTCGTGTCCAGCGGCGCTGTCAGCTCGCGTCCTGTTGAAGGTCCGGTGAATGGCATGGATATCGACGCAGCTGCGCGCTCGCTCGCCTCTGGATCCCCACCTTGGGCAAATTGGCGCGTGATTACGCCAGGTTACTTACGCGCCGTTGGTTTGCCGTTATTGCGCGGCCGAAACTTCAATCAAACCGATAAGCCCGTCCGGAGTGAAGGGGGTCCGCCGATGCCCTCGCATCGGACAGTCATGCTCAGTTCTGCCCTTGCCAGGCTGCTCTTCCCGAATGAAGATGCCATCGGCAAACACACGGTCCTGTGGAAGGGGCTATTTAACCTCGACGCCGAAGTTGTCGGCGTTGTCGGAGATTCGGTGGAGCGCGGCCTCGACCAGGGACCAGCGCTCACCGTCTATCTTCCCTATGGACGCATCGCTGTACCGTCCGAGTTCGTTATCGAGACCCGTGGAGATCCGAAGAGCGTATTCCCAGAGTTGCGTGCCCTTATCAAGCACATCGATCCCAATTTGCCAATCGGGGAAGTACGTTCCTTCGACCAAGTAATCAGCCGTTCCATCTCGCCGCAGCGGATGAACTCCATTGTGCTAACAACCTTCGGCGGATTCGCTCTGCTGCTGGCGAGTCTCGGAATCTATGGTGTTCTTTCTTACTTCGTCCGCCGCCGCACTGCAGAGATTGGACTCCGCATGGCGCTCGGCGCGAGTGAATGGGGCATCCTCAAGATAATTGTGGCGCAAGGCCTTCTGCCGGTTCTTCTCGGCATTGCGCTTGGGGGCACCATAGCCTGCTGGTTGTCGCGTTATCTCAAGTCGCTTCTTTTTGGTGTTCAACCGATCGACCTGTTAACGTATGCTGCAGTTTCGGCATTGTTATTGGCGACAGCCGCACTCGCCTGTTTTGTACCCGGCCATCGCGCTATGAGAACTGATCCGGCGATCGCATTACGGCTTGAGTAACACTACGGAACCTCACCTCTGCGGTGACATCAGATGTTGTCGTATGACGGGCAATCCGGACACTGGACGAGCTAGCCCTGGATAGATCCGCCCTGACGGCCCAGCGTAGATCGATCTTTTCTTCACTCGCTAAAAAGTGGGATTTCCTTCCATTGAGAACCGAAGGCTGGAGCCATCTCGCTCGCAAGGATCACTCGCCCCGTGTCACGAGCACAACCCGAAACAAGACAGAGCTTCGCGAGCCGTAGTCGCCAACGAGCGCTGAAGCGCACCGAACCTGTTTCACCGACGAAGAATGTGTTACCAGCGGCCAAACACAATTTCCAGACGGCTATCTCGGGTACGCACAACAGAATTCTTCTTCAAAGCAACTGGGCCCTCGATGGGGCCAGCGGTTGTTCATCCAAGAAGGCGGCCCCTTCTACGTGCTCGATTTGCTCGCGAGTAATTCCGACCTGGGCGGATGCCCATCACGAATCCAATGGAGGAAACGTAATAACGAAAATGGAGATGCAAACAAACTTCATATCATTACAGCCCTGGAATTGAGTGTTGCGTGACTAGTAACTGACTACTGAAATTGTGATATGTTCCTACCTAAGAAAGGGCGGGGCTATGTCGCTTTCCTCTTCTTCTCGTGGGGTTTCCGAATCGCCGAACTGCTCAGGTTTGGCAGGTGCCGGTTTCGTCCCGATGTTCATAGGTCTCCTGCTGTTGCTATTCGGAACAGTAGTGTGGACCCAGCAGACCACAGCCGATGTTCTCGGTACGGTTACCGACGCCTCAGGTGGCGTGCTACCCGGCGTCAGGATCACTGTTCACAATCTTGACACCGCGGCGGACTACACGGCCACGACCAATAGCGCTGGAGAATATTTGGTTACGTTGCTCCCCGTTGGGCGTTACAGCGTAAAGGCAGTCGCTCCGGGCTTTAAGACGTGGATGGTTCCCGAGGTCACTCTCGCAATTGGTGATCGATTGAGACAGGATGTCCGCCTGCAGGTGGGTGCTTTGGAGCAATCAGTGGAAGTCACGGCAAGCTCTCCGGCTTTGCAGACGGATAGTTCCTCGTTGAGCAATCTAATCAGTACAAACGCCATGGAGAACCTTCCGCTCAACGGGCGGAACTTCGTCGTCCTGGCACAGCTCACCGCCGGAGCCGCTGAGGGTGAGGCTACCGGATTGCCAAGCGGAACCCGGCCGGATGACCGTCGCCTGACCTCCGCCGTTGCGGTGAACGACCAGCCCACCAGTTTCAACAACTTTACGATCGATGGTATGGATGACAATGAGCGATTCATTGGCACCGTAATCGTCAAACCCTCGGTTGACGCTTTGCAGGAAATGAAGGTGCAAACCAATCTCTACTCGGCCGAATTTGGAAGGACCGCGGGAGGTGTTATTAATTTCGTGACCAAGTCGGGCACAAATGATTTCCATGGCTCGCTGTTTGAGTTCTTCCGGAACCAGCACATGGATGCAAGAAATTTCTTCGCCGGCTCGAAGCCGCCTTACCATCAAAACCAGTTCGGCGGCAGCAACGGTGGCCCCATCAAGAAGAATCGCGTGTTCTACTTCGCCGACTACGAAGGCTTTCGCGTGCATCAAGGGCAGACTTTCGTCGACTCGGTGCCGACCGTTGCGGAGCGGCAGGGGAACTTCGCGGGCCTGAACCGGATCTTTGACCCATTCACCACGACAACCAATCCTGCAAACCCCAGCGGGTCCATCCGTACGGAGTTCTCTGGCGACCAGATACCCGCCAGCCGAATCAATCCGATTGCGCAAAATATCATCAATCTTTATCCACTGCCCCAAACAAGTGGACTTGCAAACAACTACACGTATCAGCCGTTGAAAACGCAGAACAACGATACTCTGGACGGGCGGGTCGACTACAGGTTCTCAGATGCCAATACGGCCTTTGCGCGTTATTCCTTCAACAACACCAATACCGTGATCCCAGCAGGGTGCCCGCCCGCCCCAAACGGCATTAATCCGGACTGTGACGAGGGGCGTTCGGGGACGGCTGCCCAGCGGGCTCAAAGTGCTCAGCTCAACGATGTCCACGTATTTGGACCGAGCTTGGTCATGGAACTCAAGGCCGACTTCAGCCAATACTGGGTCCACTCTCTCCCCGTTAACTATGGCAAGAATGTTTCTCAGCAAGTTGGCCTTAACGGCGTCAACATCGATGCCGACAGTTCGGGGCTTTCCATCATCTCCATCCCCGGTCTCACGACAATCGGTGACGCAAGCTACATTCCCATTGTTACGACTGACAACGTCTTTCAGGAAATCGCGGATCTCACCTATATCCGGGGCGCCCACAGCATCAAAGTTGGGGTTGACCTGCGGCGTCGGCAGACGGATCCTTTCCAAAGCCCAACCGCTAGGGGACAATTCTCATTCAATTCGAATTTCACCAACGACCCTTCCGGAGCGGTAGCCGGGAGCGGCAATGCGGTTGCCTCGTTCCTGCTGGGGTATCCGGCTTCCACGACGCGCAGCAAGTATCTCGTGTCGCCCGGATTGAGGAACTGGGAAGTGGGTGCCTATGTTCAGGACGATTGGCGCGTGACGCGCTGGCTGACTCTGAACCTGGGACTGCGCTACGACTATTACGGCCCGAATTCCGAAGTCGCCAATCGGATCTCGAACGTCGACCTTGTGCAAGGAAAAATTATTATTGCCGGCCAGAATGGTGTATCGTCCTCCGCCGGCGTCTTGCCCGACAGGCTGGACTTCTCGCCGCGGTTCGGGTTCGCCGCGACGATCGCGAAAGGGACCGTTTTGCGCGGTGGGTACGGGATCAGCTTTGTGCCGAATATGATTGCCAGTTCAATGGCCTTGCGCAACCCACCGTTTGTCAGCCTGTACACGGTCAACGCCACGCCGTTGACACCGTTGAATTCACTTTCGGATGGTCTGCCGCTGCCGGTGGCCACAAACCCGGCCAACCCGACTGGAAGCTTATCGGGCGTTGCGTTCGAGGGGGCTACTCCGTACGTGCAGCAGTACAACTTTACGTTGCAGCGGGAACTGCCCCTGGGCATGGTCGCGACAGTGAGTTACGTCGGAGCGTTGGGACGCCGCCAGTATATCTTTAACGGCGCCGTGAACGTGGACTTGGCTCCTCCGGGGCCCGGGCCCATTCTGCCCCGGACGCCGTACTACTCCGTTTTCCCTAATGTCTCCTCCATCGCCATCGCGGCCCCCTGGTATAACACCAACTATCAGGCCTTGCAAGCGACACTGGAACACAGGTATCAAAACGGGCTCACTCTTCTTGGCACATACACCTGGGCCCACGGCCTTGATGACGAGCCGTCGATCGTGAACAACCCTCAAAGTGAGTATGGCAATTCGTTTCTCGATCTGCGGCAGCGCTTCACGCTCATGGCCGACTATGCACTTCCGTTTGCCAGGGACGCAAAGGGTCCCGCGGCCGTGCTCGCAAGAAATTGGGGAATTAATTTGGTGACCGTTTTGACCACGGGCCTTCCGTTTGACATTACGAACGCGGCGTCCCTCTCAAACACCGGCGGCAGCGATCGCCCCAACGTGGTCTGTAACCCAAACTCGGGTTTCCAGCAGAGCGTTTACGAGTGGTTCAACACGTCTTGTTTCGTTGCGCAGCCGCTATATACGTACGGTGACCTCGGCAGAAATGTGCTGCATGGGCCAGGTCGAGCAGATCTCGACTTAGCAATTCACAGGGAGTTCATACCGAAGGAGGGAATACGGCTTCAGTTTAGAGCGGAGGCTTTCAACATCACCAACACCCCGGCGTTTTCCGCTCCGGGCGCATCCTTCGGCTCTTCCACGTTCGGGGTGATCAACAGCGCGGGTCTTGGTCGGAATATCCAGCTCGCACTGAAACTTCTCTTCTGACTTCAATTTCACCTTTCAAAGTGAGCCTCGGTGAGTGCGCCCAGATAGTGCGGGATTATTCTCGGAAGGTGGGGCAGCACGGCAGAACGCCGCTTGAGTGTGAAACGTCAAAGCAGATCGAGAAACTCCCGGGAGGTTTAACCAGTGATGATCGGGTTCTAAATCGGGAACTTCGCGAATGAGCTTTGTCTTGGGCATCGAAGAAATCGGGCAGCTCGACGCGCCTCGAGAAGCAAAATCAGTACACTGTTCGGTACTGGCGCGAGAGTATTTTGTAGTTTGCCGTGCTAGCCACTCACCAGAACCGAACGGCTCCTTCGCAACCACCTTGTCCATTTCGATTCATTCTATCCTTCTAAGCAGTTGAGCCCTCCTTCAGCGGACCCCGATTGAGCCCGAATTACAGCTGCCCGGAAGTAATCGGCAGGTTGCGGACGTAAAGTGGGGTTCAATGACATTGAGAATCTGAGCGGCAGAGCCAGGCAGTCTCATTCGGCGATAGCCCTGTTTTTGACCAAAGGACAGCTGTGAATTGCTTCTTCCGCTTTCGGCGGAGTGCGACCACGCGTTGATGGCGCCCTGACGGAATCAGTATCCTGCGCCTTCGCGCAAACCGTAGAAGATGGTCTTCACCAGTTCGCCATCCGGCAAATCACCTGTCAATTCCCAAATCGCCGCCCCGCGGAGCTGGTTCGCATTGGCATACTCCATCTTCTGGTGAATCGATTCCGCATCATCATACGTGAAAAAGTTCAGTGTATTCACCGGGTCGAACAGCCAGGGCGTCTTAGTTATCGGATCGCGAAACATCTCGTAAATCGGAAGCAGATTCGTCACGACGTAGTTGTACTCCTCGGTATTGTAGGGCGGGTTTGGCGGAGGAGTGTTCGGCTGCGAAGGCAAAGGAGTCGCTGGCACGTATTGCCCATTTTGTGCGAGCGCCTGTGCACTTGATATGACCTTCCAGCCATAGCTATAGAACGGAATGCCAAGCAGAATCTTTTCCGGTGGGACACCTGCAGCCAGATACGCCTGTACGGTGTAGTTGACGTTTAGAGTCGGATCGGGATCGTATTGCGTTTGATATAGCGGCGCCACGAAGCCGGTCGTATTTTCCCACGGCCCGTTGTAATCATAGTTTTCGAGGTTGATGTAATTCACCTGCCGGGCGATACCGGGCAGATCCATTATTGAGAAGTTCTCCTCGCCTGGTGGTAATGCGGCTGTCAAAAGCAGTCCCGGCCGGACGCCATCGAGCTGCCTCCGAAACTCTTCAAGAAAGGCGACGTATTCCTCTTTCTGAGCTTCGGTTGGCCACTCCCAATCGATATCAATTCCATCAAAGATACCGGGCACGGGCGTGATTGTGATTGGCGGCTGCTCGGAGGAGGTCGGATCCCAAACCGGCTTGAGCCCAGTCGTCATTCCAAAATTGCCCTCGATAAATCCCTGCATGCAGGAACGCACAAAAGCCGTGCGATTTTTTGGATCCGCAGCAGCAGTGAATGCAGCAGTCGGCGCGGCCCCTCCGCCAATCGAGAGGACGATTCTCAGATTCGGATAGCGCTCTTTCAATTCCTGCAGTTGATGGAAATTGCCCGCCAGTGCCGGCGCAGCGGAGTCGTTAGTGTGATCCACGCTGGTATCCACTGTGAACAGATATTGAAAATCCGCGTATTCGTCCGCAGTGGCGCATCGCGGGTTGCCGTTAGCATCTGCTCGGATGACCGCGAAGGCGTATGTAAGGGAATCGAGCCTGGCTGCCGTCCCACTCGCTACCAGCAGCTTCGGATAGAAATTGCTATAAACCTTCCATTGCGGATAATAGCCATTGATCCATTTTTGATAGCCGCCTCCATCCGGATCCTGACCGCAAACCAAAAATGGGCAGCAGACGAGCGCGACAGTAATGTGAACCAGTGATTTGGGCTTCATGGCCTCGCATCATACATCTAACGCCAGGTGGATTTATCTCGTACAAGTACTGGTAATCGGGATCTAAAGGCCCGGGCTCTTTCGTGCCCAGGATCCCGGCATCGGTCAACCTCTCTTTGCACGATCCGGGCGCTTTCGTAGCATTACGCGATGGTCGGCTGCGGCGGGCAAGTGGCTTTCGATCAACTTGGATGGAACCCGGTTTCACAAGCCCCGTGTGAACTTCTGGATGGGCGGCGGCACGGATTCTGCAAAACCCATTCATGCGCGAATGCCCTTGCCGCGCCGTTGCACAAACCTGTTGCCAAGCGATTCCGTTGTGCAATACAGTTTTGCAACGCGGAAATAGAGGAATCAGGATCAGCACTGTTTCGTTGCCCAAACGCTGGTTTGAGCAACGGCAATAAGGATCGGTAAATGCTTCGCGACTAACAGCGGGATCTATCCTGAGAATCAAGTTGTCCGTCCAAAAGCCATTTAGTCGGCGAGTCAGAAGGAAGTTTTCAAATTCGCTTTGACGTAATCGCCACTTTTCAAGTGAGTGAGCGACACGTCAACAAAGCCTTCGGCATTTCATCGGCTACGCGAAGCCGGGACGATTTTCTTCAGCTCGACGGAACAAATCTCAGGAAGCCCTCGTCGTATTTGTGAGTCCTATATTTGGGAGCGACAAGTATGGCCACAATTTCACCGGATCGGGAATGGAAAAAGGGAAGCGCCGAGCTTCTGGTCTTGTCGTTGCTCGAGGATCAGCCGCGCCACGGCTATGACATTTCAAAGCTGATCCAGATCCGATCGGGCGGCTTTTTGCGATTTCACGTCACCTCGCTTTATCCGCTGCTGTACCGGTTGGAGGATCGGGGCTGGATCGCAAGCCGTTGGGTGGAAAAGGCGGAGCAGCGAAGAAGGCGTTATTACAGCCTGACCGCGGAAGGTCGAAAAGTGCTTCGATCTCAACGAAAGAGTTGGAAGGAATTCGTCACTGCGATGAGTTTAGTTACAGGAGTCGAACATGCCTGATTGGAAACGTGAGG
Source organism: Bryobacteraceae bacterium (assembly GCA_049585195.1). GTDB lineage: Bacteria > Acidobacteriota > Terriglobia > Bryobacterales > Bryobacteraceae > KBS-96. The sequence goes on along the minus strand of JBAUZG010000199.1, from coordinate 12,439 downwards.
TTCAAGGTCGGATCGCGCCGTTGCGCCTGGAGCCAACCGCCGAGTCGGATCTCATCGAGGAATTTTCGCAACATCTCGAAGATCGCTATCGCGAATTACGAAGCGGCGGAGCCAGCGACGAAGAAGCATACCGGAATGCCATCTCGGAGTTGGATAACACCTATCCGCTGCGGGCACGGTTCGGAAGGGTGCAGCCCATGGCGAAATACGACCCGGTCCCGGTCGGCGAAGCAAGGTCAGGCGGCTTAGCGCTCACCAACTTCATGGAAGTTCTGTGGAGAGACCTACGGTATTCCGCCCGCATGATGCGGAAAAGCCCGCTGTTCGTTCTGTTTGTGGTTCTGACGCTGGGTCTCGGGATTGGCGCGAACACCACCGTCTTCACCGTCATCAACACCCTCATTTTGAATCCTCTCCCGGTTCCGGACTCCTCCGGGTTGGCGGCGGTTGGCTTGATGAAAGCGCGGAGCACGTCAAAGACAAGCGCCCCTTTGCCGCTCTCCTACCCGGATCTGAAGGATTATCAAGCCCGGAACCGAGTGTTCCGTTCCTTGGCCGGTTACACCTCTTCCCGACCTGTCACCTGGCAGGCGGCTGGCGCTTCGGAGGGAATGTTCACCGAGTTAGTAACAGGCAACTACTTCTCGACCTTGGCCCTTAAGCCCGCCGCCGGCCGCTTCTTTTTGCCCGACGAGGACACCACCCCCGGCGCGCACCCTGTTGCGGTCATGAACTACGGGACTTGGCAATCGCGCTTCGGCGGTGCGGCCGACATCGTTGGCAAAACCCTGCGGCTCAATCATGTTGACTTTACCGTCATCGGTGTCGCTCCGCCCCATTTCATTGGAGTGAATGGAATTTTCGGTCCTGATTTGTGGGTACCAGCCGCCATGGCCGAACAGTTATTGCCGAGTGAGATGCAGGGCGCGTTCAGCGATCGCGGTAAAGCGTTTTTTCAAGGCGTAGGGCGGCTCAACCCGGGTGTCATGCTGCCCCAGGCACAAGCCAATATGACGGCCGTAGCGGCGAATTTGGCGCGCGAATATCCGGCCATCGATGAGGGCCACGCAGTCATGGTAGTGCCCGTCCGTGATGTTTTATTGGCCAATACCGGGAGCACCTCCACGCAAATTCTCGTCGCCGGCATCGGATTGTTGATCGTGGTGGGCATCGTTTTGTTGATCGCGTGCTCGAACGTTGCGAATCTGCTGCTTGCGCGCTCAGCAGCGAGGCAACAGGAGATGGCCGTCCGCCTCGCGATAGGAGCAAGTCGCCACAGGCTGGTGCGTCAGCTCCTCACGGAGAGCGTGCTCCTCGGAGTCCTCAGCGGCGTCGCGGGGATCCTCATCGCTTATGCGGGTCTCCATCTCTTATTCGGGGCTCTGCCCTCATCCGCCAATTTCGTGACGCCCAAGCTCGATTCAACCGTCTTCGCTTTTGCGCTGGTCGTCTCGCTCGCCACTGGCTTCCTGTTCGGGACCATACCTGCTTTCAAAGCTTCACGTGCCAATGTGGCGGAAACGCTCAAGGAAGAAGCTCGCACAACGGGCAGAAGCCGAAAAAGAGTTTCGCTCGCAAACGTTCTGCTGGTGGGCCAGGTAGCATTTTCATTTCTCCTGCTGGTGACGGCCGCGCTGTTCTTGCGAAGCATCGCGAGGGCCTACAATATAAATCCCGGCTTCCAGACCGCGCATCTGGCGATCTTCTTTACAAATCCGCAGCAGGCCGGGTACGCGAAACCGCAGATCAAAGCATTCGGCAAGGATGTCCGCGAGCGCGTGGCCAGAATTTCCGGCGTCGAGTCCGTTTCCTGGGCGTCGAACATGCCGCTCTGGGCGCGCAGCGTGAGTGGATTGCAGGTGGAAGGCTATCAACCACGATCGCAAGCAGACAAAATCTCGACAATTATCGACACAGTAGATACGAATTATTTCGAAACCGCTGGGGTACCGCTCGAAAGCGGGCGCGAGTTCTCGAACTTGGACCGGGAGAACTCGATGCCGGTAGCAATTGTCAATGAGAAGTTGGCACACGATTATTGGCCCAGCGGAAACGCATTAGGAAAGCGCCTTCAGCTCCCGGGCGAGAAACAGATGCGGCAAGTTGTAGGCGTAGCCCGAAACGCAAGTTATACCAATTGGGGGGAGCCGCCCCAACTTTGCGTCTATGTGCCTCTGGAACAGAACTATGGTGGAGTGATGGCCTTGTATGTGCGTAGCAAGGGAGATCCGCAACAGATCATGCTCCCCGTTCAACGCGAGATACATGCCGTCGCGCCGCAAATTGTGATCTCCAGCCCGCGAACCGGGCGCCAAATCATCGACGGAGGCTTGTTTGGGCCCAGAATGGGCGTTGCTTTGCTGAGCGTGTTCGGGCTGCTGGCGCTCGGACTGGCAAATATCGGCTTATACGGCATCCTGGCGTATTCCGTCAATCAGCGCAAACGAGAGATCGGATTGCGCATGGCATTAGGCGCCACCCAGGCCAGCGTGCTTCGCCTAGTTCTGAATCAGGGTATGTCGCTGGTGATGACAGGCATGCTGATTGGATTCGCGGCGGCGCTCCTGGTCGGGCGTCTAGTGAGCCGGATGCTGTATGGCGTAAGTGCAGGCGATCCCATCAGCGTAGCGGGAGCGGCAGTGGTGCTGCTGGCAGTCGCCCTGTTGGCCTGTTATCTCCCGGCCCGCTGGGCAAGCCGCGTCGATCCATTAGTAGCCTTACGCGAGGGCTGACCCAGCATGCAACAGCACGTGTCGTCTCAAACCTCCCGCCATCCTCTATGGCTTCTTGCGGGGTTCTGGTTCTGCGTCGTTATCGCCATAGCCGTCGCTCTCCGCAGACTCGTCGAGTTGATCCATCCCTCGCACGGCAGCCCTCCGCAGATGGCGTCGCTCGACGCAAGCTTTTCGGCGCACGCCGCGCTTACTGCAATGCACATCATCCCGGCGGCGATCTTCGTACTTCTCTCCGCCGCTATCCTGCTGCGCCGCACTGGCGGTGAATGGCTGGAGCGGGCCTTCTTTCCGTTCGGAGCCGTTACCGGCGCGACCGCCTACGCAATGAGCGCCTACGCCATCGGCGGCTGGGCCGAGCGCTCCGCCGTCCTTGCATTCAACACTTGGTTCCTGTTGTCGCTGGGCCGTGCCTATTGGTTTCGCCTCCGCGACGAGACCTCGCGAAAGCGGGAGTGGATGACCCGCGCCGTGGGTATCCTGCTCGGTATCGCAACCACTCGTCCCGTTATGGGAGTATTCTTCGCCTCGAGTTCCCGCACGCATCTTGGCCCCAGCCAGTTCTTCGGCATTGCGTTCTGGATCGGCTTCTCCATCAACGCAATCGTTGTCGAGTTTTGGTTGCACTCGAAGCGGCGCACGCAACTCCAGCAACCGGGCGCTGCCTTTGAAGAAAAGCTTTTCAGTTTTACGAAACGAACGAACATCGTCTGAAACGTGCACCTTTAACTTCATCGTTGAGAGGTCGAGATACACGGTTTACGGAAAAGCGCCGTGAGGTCGAAGCTAGAACCGTGCGGGCATGACGCCGAACCGCACGTTGGACGCGTTCGACGAAGTAGGCGAATTCTTTCAATTTGCCTAGTTTCTCTGAATACCAAGCGGGCAAGGACTTGCGCGCCTGCGGCGAACGGGCCAAGAAGCGTACTTGCCACTCCCCAGTCTCAGGATACCGTGCAAAGGGGGGCTTGCGGCAAGAGCCGGGAGGTGTCGCATAATCGTCGACTGAAAGCCAGAATTTACGGAACTGGGGGTCAAACATTCGCGTGATGTTTTCGAGTTATGCGTCGGGTGGCGATGTCGAGCCGACGCCGGGATTTGCGGTGCATATCTCGGGCGAGGAACGTGCTGCGCCAGCCGCGACCGGTGTGATGCCGACCGGAGCATGGCGATGACTGAGCATTCGGTGGTGATTGCCGGTGGAGGTCCGACCGGGTTGATGTTGGCAGGCGAATTGGCCTTGGCACGGGTCAACGTCGCTGTCGTCGAGCGGCGCGAAAGGCAGGACCTCGCCGGCTTGCGCGCAGGCGGGCTGCACGTACGCACGATTGAGTTACTCCATCAGCGGGGAATCGCCGATCGCTTCGTTTCGCAAGGGCAGGTGGTTCGGAGCGCACCCTTCGCGGGTATTACTCTCGACCTGAGTGACCTGCCCACTGGCCACAACTACTTTCTCGCGCTCTGGCAGACCCATATCGAGCGCATCCTGGCCGATTGGATCGGCGAACTGGCCGTGCCGATCTATCGTGGACGTGAGGTGACGGGTTTCACACAGGATGGTACCGGCGTGGACATCGAGTTGTCCGATAGCCAATCGTTGCGGGCGAAGTATCTCGTCGGTTGCGACGGGGGGCGCAGCCTGATCCGCAAGAAGGCAGGTATCGACTTCCCAGGGTGGGATCCGTCAACCAGCTACTTGATTGCCGAGGTGGAGACGGCCGAAGACCCGGAGTGGGGCATCCGCCGTGGTGAAAAAGGCATCAATGCTTTGGCCAAACTCGAGGACGGCAAGCGCGTGCGGGCGGTGTTGAATGAACGGCACGTCCGCGAAGGCGACGAGCCGAACCTACGCGACGTCCGCGAGGCGCTCATCGCCGTCTACGGAACGGATTATGGTCTTCGCAGCGCCACCTATATCTCGAGGTTTACCGATATGGCCCGGCAGGCAGCGTCGTACCGGGACGGACGCGTGCTCCTGGCCGGCGACGCGGCGCACGTGCATTCCCCAAAAGGTGGACAGGGACTCAACATCGGTGTCCAGGATGCGGTGAATCTGGGATGGAAGCTCGCCCAGGTGGTCCATGGGACATCACCGGAGAAACTCCTGGAGACCTATCATGCCGAGCGGCACCCCGTCGGTGCCCGCGTCTTGCGCAACACCATGGCGCTCACCGCGATTGACCGCGCCGATGATCGGATCGAGGCCTTACGCGAGATGATATCCGAGCTGCTGCAGAGGGACGAGCCTCGCAAGCAATACGTCGCGATGATGTCTGGTCTGGACATTCACTACGACCTCGGCGAGGGGCACCCGCTACTGGGCCGCCGCATGCCCGATCTCGACCTGGTCACCGACAACGGCCCGCTGCGCGTCTTTACCCTGCTGCACGATGCCCGGCCGGTGCTACTCAACCTCGGTGAGCCCGGCAGCTTCGACATTAGTCCATGGGCAGATCGCGTTCAGTCGATCGATGCCAAATACCTTGGTACCTGGGAGCTTCCGGTAATCGGAGCGGTCACTGCTCCGACCGCCGTTTTGGTTCGGCCCGATGGATATGTGGCCTGGGTGGGAGACCTAACTCAGGAGGGGCTCGCTGACACGCTAACCACTTGGTTCGGATCGCCTGCTTCGTCATAGCGCAGTGCTTTGCGGGATTGCTGTGAGAAGTCTTACGAGGACGCGGCTAATCGCTTGTTCGTTGGCGATTCTTGGCGAAGCGACGGGATTCCCGGAAAATGAACGCCTGCTACAGCCCGGCTAGCTAGATCCGTCCTGGCGGCGGCCTTCTTTTGAGTATCAAGTGGTTACAATTCGGAGCGCTCTCCGCTCCGGGATAGGTTCTCCTCGACGATGTTCAGGAACCTTTATTGCGCAAACCTTCGTTTTCGTAATGGCGACCTTAGGGTGGAAGCATTCTATAGATTTCACATTCCGGTTATCGTGCCGTTCAGTCCTCGGAAAAGTGCGCTTGTCGTCCATTGAGAAACCCGGCCCGCCCGGCCCACGGCCGGCCTCGGCTCAGTCGGCGATAACCCGGTTTTTGAACCACTGACACGGATTCGCTGATGGCCTCCAGCCGACCATTGTCCGGATTGCCGACGATCATGCAACTGACCCACACGCCCAGGTTGCCGACTTGTCAAATTGAATTTGGGCGCCGGCCTCTGCGGCTTCGACGATAGATACCATCGAAGTGGAGGCCAGAGCATGAACAAGATCACACCGTTTCTTTGGTTCAACGACAACGCCGAAGACGCTGCGGAGTTTTACCTCTCGGTATTTCCGCAAGCGAAAAAGAATTCTGCTTTGACCCGTAGCGGGGGCTGGGAACGCCCGTTGCACCAGCCATCCAGACATGTCGGTTAAAGCCGTCGGCGTCCCACGGGTCCGGACCCTAACGGGCCCTCTTGGGCGCGATGACGACTTCGGTCTCGACCTGTTCGTTGAAAACGCCAGCCGGATTCAGGCTGAGCAGCGCTTTTGTTAGTGCCGCCTCAAACGCCTTAGCATTGTCGCCGAACAATGGCCTGGCGGAACTTGACATTGAATAGACGCATCCGATGATCGAATTTATGTCCCGCGTGATCGTACTCGGAAACTCATGCGCCGCGAAATTGGAGAAGTATTCTGACCGGACCAGCGCGGGTTCGTGTTCAGGTTCTTGCGGATTGGATTTCGGATGTCGATTTCGCGGGCCAAGGAATTTTGCGACGACCTGGTCTGCGACCGGTTCCCAACTCTCTTGCGGACGTCGCTTGCCTGCGTTCACGAGCGCCAGTCCTCCTCCGTCTGCTAGGAGGATGGCGAGCTTCCGGAGCACCTCGTCACGGTCCATCCAGTGAAAGGCGTGCCCGATTGTGGTGATTCGAAACCGCTCCGCCCCGAGCGGAATGTCCTCGGCCCTGGACCGCAACCACTGGATGTTGTGTCGGCCCCGTGATGCGGCCAAACGTCGCCCCGCGGCGACCATGTCTGCATCTGAATCGACGGCGACAACCTCGCCGACGGTGTAGGAAAGCGGGATTGCGATCGTGCCCGGACCGCATCCCAAATCTAGGGCGCGGACGCCCTTGCTAAGACTGTAGCGCTCGACAATGAAATCGATTGCCGCCTGAGCGTATGGCGCACGAAAACGGTCATAATACGGTGCCGTGCCGGCGAACGGCGAGGCGTCTAACGCGGCTGGCATTCCTCAATTGCATCACAACATTCTCGCCGGAACAACCGGACGCGAGAGCGCGACGGACTTTCAGCTTTCCACCGAAAGCCGAAATTCAAACTGAGACACTACCTGAGCCTGCACCGTGGTTTTGCACAAGCTGGAAGCCAGACTGGTTTCAAGAAAAAGAAACTGGCTAGGGAAGAAACAGGTCAACGCTCACCCTTGGTGCGTACCAGCTTACCCACAGATTTCGCCGACGCGGCGGGGTTACTGAGCTCCTTGAATGTTGTTTCCAGATTGTTGACGCACCATCCGGAAAAGTGATCATCGGCCACGGTCGAGCACTTGACATTCTAGTGAAAGATGGCATATGTTCGACATAATGGTGTACTTGGATGTCAAGTGAACGATCTGACCGAATCGCACTCCTTCAGGGAACGCTGGACCTGATTGTTCTCAGGACGCTTCAGACGATGGGATCGCAGCACTCTTACGCCATTGCTGCCCGCTTACAGCAAGTGTCTGATGATCTGTTGTATCTGAACCAGGGGACTCTGTATCCAGCGTTGGTGCGCTTGGAACAGCAGGGCAGAATCAAGGGCATCTGGGGCAAGACGGAAAGCAATCGTGACGCGAAGTTTTACGCACTTACAAAGGCGGGAGAAAAGACTCTGAAACAGGAAGCGTTGCGCTGGCGGCGGATGGCCGGGCTAGTCGAGAGATTGTTGTCCGAAGGAGCTTGATCTATGCGACGGTTTTTTAAAAGAGTTGCCAGCTTGTTCGGGGCAGTACGGGCGGAGAACGAACTTAAGCGAGAAATCGAGTCCCATCTACGCATCCTGCAGGACAATTTCGAGAGGAGCGGCCTGCCTCCGGCTGAGGCGAAGCTGGCAGCGCAGCGAAGCTATGGAAACGTGGAGTCCGTAAAGGAACTGCACCGCGAAACACGTTCCTACATGTGGATTGAGAATCTGGTGAAGGACATTGGGTACGGATGGCGAAGTCTGTTGCATACGCCCGGTTTCACATGCGTCGCTGCAATTGCTCTTGCTCTGGGGATTGGAGCTAATACCGCCATTTTCGGCGTCGTGAATGCCGTGGTCTTACAACCGCTGGCATATCGGGATCCGGATCGCCTGGTGACCATTTTGCATAACGGGACTGGGCCAGTCGCGACGGCTAATTACATGGATTGGCGTGACCAGAGCCACGCGTTCCAGGCAATGGGCGCAGCCGATTACTGGAGTCCTAACATCAGCAGCAGCGATCGCTCTGACAGCCATCCTGCTGAGCACCTTTTCGGGCTGGAAGTCACGCAGAACATGCTGCCGACGCTCGGCGTCGAGCCATTGCTAGGCCGCCTCTTCGCGAAAGGTGAAGATCGCGAAGGTTCGAATCGTGAGGCGGTCTTGAGTTATGCGCTTTGGCAGCGGCGGTTTAGCGGGGACCGTAACGTGCTAGGCAAGCTGATCAGATTGGATGGAGAGGCTTACTCGGTCATCGGCGTCATGCCGCAGGGGTTCAAGTTTGCACCATTCTGGGCGACCCACACAGAGTTGTGGGCGCCGGCTACGCTTGAGGCCACCATGCATGAGAGAGGCGGAAATCATCTTCGGGTTTTTGCACGCCTGAAGCCGGGTGTGACCCTTGCCCAGGCGCGGGCAGATATGGCTAGAGTGACCGGGCGTTTGGAAAAAGAATATCCCGCTACCAACCGTAACGTCGTAGTCAGGCCACTCAAAGAAAACGTTGTCGGGAACGTTGAAACGCCGTTGCTGATGATGCTTGGCGCGGTAGGTTTCGTACTTCTGATTGCCTGCGCCAACGTGGCACATCTGATGCTGGCGCGTACGCTGGGAAGGCCTCGTCTGAAATTCCGGCCTTGAAGCCGTACCGGGGAAAAACCCGCGTACGGAATTTTAGGGGAGGCGATGGAGACGTCGCCATCATTCGAAGCCCGGTCCGCGCCATTGCCTTACCCGACAACGGGCAACTCGAAGAGTACATCGCGCCTCGCGCTCACCAACGGCCATCCTCCGGATCTCTGACTAACCACTCTGAACAGCAGTGCTCGTCTTAGAGGGCTGAACTCGGGCTGAACCCCTCAATGTCCAGATTGTGCCAATCCAGTCGGGTTCCTCCGGCTGGCGTTGCAGCCTCATATGTTCGATGGTGAGCAGCCTTTTACTCCGCCCGTAACGCTTCGACCGGATCGACCCTAGTCGCTTTCCTTGCGGGGAAGTAACTGGCGAGCGCTGCGGTTATGATCAGACTCGCCGACATCGCAGCATAAGTGAGCGGGTCGGACGGACTGACTGAAAACAGCAGGGATTTCATCAGTGGTGCTAAGGCAAGCGCCGCGGCGAGCCCGCATCCGCAGCCAAGCGCTGACAGCATCACGCCGCTGCGGACAAAAGCAGTTGTGACATTCGTAACCGGTGCGCCGAGGGCAAGCCGGATGCCAATTTCCCTCGTGCGTTGGGTGACGGAATACGAAACTGCGCCGTATATACCCACAAGCCCCAGAACTAGGGCGATGCTTCCGGCAATCGCCAGTAGCAACAGCGTGAAAGACATACGTGCGAGCGACCGGTTGTAGAACGTTTCCAGAGTGTCGGTTTGTTCAATCGGGAGGTTCGAGTCGATACTCCAAAGCGCGTTCTGAACCTCCTTCTGAAGGGATAGGGAGCCGGCTCGCGGAGTGCGAATCACGAATGAAACGTAACGTTGCACGTCCAGCGGCGTGCCTTCGAAGTTCCTCGTAAGCAATGGCCAGTAGACGATCGCGGGCGCGGGCTTGTCAACGCCGTCTGAGTGCTCATTGGCCACTACTCCGATGACTTCGCGCCAGTCGTCTTTCTCGTTTGGACGGATACGTTTCCCGAGAGCCACTTGCGGGGCTCCCCAAAGATCGCGTGCCGTATTCTCGGATACAATCGCGACCGTGCCGCCGTTATAAATGTCAGCCCAAGTAAGGTCACGGCCTGCCAGCATTCGCTGCCCCATGGTTGCGAAGTATCCCGGCCCAATTGATTTGTAGCGGCGCAGCGGAGCAATTTTTCCTTCACTGTACGTTTTGTCCGCCGCGTATACAGGATTATCTGATTTCCCGCCGCCCATGGGAACAGACGAAATTATAGAAGCCGAAATTACCCCATTGACCGCCTTCGTCTTGTCGAGCATCGCCTCTTCCATCCGGATCACACGTTCAGGTTCTTTCACCTCTTCATCCGTGATTCCGATTCTCAGGGTCTGAACCTGGTGGGCATCCGTGAATCCCGGGTCGACATTGTGCAGATTGCGGAAAGTGCGGATCATCAGTCCTGCCGTGACCAGCAGAACCAGTGCAAGCGCTACTTGGAGAACCACAAGAAAGCTCCGCACCTGCTGACGATTCTTGCTATGGCTCATCAACCGGCCCCCACTGTGAAGCGCATTCGCAAGCCGGGGCCGGACGTACCGCAAAACAGGGATCAAGCCGAATAGGGCGCTGAACGCAATTGACACGGCAATTGTGAACAACAATACCCGACCATCGACTTTGATGTTGCCCGAACGTGGCAAGTGCACCAGATCCGATGCTGAGAGCACTTTCAGCGCGGTCTGGCACAAAGCGAGTCCCACTGCGCCGGCAATGACGCCCAACAGGACGCTTTCAAACAGGAGTTCCCTGGCGATACGCGTTGCGGCGGCGCCCAGTGCGGCACGAACTGCAAGCTCCTGCTGCCGCGCTTCGGTTCGGACTAGCAGAAGATTCGCAACATTCGCACACGCGATCAACAAAACAATGCCGACTGTCGCCATTAGCAGCCACAGAGTATTTCCGATATCGCCAACCAGATCTTTTTTTAACGGCCGCAAATTCGGGGCGATCCGCGCATCTTCGTACATTCTTAGGGTGATACCCGGAGGCAGTGGGAACTGCTTCTCGACCATGGGCAATACGCGCGCAAAATCAGCGCTGGCTTGCTTGATCGTTACTCCGGGCTTAAGCCTCCCGACGCCCAAATAGCTGAAACCGAGTAAATGCAAACCGGAACGTTTCACCCGCAAAGGCAGGAGCAGATCGGGTTTCCGATCCATGAACTCAAACGATGGCGGCAGTACGCCGATGATCGAGGCCTGATTGCCTTCGATGTTGATGCGCCGGCCCAGCACTGTACGATTCCCGCCGAAATGCGAACGCCAGTATCCGTCGGAGATCATAACCGTGCGCTCGCCGTCCGGGTCGTCGTCTTCGGACGTGAAGGATCGGCCGAGTTGCGGCGTAATCCCGAGGATCGGCAGCAGTTCATGCGTGGCGAAGATTGCTTGCACCTCTTCGGGATGACTCTTGCCGGTAACGAACATGCCTCCGGTCCCGAACATGCTCACGGCCTGAAAGGCTCGCTGCTCGTCGCGCATCGTGAAATACACCGACGGAGCCATGTTCAGATCGGTAATTTTGACGCCGGGCGCTGTCATCCATATAGACACTAGCTGCTCGGGATGCGTGTACGGCAACGGCTTCAGTAAGACACCATTGATCACGCTGAAGATGGCGCTCGTCGCTCCGAGCCCCAACGCAAGCGTTCCGATGCTCACCAGCGTGAAACCGGGAGTCGCGCGCAAGCGGCGCAGCGTGTATCTCAGATCCTGAAATACGCCGTCGATCAGGGTTTCCCAGCCATAAGACCGCACATGTTCGCGAAGCGCCGTACTGCTTCCGAGCGCCAGCCGAGTTGCGCGAGCAGCTTCGTGTGCCGCTAATCCGCGCGCTTCAAAGTCGGCTTTCGCCTCGGCAAAATAATTGTCGATCTCGTCAGCAAGGTCCTCATCGGCGCGCTCCCGCCGGACCAGATTCCGGAGCCCACGCACCAGTTGCCGCGCGATCGACATGAGCCTAAGCCTGCGCCTTGAGCAATCGTGAAATCGCGGACGACCGGCGTTGCCAATCTACGGTCTCGCTTTGTAGTTGCTTTCTACCTGTCTGCGTGAGGCGATAAACCTTTGCCCGGCGCGAGTTCTCTGTTACCTGCCAATCCGCATCCAACCAGCCATTTCGCTCCAGTCGCTGCAGCGCGGTTAACAGCGAGCCGGCGTTCACCTTGAAAACGTTCTGCGTGATTTGCTCGATCCGTCGGGCAATGCCGAAACCATGCATAGGGTCCAGGCTCAACGTCTTCAGAATCAGCATGTCCAAGGTCCCCTGAATCACATCCGTATTCGCGCTGCTCATCGAAGCAATCACATGGTAGCGCCCGTCCATCCTGATTGTCAAGATATGGACGTCAGTTGTAACGCAATTGCGAACTTGGCATCAAAAACCGAACCCGAACCATTGAAGGCGCTTACCCCGTTTCCCTCGGGGGCCGTCATGCTCCTGGATGACGCGCCACTTGGAGAGTACAGCGCGCCTCGCGCTCACCAGCGGCCATTGTCGCGGTAGGGACGACCATCACTGATCGCCCCCCGCACAGATCCGTACGTGCGCGTTTACGCATACGGCTCCTATTGAGGATGAGTGGCGTCGAAGCGAGCGTCAGGATAAGGATGCAGGACGCG
>JBAUZG010000198.1:0-22392 GCA_049585195.1 Bryobacteraceae bacterium | reverse complement strand
CAGTACCGGCGGCGTGGACTCCGACGCTGTCTTCGCCTGAGCCGGATACCTGGCAGTGCGCGCGCCGTGGCGGCGGATATGGGCATGGACAGATTACCCATGCCGCCGCTCTGCTGTTCTGGCTAACTTCGTTACGCCCAAGTCGTGTTGCTTGCTTAATGACCGCACCGGATTCAAGAGTGGATATGTACGACTCTGCTATCGCCGACTTCACCAGCGGGGCGATTGGCACAATCTCGGGCGCCGCAACGTTACCTGATGGGTTTTCTTTCCAGCTGGACATGCAGATCTTTGGCGCCAAGGGCATGGTCACGCTCGACGCGGAGGTCGGCCGCGAGCGCCTATTGCTTGCCAGGCACGACGGCACAAGAAAAGAAGTAGCCACAAACCACGGCGATGGTGCTTATTCATGCGTCGATCCGATCGATTGTTTCGTTGATCTGATTCAGGGCCAGGGCCGTAATAAGTCACCGGGCTCTCTCGCGGCGTATTGCGTAGAGCTTATCCACGCTATGCACACTTCAGCGCAGAATGCAGGAGAGTTCGCTACGATTGAGGCGACCGAAGAGCTTTCAGTCCTCGAGGAAAAGTAAGTATATGGTGTTGGACCGCCGGCATTTTCTCCAACTTTCAACAACACCTCTTTTTGTCGCCGCACTGAGCCGCAGAGCGAGCGCAGCAGTTTCGGTGAATATCACTGAAAATGGCAATGGAATTCGCGTCCAGGGCAAGACTTACTCGTGGGAATACTCTCCACGGAACGACCTCTTTCGTCTGCTCGACATGCAAGGGCGCATCGTGACGACTGGGCCGTTGCAACCGGCGGTTATCGCCAGTTCTCCGGCCAATCCGCGTGGACACTGCTCGCAAGGAAGATTCCACTCTAAGTCGGTAAATGGGAATCGTCTCGCTGTCATGTACGACGGCGTGAATGAAACTGGAAAGATCACCATTGCGTGGCGATTTGATGAAGAAGGCCTTTGGTTTGAGCCGGTGATTTACGAGACAAGCGTCTCGGAAGACGTGGTTTCGCTTCATTATTTCTCCAAAGCTAAGGGCGAAACGGCCGATCCAGCGTTGCACCATACGTATCTAGTCCAACCGGGAATTAGCGAATCCTCGGCTGTAAGTCCGCTGATGCCAAGCCTCAACGGGATGGATATGACCATATGGCTTGGGCACGGAAGCGGCGATTCGGCTGGCATATTGCAGCAGTGGGGTTTGCCGTCGCACTATTTCTGCGGCTTGACAAGCAACCCGGCATTCAATGCCAAGGGGAGCCTAAAGGAACATCTTTCCGACGCGTTCTGTTGTGGCCTTTCTGAACTTCCAGCAGGCGATCTGCTCTTTCACATAAAGAATGAGAACTGCGCTCCTGTCTTGAACCTGCGAAGTGACCTCTGGGGTCACGTAAGAGGGCCCGGTTCTTTGACTCTCGGAGCAACATTCTATTGGGCAACCGGTGCTGACTATTACCAGGCAATTCGCCAGTATTATTTAGGATTGATCAGCACCGGCATCATCCGGCCAAAAGAAAATTCGCCGGCCAAAAACCTCGTCGTGACGGCTCCGGCATTCGATACCTGGGGCGCAGAGGTCGCAGAACGAAAGTCGTGGGCCGATTTCGACGAGTCTTTAATGACTTCGACGTACGAAGGACTAAGAGCCTGCGGAATGAAGACCAAGGTATTCGTGATCGATGCGAAATGGGAGGGGAAATATGGGCTGCTTGAGCATTCGGAAGAGCGCTTCCCTCATTTCGAGCAATTTCTCGAACGTCTCCGCAGCGATGGCATGAAGGTTGGGCTTTGGGCCGCATTCATGCGTTGCGACGAACCCCAGGCGCTTGGCCTCAATATGAGCCATTTGTTGCGGCAGCATGACGGCAAGCCGATCACCAAGAAGGAAAGCGACAAAGAATATTACCTTCTCGATTTCACGCAGCCTGAAGTACAGCAAACATTGAGCGTCCTCGCCAAACGCTTTATGAAGCGCTACAAACCCGATCTGGTCAAATTCGACTTTGGCTACGAACTTCCATCGCTCAATGCTGGCGCACCCAAAGACATGGCATGGAGCGGTGAACGTTTGCTGAAGAAAGGCGTAGAGGTTGTGGTTGGCGCCATGCGCGAAGTAAATCCGGAGCTGGTCGTCATGTACTATTCGTTGTCGCCGCTGTTTATCGATCATTTCGATCTTCACAGCCCTGATGACTTGTTCGAATGCGGCGAAGACTACGGCATCGAAGCGAATAGGCGCTTCTTTTTCTGTAGCCTGTTAGGCGAGCTGGGCATGCCGACTTACGGCTCGGGAGGTTATGACTGGCTCAGCTTGCCGGAGATCTGGTTCGACTCGGCGGTAGTGGGAAGCCTCGGATCGTTGGCGACCTTTTCCGGAGACGAACAGGACAGTGGACCCACGCCTGAGCGCATAGCAAAATACAACGGACTGGCGCAACTCACGCGCACAACGAACAGATTTACTGTCGAGCCGCTTGATCCGATCCTGGTTGGGAGCGTGCATGGGGCCCATTCTTCATCATGGGCGCGGCTAGAGAATGGCGAGCCTGTTCTTGTTGCCCTTCGATCTCACCGTTTCGGCGAAGGCGGCAGAAGTGCCATGCGTTATAAGGACATCGTCCAAACTGAAGCCTCCGTTGTCATCGCGTCGAAGAGTGCGGAACCGATCACTAGGGCTTCGAAACTCGGCGTTGTCCCGTATGGTGACGGAAACGTCACAATCCGGCGCGAGGCCGCAAACGGCAGCGCGACCCTGAAACTACATTGCATAGGTAAGTCCACCCAAGAGAGCACATTGGAAATGCAGGCCGGGCTGCTACGTTTGCCAATGCGAGAGCGTCTTGAAGATGGCGCCATCGTGGAGTGGTTCGAAATTGACTTTTCTTGATGGAGTAATTGCCAAAGTAGAATTCAGCCCACCGGGCAAGAGATTTTGATATGTTCATTTCTACATCGCTCTCGCATATGGGAGTCAGAAATGCGTCCGTTATCGTCCTGGCGATCCTGCTAGTGTTCGCTGGCGCCCCGTTTCTAAGCCAAGGAGCCGCACAGAAACAGAACATCTCAAGTTCCGGCAAAGTTGATTTCGTACGCGATATACAGCCCATTTTTCAAAAATCATGCCTGATGTGTCACGGCCCACACACGCAAATGGCCGGTCTTCGGCTCGACTCAAAGCAAACCGTTCTCGCGAAGGTGGTAGTACCTGGGAAATCAGCCGAAAGTCATCTGTATCAGCGAGTAGCCGGAATTGGAGATGTGGCAAGAATGCCCATGGGCGGCCGGCTCGCAGACGATCAGATCGCAATTATCAAGCAGTGGATTGACGAGGGCGCTGAGTGGCCCGATAACGTTGGCGTACAAATTAAGGCCACTAAAACGCATTGGGCCTTTATCCCGCCCCAACGGCCGGAAATTCCGAAGGTAACAAATGCAAGCTGGCCGAAGAACCCGATAGACTCCTTCATCCTCGCAAAGCTCGAGAAGGAACACCTTTCACCATCCCCGGAAGCAGATCGCGTGACTTTGCTGCGCCGGGCGACCTTGGATGTCACGGGCCTACCCCCAACTCCCCCGGAGATTGACGCGTTCGTCAACGACAAAAGTCCAAATGCATATGAAAAGCAAATCGATCGTTTGCTCAATTCTCCTCATTATGGCGAGCGATGGGCGCGTTTTTGGCTAGATGCGGCGCAGTACGCCGATTCGAACGGTTACGAGAAGGATCGGCCTCGCGAAGTCTGGTTCTATCGCGACTGGGTCATCCAGGCGTTTAATCGCAATCTGCCCTACAACCAGTTTGTGATCGACCAGATCGCCGGCGACCTCATACCAGGTCATCCCGATATCGTCGCTACCGGCTTCCTGCGCAACACACTTATCAATGAGGAAGGCGGCGTCGATCCGGAGCAATTCCGGATGGAAGCGAACTTCGATCGCATGCGCATTATCGGGTCGGCCGTGCTCGGACTAACTGTGCAATGCGCACAGTGTCACAACCACAAGTACGATCCACTGAAGCAGGAAGAGTACTACCGGATGATGGCCTTTATTAACCAGACGCACGAGGCCAACATCGCGGTATACACGCCAGAAGACGAAATGAAGCGGACCGAAATCCTGCGGCGGACACGCGAGATGGAAGGCACACTGAAACGACACAAGCGGGATTGGATGAAACGGATGGCTCGCTGGGAAGAGTCAGTGAAGTCGAATCAACCGGCCTGGACCGTGCTTCGTCCAACCGTGGACGACATCTCGACCGGAGGCGAGCGATACCTGCCAATGAAGGATGCGTCGTTCCTGGCGCTCGGGTATGCGCCAACTCACCACAAGGTCAAGATGACGGTGAAAACGGATGTTCGGAACATCACCGCATTTCGGCTTGAATTGCTGACGGATGCGGAACTGCCTCGCGGCGGGCCGGGCCGATCTGCGACTGGAGCCTGTGCTTTGTCAGAATTCGAAGTAGAAGCGGCACCCGCCAGCGCGCCGGCCAACGTGACGAAGGTGAAGTTCGTCCGCGCTACAGCCGACCTGAATGTCCCGGTGACGACCCTTCGTGTATCCGATTCAGAAAAATCGAAGAAGCAAGTTCTATCCGGTCCGATAGATTTCGCGATCGATGGAAAAGAGGAAACGGCGTGGAGTACGGATGCAGGACCCGGATTGAGAAACCAGCCCCGCAAAGCGGTCTTCATTCCTAGCGCGCCCATCGACAATCCAAGTGGAACGATTTTGACGTTCTATCTCACACAGAACCACGCGGGCGAAGATAGCGATAAAGATGACAACAACAATATTGGACGGATGCGCCTGTCGATCACGACTGCGGCGGACACGGTCGCCGATCCGTTGCCCGCAGGCGTGCGTGAAATATTGTCCATTCCCTCGGCAGAACGAACTCCCGCACAGATAGCGACCGTTTTCAGTTACTGGCGAACTACTGTCCCGCAGTGGAGCAAAGCGAACGAGCAGATCGCCGCACTTTGGAAGGAGTATCCGGAAGGATCGTCCCAGCTTGTATTCGCAGCGAGAGAGGAGCCTCGGGAAACGCATGTCCTGACGCGCGGCGATTTTCTAAAGCCGGCGAAATTAGTTACGCCCGGAACACCCGCGTATTTAAACCCGCTGCCTGCGGACGCCCCGCTGAATCGCCTCACGTTCGCGAAGTGGTTAGTAGATAGAAACGCCCCGACTACTGCGCGTGCTCTGATGAATCGCTTCTGGCAGGCCTATTTCGGGATCGGCATTGTGAGCACCAGCGAAGACCTGGGTACTCAATCGGAGACTCCTTCGCACCCCGAGCTCCTCGATTGGCTGGCTGTCGAATTTATGGATCGCGGATGGGACATGAAGGCTATGCACCGGCTGATCTTGACGTCTGCGGCCTACCGTCAATCATCAAACGTCACACCGCAGCTATATGAGAAAGATCCGTACAATCGCTTGATTGCCCGTGGTCCCAGGTTCCGCGTTGACGCGGAAGAGGTGCGAGACATCGCGCTCGAAGCGAGCGGTCTTCTCGAGGACAAGATCGGCGGTCCGAGCGTATTTCCGCCCGCGCCGGCATTCCTTTTTGTGCCGCCTGCCAGTTACGCTCCCAAGACTTGGGTGGAATCGACCAGGCCCGAGCGCTATCGCCGCGCTCTTTATACATTCCGCTACCGATCCACGCCCTATCCGATGCTGGAAACTTTTGACGCACCAAATGGAGACAGCACTTGTGTGCGGCGAGCACGATCCGATACGCCGCTGCAGGCACTCACCACGCTGAACGAACCACTATTTCTCGAAACCGCTCGAGCGCTGGCATTGAAAATCCTCCAGGAGGGAGGCGACAGCGACGATGCCCGCATAACGTACGCCTTTCGTCGATGCGTGGCCCGCAAACCAAACGAGCGGGAGATGTCGGAATTGAACGCGTTGCTCGACAGAGAAAAGCGGCGCTACGCAGAGGGCAAGCTCAATCCGTGGGATCTTCTAGCAGACGACCCTGTTCGTCGACCAGCGCTTCCACAGGATGTAAGCCCGGCGGACGCGGCCGCATGGACATTGGTCTCGCGCGTGATGTTGAATCTGGACGAAACAATTACCAAGGAGTAGAAAAATGAATTGCCAGGACTTCCTCTATCGAAATGAAGACCCGCAGAAACGAACGCGTCGTTGGTTCTTCGACCAGTGCGGAGTCGGATTGGGAGGGATGGCGCTGGCGAGCCTTCTCTCCGAGTCTGGATTCGGTGCAACCACCGCAACCGATCCGCTGGCGCAAAAGCAACCACCGCTTCCGGCAAAAGCGAAGAATGTCATTTTTCTCTTCATGGCCGGTGCTCCCAGCCATTTGGAGATGTTCGACTATAAGCCGCAACTCGCGAAATTCAACGGTACGCTGCCGCCGCCAGAGCTGCTGAAAGGGTACCGAGCTGCCTTCATCAACCCGAATTCCACGTTGCTTGGCCCCAAGTTTAAGTTCGAGAAATACGGCAAGAGCGGCGCCGAATTATCCGAATTACTGCCGCACTTGGCCAACGTTGCCGATGACATCGCGATTGTGAAATCGATGGTGACCGACGCGTTTAACCACGCGCCGGGTCAGCTATTGATGAACACCGGCACGCAGCAATTTGGAAGGCCGAGCATGGGAGCGTGGGTTACCTACGGCTTGGGCAGCGAATCGAAAGATCTGCCCGCTTTTGTTGTTTTCAGCTCGGGCAAAAAGGGACCGAGCGGCGGCAACTCGTGTTGGGGCAGCGGCTTTTTGCCCACTGTTTACCAGGGCGTTCAATTCCGCGGCAGCGGCGACCCCGTCCTTTATCTTTCGAATCCGCGAGGAATCGATAATGACGTGCAGCGCGATTCACTCGATGCGATTCGCACGCTGAATCAGGAGCGCCTCGGCATCACCGGCGATCCGGAGATCGCTACACGCATCAACGCGTTCGAAATGGCATGCTGCATGCAAGCGAGCGCCCCGGAGTTAATGGACCTGTCGAAAGAGCCAAAACACATTCTGGAGATGTACGGAGCCGTGCCAGGCAAGCCATCGTTCGCCAACGACTGTTTGTTGGCCCGGCGGATGATCGAACGCGGTGTCCGGTTTGTACAGCTCTATCACGAAGCCTGGGACCAGCACACGAACCTTGTTCACGATATTAAGGAAAACTGTCTTGCGACCGATCAGGCTTCCGCGGCTCTAGTGCAGGATCTGAAGCAGCGAGGTATGTTGGACAGCACGCTCGTTATTTGGGGCGGCGAATTTGGCCGCACGCCCATGGTACAAGGCGGTAATGACGGGCGCGATCACCATCCAAACGCGTTTACGATGTGGTTGGCAGGAGGCGGCATAAAACCCGGCATCACGATTGGCGAAAGCGACGAACTCGGGTTCAACGTCGTGAAGGACAAAGTTCACGTGCACGATTTACACGCCACGATCCTCAACCGGCTCGGCTTTGACCATACGAAGTTCACGTATCGATTCCAAGGCCGGAACTTCAGACTAACCGACGTCGCTGGCACTGTTGTCGACAAGATCTGCGCATAAAACGGAGTAGGGAAACCCAAGGTGGCACTCCGAAATCTCGATGAGACCGCGTCGTCGCGAAATCCTGAGCATCCTCGCCGCTCCTTTACTGCTGCGGGGGCAGGGCTCGGCAACACGTAACATTCAGGCGAGGCCCCGGCCAAAACCTTCCGGAATTCCGTTCAACGCCTACTTCACCGACATCGGAGAAGCCGCCGGACTGCGCTATCCAACGATCTACGGCCCCACAGATCACAAGGACTACATCATCGAAACCATCGGATGTGGCTGCGCGTTCTTCGACTATGACAATGACGGATGGATAGATGTGTTGGTTCTCAGCGGGCAGCGCGCGGCAGGAGCCGTCGAGGGCGCGAGTAGCAGGCTTTACAGGAACAATCGCGACGGTACCTTTACCGATGTGACTGAAAGGGCCGGCTTGTTGCGCGATCTTTGGGCGTCTGCGGTCACGGTGGGCGATTACAACAACGATGGTTTCGAGGATTTGTTTATCACCGCGTTCGGCCAGAACGTGCTCTACCGGAACAACGGCGACGGAACCTTCACGGATGTCACCAAAGAGGCGGGTTTACTCGATTCTCAAACGCGCTGGGGCTCCGGCTGCTGCTTTGTCGATTATGACCGCGACGGGCATGTGGACTTGTTTGTTTCGAACTATCTCGATTTCGACTTAGCCCACGCGCCGAAGCCCGGTGCTAGCGCGAATTGCATCTGGAAGGGCGTTCCGGTGACGTGTGGTCCTCGCGGACTGCCGTACTCGCACCATACGCTGTACCACAACAATGGACACGGCTCATTTGAAGATGTCAGCAGGCAAGCCGGAATTTCCGCCACGCGCCCAGGCTATGGCATGACTGTCGTCGCCGCGGATTTCGACAATGACGGATGGCCCGACATATACGTCGCCTGCGACTCGACTCCCAGCCTACTGTTTCATAACAAACATGATGGAACTTTTGAAGAAGTTGGGGTCTTAGCGGGGTGCGCGCTCAGTGATGATGGCATGGATCAGGCGGGGATGGGCGTAGGGATCGGCGACGTCAATCTCGACGGAAATCTCGACATCTTCAAAACACATTTCATGGATGATACCAACGTCCTCTACGTGAACAGCGGAAAGGGGTACTTTATCGATGAAACGATGGCCGCTGGCTTGGGAGTGGAAACTCGTTTTGTAAATTGGGGCGCCGCGATCGCGGATCTCGACAACGATGGGCGTCCCGATCTCTTCTATGTGACCGGAAACGTGTATCCCGAGATCGAAAGAAAGAATCCGCAGTATCCCCTGAAAACGCCGCGAGTGATATTTCGAAATCTCGGTGGTGGCAAGTTTGAGGAATTGATTGAGGAAGCGGGCCCGGGCATCGCGGCGCGGCACTGCAGCCGTGGTTGCGCATTGGGCGATTTCGATAATGACGGCGATTTGGATATTCTAATCGTCAATCTGAACGAGCCCCCGTCGCTACTGCGCAACGACCTCCGTGGAAGCAATTGCTGGCTTAAGGTGAAGCTGATCGGCGCGAGATCGAATCGCAGCGCGATCGGGACGCGTGTGATTTGCTCGTATGGAGACAAGCGGCAGGCACAGGAGTTGACGGCGCAGTCCAGTTTCTATTCATCGAATGATCCGCGGCTCCATTTCGGCCTCGGAAGCGCTACGATCGCAGATCTCGAAGTACGCTGGCCTTGCAGTCCGGTACAGTTTTTGAAAGGCATTAACGCGAACCGGATTGTCACCATTCGCGAACCGACCGCGTAGTGGATCATTGCGGCATTCCGGCCTCTTCCTCTTCAGGTCCGGTCTGGAGTCGCATTTCCTTATAAAGCTCTTTCATGCCTTCTTTCATTTGCTTCAACTGTTGAAATTCCGCTAGCTCGCGGCGTGCGTCCTCGGCTCGTCCCATCTGCCGGTAGAGCGAACCCAAGCGGAAGTGAGCCACCGGGTCGGAGGGGTCCAAGCGAACCGCTTTCTCTATCAATGGCTCGGCTTTATCGCGCTGGCCCATCGAGGTCAGTACCTTGCCGAGACCGAGATTCGCTTCTGGGTCGTCAGGTTGCAACGCGACAGCTCGAGTGTAATGGTTTAAAGCGCTCGTCAAATTTGATCGATTCAACGCGATTTTCCCCAGCCGGCACTCCGATTTTTCGTCGGATGGGTCTTGAAGCAGCGCGGCCTGGTACTCCCTTTCGGCTTGCTCCTGATCCGACGTAGATGAAGACGCGCTCAGCACTTCGCCAAGTTCGAAGTGAACGCCAGGAATTTGCGGGTCGATACGGAGGGCTTCCCGGAAGTGCTTTATCGCAGCTTCGGAATTGCCCCGCTTTACCATCTCCTCGGCGGCGAGCTGGTGCATCCACGCGGATTTGGGCGCAACCATGGCTACGCTCAGCATGGTTTCGTCTGCCTGTTCAGTGTAAATACGGTGTGCTGTGTATAGAATTTGGGGATCGTCCGGCTTGAGTTGCCGTAGAATGCTCACAACGGCGGCGGCCTTGTCTAATTCTCGGGATCCATAATAGATCTCAATCAATTGCATGCCGGCTTCCACGCGGAGCTTTTCTTCCTTCAATTCAGGAAAAGCCCTTTCCAAATCGCCGCGTGCACTTACCATGTCGCCAGTACGTTTTTCGCACATGCCGAGCAAAGTTTCGGTCTTCCAAAGCGATGGCTGGATCTTCACAGCGGCGCGAAGGTTTGCCGCAGCTTCTTCGTAGTTGCCCTGAAAATACAGAAGCGTACCGAGATCGCCCAGTGCAGTGACGTTGTTGGGGTCCAGCGCTAGAATCGCTTTGAATTCGCTTATAGCAAGATCCGGCCTATTGGTTCGCAGGTATTGTTGCGCCTGACGCATATTCGATTCGATCTGCTCTTGGCGACTTGTGACCTGGGAAAGCGAGGAGAAGGCAAGAGCAAGCATACCGGTAACTCCAGCAATGGTTACTCTGATGCCCATGCCCATCAGCATATCGTCGGGCGCACGGTCCGATTCAACCAGCGTGGGGGCAGCGGCACCTCCGCTTGACCCCCGGATGCAAATTGTCGCGGTTCAGAAGAAGAATCGGGCACCCAGTTGGAAGAACCGGCCCGGCACCGTGACGGTTGTAATTTGTCCGACGCTCGGATTAGGAACACCCGATGCGAGAGCCGCCGAAGTTAACTGAGAATTCGGCTGACCAAAGCTCGGATGGTTCAGAATGTTGGTGGCGTCCATTCGAATCTGGAATCCGCCCTGTTCTAATCTCGGTATTCTGAACGTCTTGGCCAGCGAGAAATCGACACTCGTCAGATCTGGTCCGCGTAAAGTGTTCCGTCCATTATTCCCGAAGGTATTCGTGGCCGGCGTCGCATACGCAAGCTGGTTGAACCACTGATTAATAGTTTGATTGGAGACGTGCGGGTTACCGACGAGATTCGGATACCACGACCCATCCAACGCTCCGGAATCGGTGCTCGATGCCATCGTCACAGTGAATGGAGCTCCCGACTGGGCAATAAACATTGACGATGCCTGCCAACCGCCGAGAACTGCATCGCCGATACCGTGGTTCAGAAAATCGTGTCCGCTTCCGAGTGGAATCGTATACACGACGAATCCCTTGAAGGCCTGCGGGATACTGAAATTCGAGAGCCCGTAATTGGCCGAGGGATTGAACGCATCCTGGTACGCCGCGGTGCCGTAGTGGCTGCCCCAACCCGAAGTGTCCTGGTCATCCAGCATCTTGGCCCAGGTGTAGTTGACCTCCGCATTAATCCCCTGCCCAAACCGTTTCTTGGCCGACAACTGCAGCGAATCGTAATTGGAAATGTTGTTGAACGATCCTGTCAAGCCGCCTGGAACGCTTGGGCCTATGCCAACGTACTGAGGATACGGACGCGCATCCTGTCCCTGGCCGAGCTTATCGGCGGGCAGTTGATTTATGTCGGCCTGAAACTCCAAACCGTTCGCATGGCTGCCGACGTAGGCCGCCTCCGCCACGAAACTGCTACCCAACTGCCGTTGGATGCTCAACGACCATTGGTAAATACGACCAACAGGCGTGTTATAGGGCATGTAAGGTATGTTTCCGCCGCCCTGGCCGTTGTAGGCGCCTGGATTCCTGGATGCCATTACAAACGGCAGGCCCGCGCCGGTGCCCGAAAGAGTGGTAACGGGAGGTTGACCCGGATTAGCCGAGACACTGCCACCGTCGGCCGTGCCGAAGCCGAGGGGCGAGCCGTCAACGTCAATGCTCCACAAACTGGCATACTCTCCAAAGCCGGCTCTGACCGACCACTCGTTCTTCGGAGACCAGGCCATGCCAACTCGCGGCAAAACGACGTCATAAACAGTCTTCATAATTTGCGTCCGGCCATCATTGCCCGCGAACCAAATCGCTCCCAGTGTATTGGTCACCGGGTTGATGATCGTGGGATCGAAGCTGCCCGCCTGGTTATGCACCTCGCTGAATCCGCCGTGAATTTCCCACCGGAGTCCTACATTTAGAGTGAGATTCGGTCGAACCTTGATGTCGTCCTGACCGAAGAATGAGCCGTTCTTCGAGCGCATGCCTGCCTCACCTTGATTGAGCGCGCTCCAGGCTTGGGCATCTCCCAACAAAAAATCCGCGTAGCCGACGTTGCTATTAGTGAATTGGCCGTTGAACGTAAGGCTTGCCGAACTCAGGTTCCCCCATGGCGTCGAGTTGTCCTGGTAAGCTAGCAGCTCACCACCAAAGTGCAGGATGTGACGGCCCCGGATCACGGTTACTACGTCAGACGGGTTAAAGGAATTTTCAATATAGATTGCCGAGGTTTGTGGGTTCAGCGTGTTGTTGCCGGCCGTTCCCGTGATGTTAATGTTCGGAAAAACATTCGCTTTCGCATATTGAAGACCGATCTTTTGGGGGTAATCGAGCCCAAGGCTGTCAGGCGAGAACCAATTGCCCTGCCGGGCAAAACCATAGCGGAACTCGTTCACAACGGTCGGGCCGAACGTGTGCACGTCGGAGACTTGAAATTCATAAGAATCGCCGGTGCTGCTCTGGCAATTGACTGGACAACTGGTGCCGCCTGTAAAGCTGCTGTCACTATGCTCCGCGATGGAGAATGTCAGCCGGTTATTGCTGGTGATGTTGTAATCCAACCGCCCGAATTCTCGCTTGCCGGGACTGCTGCCTGCTTGTGTGTACCGGTAATTGTTGGTAATCCCGGGAAGATTCGCCGTCGGATAGTATTGTTGAATCGCGACGGCCACCGGGTCCCAACGGTTCGTCGGAATCCGGTTACCTGGGAACGCGGCTCCCGTAGTAGGATCATCAATGACTCCGAAGAGCGTCGGATCGAAAATACCCTGCTTCATCGCATCGGTCGGGACCGTGGTGGTCTGCGTCGTAGCGTTCGGATTTGCAATCTTGTCCATGTCGAAGTAAAAGAAAAATTTATTCTTCAGGATCGCCCCGCCGACAGCCCCGCCAAAGTTGTTGTACCGTACTCTCGCCGCGCTGGCGCCGTCAAAGAAGCTTCTCGCGTTCAGGTCGTTGTTCTCGAAATACTCGTAAAGAGCACCATGCCATCGATTGGCGCCGGATTTAGTAATCACATTAAATACGGCGCCGCCTCCGCCATACTGCGCGGAGAAGGTGGACGTATTAATTTGTGTCTCGGCGATGGTTTCTGAAACTTGCGTGCCATCATCGATATTGGCGCTATGCGGCAATCGGATTGAGGCTCCGTCTACGAGGAAGCTGGTGTAAAAAGGCAATGTTCCATTGATCGACAGGCCAACGCCCGGATTCACCGCTCCCGAGTTTGACATTGGAGTACCGGAAGAACCCGGAAGCAGCTTTAGGAAGTTCTCCCAACTCTGGCCAACATTAGGCAAAGCTTCCATAGTTCTCGCTTGCAAAGTGGTCGATTGCTCGGCGGTCTCAGTCTGCAACAGAGGGGCCTCTCCGGTAACCTCAATTTGCTGCTGAGTTCCGCCCACGCTGAGTTGGGCGTCCACGCTGATCGCTCCGACTTGCAGCGTGATCCCTTCCCGCACGACTTTTTCGAAGCCTTCCTTCGCGAACGTGATCGTGTAGTGTCCCGGCAGAATTGAGACAGCGTCATAGATACCCGATGAATTCGTGGTCAATACATGCGTAACACCCGTATCGGTGTTCACAAGCGTTACGGTCACATCCGGAATAGAGGCTCCGGTGACATCGGTAACCGAGCCGCGAATGTCGCCGGAGTTGGTATTCTGCGCCGTTCCCAAACGAACTATGCATAATCCCAGAAGTGTTACCGTCAGGATTCGGAAAGCGGATTCCAGCCATTGCGCGCAAGATTGCGTTTTGAAGACTCCCGCGAAATTTTTGCCTATACGCGGCGCACTTGTACCCGATTGCATAGTCGAGACCCCTTTCGCTTAAACTTACAGGCGAAACAGGAGAATCCAGAGGTACTTTACGGAGCTTTACCCCTAGAGCGCGAGCGCATATCCCGGAAATCCTTCCCGGACTGTGGGGCAGGCTGGCAGCCTGTGGGAGGGTTGCCAACCCGCCAGTACCCGCGCCGCATGCCAGCCCGACCCGCCGCTTGCCAAGCTCTCGTCATGGCCCAGCCGGCAACGGGTGCGTGATGTTTATGGGAGGCCGACGGAATGGGTACCGGGGTACAGCACCCGTACGGCACGGTCACACGACCGTTTTTTGCGCGGAAACACCTGGCATCTCATGCCTCGGAGCGCACTCAACCCGGTCAGGTCTTTCGAAGGGTTTGAGTGTATTCGGCTTTATTTCGAACCGCCACCGCGTAGCGTTAAGTCAGACGTTTCGAGAGCCTCTACCAGCAACCGCTTCACATCAATAGGGATGTGGTTGCCAAAGCGGTTCAGATACGCAATTAACATCTTGCCATTTCCGCGATCTCCGTGCAGAAACGGAAAGTCGGATGGCACCATGCTTCGAAGCACGAGCAATGGCAGAGGAGACTCGAGCACGTAGAAGTGGTCGTTCCAGACGCTGGTTTCCAGGCATCCCTGGTAGAACTGGCCGAGCATGATGCCCCGCCGCACAAAATCCGGTTTCAACCGGTTATGCAGAATTTCGATTTGAAGACGGGCATCTTCGTGCGAAAGATCGGGGAAGACGATGACAATCGTTTTGAGGATCGACTGCGGTCCCGACGTCGGCTCAATTTCTAAAAACCAGTCTCGATAAAGTTCGATGGTCTTGGGTGCCCGTTTCAGGTCGATTCTTTCGCCCTGGTATGATGCCAGCCAATAATGACTCTGATTCAGCGAAGGTTGGGCAAAAGGACAAACCGGCCCCTCGCGGCCTAGGTCGCTGTGTGGTTGACACAAGAACGCGCGCGTCCACTCGACTATCGTCTTGAAAGCAGCGATCTCGCGTGGACTCAAACCTTCGACGGGCTCAGAATCGCTTTCGAAATCTAAGCCGTTATAGAGAACGAAATCATTCCGGTGCAAAGGCATAAAACTCTGTCGGCATTGGCCGCCGCTGGCTCCCGAAGCTGGCGTGCCCAGGTTTCCGCCCGCCATGCCTAAGAAAAACCGCTTTTGGCCCTAAACAAAGGTGGAAATTAGGACGAGACTCTCTCTAACAGCGTGCAGTATCTGTTCAAGGCAGTACTGCCCTCTGGCGCTTGGTTTCGTTCAAGTCCCCAGCCCTTTTCGGGCCAACGTTATAGGCCGAAGCAGAGGATATTTGGGCCTGCGGCTACGACGACGTGCTGGTTGCCGCCCACGGAAAAGGTCATGGGAGAGGCTTTCATGCGAATGTTAGTAGGGAATTGCCACAGCGTTTTGCCGTCGCGTTGATCTACTGCGGCAAAACCTCCGTTTGGCTGGCCGTAGAAAACCAGGCCTCCGGCTGTGGCGAGAACACCGCTCCAGGTTTTGGCGCGCGCGGGACCGGGCTGCGGGATTTCCCAAACAATCTCGCCTGTGTCGATGTTGACAGCGCGCAGGAAGCGTTGGCCCGTCTGATCGGGATAGCCAGTAGGCTTGCCGGTACATTCTTCCAAGGCCATGAAATAGTAAAGGCGCGTCACAGGGGAGAAGGCGGTTGAATCCCAATTAGCGGCATCGGTGGGGCAGCCGCGTGGATCGGTTACAACCGGGCGGCGATCGGGCCCGATGCTTGAAGCCCAATCGATACGACGGAGGAAAGGCTTAGCTAGAAGCATTTCACCATCCGTCCGTTCGAACACATAGAAGAAGCCGTTGCGATCTGCGTGAAGCAGGAGTTTCGAGGGTTTGCCTCTATAAACGGTATCGACTAACAAGTTGGGTTCGGTGGCATCGCGATCTTTGAGGTCGTGAGGCGTGAACTGATAATGCCATTTGAGCTCACCGGTTTTGGCGTTGAGAGCGAGAACGCAATTGGTATAAAGATTGTCGCCGGGACGGTCGTGGTCGTCACCGTCTGGATATGGATTACCGGTGGACCAGTAAAGGGTGTCGGACGACGGATCGTAAGATCCGGTGAGCCACGTCGAGCCGCCGCCCTCCAGTGGTTCGCTGCCTTGCCAGGTTTCTATGCCCGGTTCACCGCGGCGGGGCACGGTCCAGTGCCGCCAAACGAGCGTGCCAGTATCGGCTTTGAAAGCTGCTACGAAACCGCGAATGCCTTCATCGGCTCCGGAGACGCCGGCGACAACCATATTATTGACGATGAGTGGCGCCATGGTGGCGCCGTAATGTTGGTTCTCCTCAGCTAGAGGCGTCTCCCATTGCAGATTGCCGGTGGCTCGGTCGATCGCTATCAGGTGGGCATTGTCGGTGACGAAGAAGACTTTATTGCCTAGGATGGCAACTCCGCGGTTAGTGCCGAGTTTCGCATCGCCAACCATGCCGGTGCTGGGCGGACGCGAGTAATGCCAAAGCGGACTCCCTGTGAGAGCGTCGAGGGCGAAGACCTGGTTCGGGCCGGTGACATAAAGCACTCCATCGGCGGCAAGCGGCGTCGTTTCCAGGCCGAAATACTGAATAGGGAAAAGCCATTTCAGCTCGAGCGAGGACACATTGGCGGTGGTGATCTGTTTGAGCGGACTGTAGCGATTCGCCGAGTCATTTCCGTTATACGTGAGCCAGTCGCCCGGTTGGGGCGAGCCCCACGAAATTTTGCGGATGGGCCCGGCCGCGGTCGTGGGCCCCGCAATCGTTCCCATATTGAGAACGCGCAGATATTTCGCGAGTGCCATTAGATCCTTAGCGCCTAAATCGCTAAAGGAAGGCATTCCGGCGGCAATATTGCCACGCTCCAGGAACACGCGCAGTTGGTCGGCAGACTGTTGCGCGACGCGCGGATTCATGGCGAGGCCGGGCCCTTTGGCTGTGCCGCGCGCATCCTCGCCGTGGCAGCTTGCACAGTGCTCATTGAACAATTGTTGAGGTGAAAGGAAAAGTAAGAGAGCGAATGCGATCATACGGCGCCAAGGCCAAGGCCGGTCAAGGTTTCAGTGGCCATGCGGCCATTCCTTATATCGAAAATTCCGGGGAATTTTTTCGTCCATGCTGCGTTTGCGGCTGGAACGTATTCGCGTGCATTCGCTTCTATACCCACAACACCAGGAACGTGCGCCGCTAGTCCGGCGGACTGAATCAGCGATGCACCCGGACAAGTAAGGTCTTGCACGCAGAGGAACATTTTGTGGATCTGCCCCGCGGCGGCCATCAACACAGCTTGCGATTGGCCCTTGCAGGCCTTGAGCGCCGCGCCCGTATATCCCATCTCGCGAGCCAGAAGCAGCATATCAAGACCAGTGAGCGATTCATCGATGACAACTGGGATGAGTTTGGACGCTTCATACATCACGTTTAGGCGATCGGCCGCGAGATCGCGGGCAGTAGGTTGCTCTATGTATTGAATGCGGTTGAAAGCGGCGGAATTGCGTTCTTTAAGCATCCGGATGAAGCGCAACAGGTATTCGACGTTGCGGCAGCGTTCATTAAAGTCGAGTGAATAGACCCAGGTTGTCACAGCGCGCCTGGCCTGGACTTTGACAGCTACCGTGTCGATTTCAAGAACCCGATTGATGTCCCAATCGAGATCGTCGCCATTCAATTTGATTTTGATGTGATCGATGCCGCTGTATTCAATCCATTCGCCGAGAGTTTCAGGCAGGCCGTCATGGATAGGGTGCGCCACCTCAGAAGAAGTGAGCGGATCGAGCGCGCCGACAGAATGGTAGAGAGGCATAGCCGGGGTCGGCCGCGTGAGCAGAAATTGATTCAGCCACCGGCCCGTGTATTCCTTGCCTAGATACTTAGAAAGATCGTTTGGCAGCAGATCCGGGCCGTACGTTTGATATACGTTGCGCTCATGGATTTTGCCGAAAGCATCGTGCAAGGCGGCGTCGAAAGGGCTGGCTGTGACCAAAGTACAAAGCTTGGGGATAGGCTCGGCAAGATGCAAATCGCGAGTCACTTCAGCGGCGGCGGTAAGGTACGAAGCCTCGAGAGCGAAGTTGAGATCGATGGGGTGGCCATACTCGCGGTAATTGCCGGTTAGCACGTTGATCTTTTCCGCCAAGCCTCTCATCGCGCCGAGAGTCTGATCGTATGTCAACACGCGGGAAGGGAACGACCAGATGTTGCCCATGGTCATGGAGCCGAAACCTTTGGCAGACCGGCCGTTGGGGAGACTCACTACACAATCGACATTGAGCAAAGTGACACGGTCAACGGCCACGCCGCCGAATTTGTAGGGCGCGCGATAGTGGAAGTCCTGATAGGAGTGATTGATTTCTTCGATGCGAATGGCAGTAGGGTATGGCGATTTGACGATGGCGGGCATGGCGAAAAGCGCCGCGGCGCTTTGGCAGAATTCGCGCCTATGCATTGGAAAGTCCCGCGTCACTCAAGTAACTGCGGAGCCGCTCGAGATCGCGCCGCATGGCTGAATAGACCTGCTCGCGGCCGATCGTGAGCTGGCGCTTGCCGGCATCTGCGCCGCCGAGCGGATATTCGAAATGAAGTTGAACAGGGCCATCGAACTCGGTCTTGGCCAGCAGCGAGCAAAATGTTGGGAAACGGACCATGCCTTGTCCTAGTGGCACCCATGCGGGATCCCAGTTACCTCTTGGGCTTTTCTGCCAGAAGAAATCCTTGAAGGCGACACCGCGAATGCGAGGCTCCGCCAAACGAAAACTATCGATCCAACCGCCCAAGCCGCCTTCGACGGTGGCATGTCCGACATCATAGTTAATGGCGACCGCATTTGGATCGAGATCCTTGAGTATCTGGAAGATGTCCCAAACCGGAGCGCCGACGAGGCCAACACCGGAATGAGTGTGATAGATGGCGCAGACCTTGTATTCGGCATTAAGAGCGGCCAGTTGAGCCGAGCGTTGATGGAATTCATCGAGCTGGCGGGCGAAGCCCTCGTCCGTACGATACTTGAAGCCGCCCCAGCGATAGTAGCGAATGCCGAGGTTAGCCAAGGTCTTGAGCACAGTGCGGGCATTGGGGCTGGCAGCATCGACAATGTCAGTAGTCACCATGGGGACATCGAGTCCGTGCTGGCGGATGATGGCGACAAGCGGCGGAAGCTCTTCGGCGGCGCGGGCGGGATCGACATGCCCGCCGGCGCGGACGGTGATGTCGATCCCATTGAAACCGATTTCGGCAGCGGTGCTGGCCAGTTCGTTACCGGAGATGAATTGAAGGTGTTTTGAGAAAATGGCGATCTTAAGGTTGCGCTTGATGGGAGCGGCAGCAAGGCGTATCAATGAGAGGCCAGCAACGAGTGCGGTGCGGCGTGTGGGGGCGTATGTCATAAAGTGCTCGGAAAGGAATATCGTATCTTGCTTATGAATATGAAACGGCGGGCATTCCTGTTGGCCGGCGGCGGATTGCTGATGCCCGGCGCGGCGCCATCGGACCAGCTTGTCCTGGGTGTCATTGGCAGCGGTGGGCGTGGGACCGCTGTCATGAAGGTCTTTCAGAGCCACGCTGAAGTAAAGGTCGGCGCAATCTGCGATGTTTACGAGCCGAACCTGGAACAGGCGATTTCGGTAGCAACGAAAGGCGGTTCGCATCCCAAGGCTTACCGCAACTACAAAGATCTGCTGGCCGATAAAAATATTCAGGCTGTACTGATCGCTACGCCGGAACACTGGCACTACCAAATGGTGATGGACGCGATCGCAGCCGGCAAGGACATCTATGTCGAGAAGCCATTGTGCCGAACTCCGGAAGAAGGAGTGGCGCTCGTGCGCGCCGGGAAAAACTCGAAGTGCATGATTCAGGTGGGCATGCAGAGGCGGAGCTACGATCTGTATCTGGCGGCGCGAAAGGTTGTAGCTTCGGGCGCGTTGGGCCAGGTGCGGATGGTGCGCTCGTGGTGGCTAAACAATTCCCTAAGCGCAAAGCCGGCGACGAAACTCGAGGGAAAACTTGATTGGGAGCAGTGGCAGGGACCGGCGCAGCATCGTCCTTTTGACCCCAACCGGTTTCGCAATTGGCGCGAGTATTCGGAGTATTCGGGCGGGATCGTAGCAGATCAAGGCGCGCACGTGTTCGATGGCATTCATCTGTTGATGAACGCGAGCTATCCCCTCGCTGTCAACGTATCCGCAGGCCGCGTGCACAAGGAAAGAGTGGACACGCCGGAATCGGTAGTAGTGATTGCCGAGTATCCGCAAGACTTTCTGGCTGTGTTCACCATTAACTATGCGGCAATGCACTACCGGCCGGTCAACGATCAGTTAAACCAGTTCGATGGCGATCACGCGCGGCTCGATGTCGGGCGCGAGGATTTCAAGCTGTACCGACAGGGAAATGAGGAGCGGCCGGAAGTATCGCAACATTCTGAACTTGGCTTTGGCCACGCAACCGAATTGCATGTGGCAAACTTTCTGGAATGTGAGAGGACGCGGCAGACACCGACAGCTCCGATGCGAGTGGGATTTCAGGCGGCGCTGGTCGTTCAGATGGCTAATATGGCGATGCGGCAGGGGCGACGGCTGCGCTGGAATGCGCAGACAAACAAGGTAGAAGGTTGATTTAAACATGTTTCGAAATGCTGCTACATCGCACAATCCGTCATAAGAAGGGCTGTCCGAAATGTGCGGCAGGCGAGGGTCATCCGGTCTGGGTTTTGACGGTCGGATACGCGGCTAGGACTGGCCTGGGAAACCCTTTAACATCCCGCTCGCAATCATTTTGAGAAACACGGTTGGCTCGTCATCATTCGTGAGCGGAGAAGAGCCGCTAGGGTTCGTACTGCTTAGGCACAAGCTGGAGGGGATGACGTAACCAGGATTCGGCAGGTTTGGTACCTCCGGTTGATAGTTGGCCGGATCGAGCACATCGAGCAAGTTCCCTACATCATTAGACATTTCGCGTGCCGCCACGGCAGGAACATTCCAGACCGACTCAATCAGCTTCAGAACCGACGTATGATCGAAGACTTCGTGACTGACTCGCGGAGTGTCCGGGTTGCCTGTGGTCCATGGCGAGGCCACGATGCAAGGCACCCGGCATCCCAGAAGCGCCTTGCCGTCGACAAGGTCGGGATCTACGTTGTTCGGCGCCAGCGCGCGCGGCGGAGGCACATGGTCGTAAAAGCCGCCCCATTCGTCGTAATTCACGATGAGCACGGTGTTCGGCCAGTTAGGACTGGTGGCGACGGCCTTGAACGTCTTGGCAAGAAACGCATCGCCATTTCGGACATCTGAGAATGGATGATCGTCCTCGTCGAGGTTATCCAACGTCGTAAAAGTCGGCTCCACAAATGAAACCGCCGGTAACGTTCCGGCCGCGCAATCCGCAAGGAAGTTAGCATATAGCGCGGAGATATCGACGTATTTTAGACCCCATAGGGCCACGAAAGGAATGTTACTGAAGTAATACCGGTGGCTAACACCCTGGGCCGCCAGCTGGTCCCAAATTGTCGGTAGAGTGCAAATCGAGAAGTCATCGTCCAGGCGGTCGGTTGCGCCGGCATGCTGGAAAATCCGATTCGGAAAGGTCGGACCCATCATAGAAGGGAAATACCGGTCGCAGGTTGTATAGTTCCGTGCCAGCGCGGAGCGAAAGGGTAGATCCTTTTCCTGGTAGTAACCAATCGCATTCAGGCCGTTCGATGTTGGCTGGAGAAAACCATCCATCTTGCCGGCATCAATCTCGGTGCGTCCGCCTGAGTAGCTGTGGTCGGGATCCGGATAAGAGCAGCCCGTATAATCGGGCGCGAGTTCGTGAGTCGGTTGGAGCACTCCGCTCTTATCCGGATAATCCAATCCGGCTTGCTTGCCGTCGCTGCCTGGAAGCCATCCGAGCAAATGGTCAAAACTGCGATTCTCCATCATGACGACAACCACGTGCTTGATATCAGGTTCTCCGACAGAGGAGATCGACAGTTCCCGGGCTAGCAAGGGGCTTGTAGCGGTGACCGCCCCGGTTGTCTTTAAAAAGCTCCGGCGATTCATCTCGCGTACCTCCTGAAATTTATGCGCAAAGACGCCAGCGAGCGAGAGCGATGCTTGATATTCAAGCACCTTGGCCATGAATTGTTGGTGATCATCCTACTCGAATGCTAATTCTCAACGAATCGTATCTCTCTTGGATTTTTGAGCGGCCAGATTAAGGCTGTATGAACATTGATTTACGACTGGGTGAACTCGCGATTACGCCTGGGGCTATGCACGTACACGCCAGTCCACTCGCGTTTACGGGATCATATGATGTTCTGCGGGCCGCACGCGCGCTTCTTCGCGAATACTCTCGCTCGTGAGTCACACGTCAACTACGGGCCAAAAAATTCGTTACACACAGGCTTGAGCCGCTAACGCTAGGCCATGCCCCTTGCGGCTTCGAAGCCATCGCAACCACTCGCGGG
>JBAUZG010000197.1:0-16646 GCA_049585195.1 Bryobacteraceae bacterium | reverse complement strand
TCTGATCATCGGAAACCTTCCGGATGTGATCGAGGCGGCTTATTTTATTCCGGTTGCAAAGCTCGCGGCGGCGTTTGGAGTTTCGGTGAGTGAGATTACGGCAGTGTTGGGAGTGGGCGCCGGAGATTTCGTCACCATCACCGCTCTGCCCACCATCGAAGCCATTTTGAGCAACCAGAGGCAAGGTCCGCTGCCGACCTCGTGTTCGACGACGTCGACACCCGAGCCATGCTCGGTTACCGCTCAAGAGGCGAGCCTGGCGCGCCAGGCCATATCGAAGTTAGATCAAATTATCAGCGCTCTGGCCGCTCCCTACCACGCGGTTGTGGTTGACATATTCGGCTTGACCGACCAGCTCTACGCGAATGGCTACACTGTGGGCGGCGTAAAGCTGACTACCGATTTTCTGGGAGGCTTGTTTTCGCTCGATGGCCTGCATCCAACCAACACCGGTTACGCGATCATTGCCAACCAGTTCATCGTCGATATGAATGCCGCGTTCGGGCTCATGATTCCTCAAGCCAATGTCGAGGAGATTGCCGAGCACGATCCTCTCGTGCTCACGAAGCCGTAGGCGCCGTAGGCGTTGAAGAAAATGATTTAATGAGGCGAGATGTAGGCGAACGGCGCATCGGACATGAGCTCATGGACGAAGCGGACCCGGCGGTGGCCAGAGTCTGTCTTGGCGATCTGGTTCGAATCAATCGAAACTTCGGCGGACATGCGATTGTTCTGAAGCTGCTCGCTCGCGCCGGCTGCATTGGTGAATCGTTTTCGTTTCTCGATGTAGGCGCAGCCTCGGGAGACTTGGCTCGAGTGATCAAGGCTGCCTTCCCCGCTTCCTCGATCGTGTGCCTGGATCAGAACGCCGTCAATTTGGAATCGGCTCCCAGCCCGAAGATTTTGGCAGACGCCTTCCGATTGCCGTTTGCGCCACGGAGCTTCGATTATGTGTTCAGCTCTCTATTTCTGCATCATTTTGACGATGAACAGATTGTTTATCTGTTGCGCCACTTCGCCGAGATCGCTGGAAAGGGCGTTCTGATTTCCGACCTCGAGCGGCATATCGTTCCGTACGTGTTTCTGCCCGCCACGCGATGGCTTTTCGGCTGGCATCGGATGGCCGTACATGATGGCAAGATATCGGTGCGTGCAGCTCTTACCGCTGCGGAACTGGCCTCACTTGCCAAACGCGCGGGACTGCGCTTCGTAGATGTGGTTGCCCATCGGCCCGCCTTTCGTTTGTCATTGTTGGGGCGAGTGAGCTGAATGCCCGGACTAAGCTAACTTCGTCACAACCACTCCTCTGAAAAACACGCGGAAGACCGCTCCCTCGCGGTCGCGGCTCGGTTCCGGGCTTGCGGTCTTTCATCAGCTTTGGTGGCCCAAGGCCATGGGGAACTCCCTGGCGGTCGTGGCTCGGAAACGAAGCTTGTGGATTCAACTGTTTGGCCGAGCCGCGCACGCAAGTAAGCGGTCCGGTGACGAAGTTCGACTAAGTCACGACTAAGTCTTGAGAAGCGCTAAAACCTGAGTCGCATCTTGCGAACGGAATCCCGTCACCACCGCCGGCGCGCCCTCTGTAACCAGAGCCGCGGAATAGCCCTCGACGGGTGTCACGTCAGTCAGGCGCCATTTACTCTCCTGGCGGCCGCCCACCTGCACGATCGCAGCTGGTTCGTCTGCCCGAAGCGAGACTTGAAAGGAATCAAGCGGAAGATACAATCCATCTCCCACGGCTTTCACAAAGGATTCCTTGCGCGTCCAACAGCGGAAGAACGCAGCCGGGCGTTCGCCGAGTGGAAGGCTGAGCAAATTTGATACTTCAGCCGGCGCGAAGAATCTTTTAGCCACGTCGATGAGATCGTTCATCTCCCGGTGCTTTTCGATATCTACGCCTAGTTCGCGATCGAGCGCGAAGGCGTACAGAGCCAACTTCCCCGAATGCGAAAGATTGAACCGCAGCCTGCAGTGAGACTGAAATTCGGGCTTGCCGCGCACGCCATAGCTGAAGCGAACCTCGTGAGCAGCCGTGCCCGAAAATTGCGCGAGGAGGCCGCGCAGAACGCCCCGGGCGATCACAAATGCCTGGCGATGTTCGGCAAAACGAAAGCGATTGGCGCGCAGAATTTCTTCAGGATCGAGTACTGCCTCGAGGCGCGCGAGTGCCGCGGGCGTCACATCGAGTGAAACGCACCACAAGCGTGTTTCGCCGCTCGCGAGGCGCGAGAGGCCGTCTTCATGCGCTTCCCGGTAGACGGCGGACGCTGCCGTCAATCAATCTCCATCGTTCTGCGACGCCAGAAAGCGCTCGCGGCTGCGCGTGATAACGGCGTAAGCCTCCTCTATTTCCCGCCAACCTCGCATCTTCATCCTTTTTCCCTCAAGCTCCTTATAGATGCTGAAAAAATGCTCGATCTCTCGCTGCACGTGATATTGAACGTCGTTTAACTCTCGGGTTTCGTTGTGGCGAGGGTCGCGGCCGGGTACAGCCAAAATCTTGTGATCCAGCTTGGCGTCATCAATCATTTCAAGTACAGCGATGGGTCTAACGTATGTCAGACAGCCCGTGAACGTCGGAGAGGTGACCAGGCAAATCACATCCAGTGGTTCGTCGTCGTCGGCAATCGTACCCGGTACAAAACCGTAGTCTCCCGGGTAGTGAATAGGCGAGTAGAGCGATCGCGCGAGCCGGAATAGTTTCAGATTAGAGTCAAACTCGTATTTGTTGCTCGAATCTCGAGGAATTTCCACGACCATGCGAACAATCTGCGGAGTTTCGGGACCAGGGTCCGGCTCAATTTCGTAGAACATCCTTTTCGAGGCTATCAGACCAGTACGCCGCGCAGACACGAGCGTCCCGGCCGAGATTTTGACGCGTGATATTCTGCCCAAAGCGATTGATTTGTCAATCGCAAGGAGACTTCCCCGTACTATGAGAGTTGGATGTTTTACGCCGCTACTTTCGCAGTTTCCGCTCGAGAAAGTTCTCGAAAAGCTCAAGACTCTGAACATCAACACGGTTGAATTGGGAACCGGCAATTATCCCGGCGACCCGCATTGCAAGCTCTCCATGCTCCACCACGAGAAGGAGCTGAAAGAGTTCAAGAAAAAGTTGAACGATCAAGGGTTCAGCATCAGCGCCTTGAGTTGCCATGGCAATGCCCTTCACCCCGACGAAGCGACCGCCAAAAAGTTTCGCGATACGAGCCGGCAAACTGTCGAGCTGGCAGCCAAACTCAGCGTGCCGGTGGTTATCGATTTTTCCGGCTGCCCGGGGGACAGCGACCACGCGAAGTTTCCGAACTGGGTGACTTGCCCGTGGCCGCCCGAATATCTCGATCTCTTGGACTGGCAATGGGAAAAGAAGGTGACTCCGTACTGGGCCGAACATGGCAAGTTTGCGAAAGAACATGGCATCAAGATCGCCATCGAGATGCATCCGGGGTTTGTCGTGTATAACCCGGAGAGCCTGCTAAAGCTGCGTTCGATTGCCGGCGATTCCGTCGGGTGCAACTACGACCCAAGCCATATGTTCTGGCAGGGGATCGACCCGATCAAGGCCATTCGTATCCTGGGGGACGCAATTTTTCACGTGCACG
This sequence comes from Bryobacteraceae bacterium, assembly GCA_049585195.1. Lineage (GTDB taxonomy): Bacteria > Acidobacteriota > Terriglobia > Bryobacterales > Bryobacteraceae > KBS-96. The sequence continues at coordinate 13,044 of JBAUZG010000197.1, read as the reverse complement.
CCAAAGATACCCAGATCTACGATTTCAATCTCCCGAAAACCGGCGTGCTCGACACAAAGAAGTATACAGACGAACGGAACCGGGGATGGATTTTCCGCACCGTCGGCTATGGTCATGCCTACCAGTGGTGGACAGAGTTCATTTCTACTTTGCGCATGTACGGCTACGATTACGTGCTTTCGATTGAGCACGAGGATTCGCTGCTATCGCCCGATGAAGGTTTGACGAAAGCCGCGGCGTTCCTGAATCAGATCGTCATCCGCGAGCCAGCTGCAGCCGCCTGGTGGGTGTGAATGATCGGCAGACGGCAAAGACCACCGTCTGCCCACCACAGCTTCCTACTGATCGTTGCCTTCGATCAAATCCGTCGTAACGGGAGTGACCGTGCCGAAGGCGCCGCCGGCTCCTCGAGCCGTTCCAATAGTCGTTCCGGCAGCGAAGTAGAGCGTATTAAAGGCGCCGCTGCCTGCGCCGATTAGCGCAGGTGGCACGCTGCTTCCGAAACTGATGCCCCATAAACCCGAAATCGATATGGGATCGCCATTTGCATTGTTCAGTAAGCCCCTGAAATTGCCGGTAAGAAAATCGTACGCGGCAATCTGACCGCTCCCGAACATCCCGACGAGGATGGTGTGGCTGAACTTGCCGAAGTCGCTGGGTGCCATGGCAAGCCCCCAAGGTGAACTGAGCCAGATTCCGTGCTGGAATTCCTTAATCAGCTTGCCGTCGTAAGTAAACGCGGCGACATAGCCGTTGCCGGGGCCTGGCACGTCGAAAATCTTCTGGGCATCTTGCTTGGCGTACGTCACGAACAGCACATTGCCGATGTTCTGGATATTGAATGGAGCAAAGCCGGAGTGTTCCGGACCTTCGAGCACAAAGGCATCTGAGCCGAAATCGACAGGGCTCAGCATGGAATCGAAAACGTCCACTCTTGCGTTGTGGAAATCGGCTGCATACAGGAAGTCTTGACCGATGTGGGTAAGAATCGTTGCTCCGGTATATGCGGCGCCGGACGTCGCGGTCAAAACCTCGGCCGTTGTGATGGGAGTGAGGCTGGGATTCCAACCGAAGATTTGGCCGGCAGTCGAAGCAAAAATGAAGACCGCTGGCTTGGAAGTTCCCGGAACGATGAAGCCGGTCCCGCCGTAGAAGATGGCGCCGGTGGGGTGGCCTCCGGGCAAAGTGACAACCAGTCCTTGCTTCGTCCCCGCAGCATTGTACAAGGTGGATTTACCGGTTACCTGATCGGCAACCCACCAAGGACTTGTGGACGATCGCGCCAGGCCCCAGGCATTGACTAGGTCGGGATCTGTGGAATTGGTAACCAGAGTGGTGACAACATATTGCTGAGCCGGAGCGTTGCCGGCGAGCGCAGCTACCAGAAGCGGGATTGCTCCCGCTCCGACGAAATATCGGAGGGCTTTCGAGACTGACATGGCTGTGAAGACTCCTTTGAAGTAAAGCAACCCGAAAAATTTTCGGGATCACGAGTTGTGAACCGGCGCACGACTCGAGCGAGCCTCGTGCGCAGAACGAGACGGCGGCAACAGTATAGGCGAGAAACGATCCCGGCCCAAACGAAGATTAATGAAGATCGTGTAAAAACGTTGTAAAAGATGGCGGGTCGAGGGAATTTTGCACGACGCTCGCAGGTACTGTAAAAATCACTAGCGCTGAACCTCAGTCGTTACAATAAAGAAATTCATACTAGGCGTTGTAGTTATAGGACCGCATGGCAAGCAACCGTATCGGCCTTTTAACAGGTGGAGGCGATGTTCCGGGCCTCAACTCCGTAATAAAGAACGTGGTTTACCGGGGCGCTACCGATGGGCATGAAGTCATTGGGTTGCGAAGAGGCTGGGAGGCACTCACGCATCTCAATTTCGACGATCCGGCTAGCAAAGCAAGATATGTACTGCCCCTGACCAAAGACAACACTCGCACGATCGACCGCACCGGTGGCACGTTCCTCCATTCTTCGCGCACCAACCCTTCCAAGATGCGGAAGATTCCCGAGTTTCTTCAAGGCAAGGAGTTTCCTTCGGCAGAGACTACAAAGAAAGGTGTGATCTCCGTCACGTTCGACCTGAGCTCACAGGTTCTGTCAAATCTAAACAAGCTAGGGCTCGACTACCTGGTGGCCATCGGCGGCGACGATACGCTCAGCTATGCCGCGCTTCTGGACAAGCTGGGCTTCGGCACCATTTGTATTCCGAAAACGATGGATAACGATGTGCGCAACACGGAATATTGCATCGGGTTTTCGACTGCGATTTCACGAGCGCACGATGCGATTCAACGCCAGCGCACCACGGTCGGCTCACACGAGCGGATCGGAATCTTTCGCGTATTCGGACGCGATGCCGGCTACACCGCGCTCTACACGGCCTATGTTACTTCGCTTCGTTGCGCCATTCCGGAGCACAAGTTTAATCTCGACAAAATGATTGAGCTGATGATAACGGATAAGCGGAACAACCCGAGCAACTACGCGCTCGTAGTCATGTCGGAGGGCGCCGAATGGCAAGGCTACACGGTCCGCGAATATGGCGATCCGGACGCTTTTGGTCACCGAAAGAAGGCCAATGTAGCCGAGGATTTCAGCGATGAAATTAAGAAGCGCACGGGGGAAGAGACGGTCGTTAGCGATCTGACCTACGATCTCCGCAGCGGCGCGCCCGACTTCACCGACAAACTCGTAGCAACCACTTTCGGCACCATGGCTTACGATGCCATCAAACAGCACAAGCGGGGTTTAATGACCGCTATCGTCGACGGCAAGTATGCGATGGTCGCCATTCCGGACCCGAAGCTTGGCCCGCGCAGGGTCGATATCGCGACGATGTTCAACATCGAGCGGTACCGGCCGACTTACGAAAATAAGGACGGGCTCCCACTGTTTCTCACCAGGCCATAAGGATTGAAGCATCCAGCTAGTCTAAGGCGCCCCCGCCGGAGTGGTCCATTTTCATGAATCAGTTTCTACTTTCGGAACTAGTCGAGGCCCAAGGGCACCTGATCGACTCGCACATCATGGAGCGTATTTTCGATTCCGTAGTCGAGTTCGGCGGCCGGTTTGAAGTAGAACACTTTTCGATAGGCCGGACCAACAGCGATCCATCCACGCTGCGGCTTCGAATTGAGGCTCCTACTCGCGAGCAGATGGAGAAGATGTTGTCCCAGCTGCTCGGGTTGGGCTGTTCTCCGGTGGATAGCGGCGATGCTGAGCTGAAAGCGGCTGACCGGGACCGCTGCGCTCCCGAGGATTTTTATTCCACTACGAATCAGCGGACCCTGATCAGGCACAAGGCCCAATGGCTCGAGGTTCGGGACCAGCGCATGGATGGCATGGTTGTGGTTCGCGATGGCGCGGCGTTCTGCCGGCGCTTGCGCGACATCAAGGCAGGCGACCGGGTAGTGGTTGGAATGAAGGGCATTCGCGTCATGCCAGAGGAAAAGGAGCGCGACCGCCTGTCCTTCGCCTTCATGAGCAATGAGATCTCGTCCGAACGGCAGGTTGAAACCGCCGTCCAGCAGACCGTCGCGATGATGAGAGGCGCTCGCGAGGAGGGCAAGCGTATCGTGGCCGTCGCGGGACCTGTTGTTGTCCACACGGGCGGCGTTTGTCCCTTATCGCAAATGGTGCGAGCCGGCTGGATCGACGCCGTTCTGGCGGGAAACGCGCTCGCTGTGCACGACATCGAGTCCGCGTTATTCGGGACTTCTCTCGGCGTCCGCACTTCCGATGGACGGCAGGAAGAACACGGCCACAGAAACCACATGCGGGCCATCAATTCGATTTATCACGCGGGGAGCATTTCGAAAGCGGTCGAGTGCGGCAAACTTACGAAAGGCTTGATGTACGAGTGTGTCCGCGCCGGCGTTCCCTTCGTCTTAGCTGGAAGCTTGCGGGACGACGGTCCGCTTCCCGATTGCATCACCGATATGAACAGGGCACAGGACGCCTATGCGGAACAGTTAAAGGATGCCGGCGTTGTGCTCTGCCTGGCCTCGATGCTCCACTCCATCGCGGTCGGAAACATGCTGCCTGCCTGGGTTAAGGTGGTCTGTGTCGATATCAATCCAGCCGTGCCCACAAAAGTGAGCGATCGCGGGACCGGGCACGCAATAGGCGTCGTCACCGATGTCGGGCTGTTTCTCGAGGTCCTTTCCAAGAAGCTGGCAACGAGCTAGTTTCGGATGCAAAAATGCCTATTGTGAGCGCTTGCTGCGCGCGCGGCTCGGTAAGATGTCTTCGAATCAACGCCCATTTCCGAGCCACGACCGCGAGGGAGTGGTTTTGCGTATCTTGCGCCCGAAACTAGCAGCTACCTGAGAACAAAGAAATGAAGCAGGCTACGAAGAAAAGTCAAAGTCAAGCGGCTAAGGAGTACACAAGCGAGCACGCCCGCTCCGGCGTTAATGCGCCCCTCCCCCGGATCGAGACTTGGCCCAACCAGTATGGAAGCGGCTACCAGATCGAGATCGTCATGCCGGAGTTCACTTCCTTGTGTCCCAAGACCGGCCTGCCCGATCACGGCACTCTCCGTCTGATCTATACGCCTGCCAAAGAGTGTCTGGAACTAAAAAGTCTGAAAATGTATACACTCGCGTACCGGGACTTGGGCATATTTCAGGAGAACGTGGTTAACAGGTTCCTAAAGGACGTGGTCGAGAGCTGCCATCCCGTTTCGGCAAAAGTAATCGGTGACTTTACGCCACGAGGCGGGATTTCGACAACAGTAACAGCAACCTATCAGGCCAGGAAGGGTGTGAAATCGCTCTAGCCTCTTTAACGCCGCGCTGGCCCGGCCGGCTACAGAACTCCAGAACCTTTGAGCGGCCCTCCCGGCCGGCTTTAAGGCCACCTCGTCACCGGATTATCGCAACGCACCCTTGCCCGGATACGTCTCAAGCCGTTGCTATACTGAGTCTTTCTCTAAACAGCCTGATGTCTTTTTTATGAAGTGTTTCGCCGCTCTATTTGTGTTTGCTGCCCTCGTTTCGGCACAACAAGGGTTTCAAAGTGGCCAGGCCGCCTGGGCCGTGATAGGGCAAATGGGATTTACAACCGAGACCTATCCGCCGAATCAAAGCGTCATGGCGACTCCGGGAGGGGTGGCATGGGCCAACGGCAACCTGCTGGTTACCGACGGAAACCGAATCGGGGCGACGTCGTTCGATGTGAACCAAAATCCGACGACGGGCAACCGGGTTCTCATATTCAATAACAGCGCCAATACGTTTCTTCCGTCGCCCTACACGAACGTCTCGGAGTTCGGGAATGCCACAAATCCGCGCTGCCCGGTGTGCGGATTTCCGGCGCAACTGGTGCTGGGCCAGTCCGATTTCAACGGAACCGACGAGGGACTCTCGGCAAACGGAATGAGAAATCCGACGGCGGTTGCGAGCGATGGGACGGTGGTCGCGGTGGCCGATACCGACAACAATCGGGTCCTCCTCTGGACTACGTTTCCGACGAGTATCGGACAGCCGGCCAACGTGGTTCTGGGCCAAGCCAATTTCACGACCGTATCGTCGGCGAATACGGTCGCGGCCAACACGCTTCGTGGGCCGCAGGGCGTATGGATACAAAATGGCAAGTTGTTTGTCGCCGACACGCAAAACCAGCGCGTGCTCATCTGGAACAGCATTCCGACGCAGAATCAACAACCCGCCGACCTGGTTCTAGGACAGGCTAATCTTACTTCCGCGGTGATGCCGAACCAAGCCTCCTCAACCATTACGGCAGCCGCGAATCAACTCTTCAGCCCGACGTCGGTTACCTCCGACGGAACCAGGCTCTACGTATCCGATCTCGGGTTCAACCGGGTGCTGATCTGGAACAGCATTCCAACGTCTATCGACCAGCCGGCGGATGTCGTTGTCGGCCAGCCGGATATGACCCAGGCAGCCGAAAACAACGTTCCTAACCTCTGCGCCCCGACCGGAACCGATAGCAGCGGCAACAAGACCTATTCTCCGCGATGCGCCAACAGTCTCGACTTTCCTCGCTATGCGCTCTCGGATGGCACGCGCCTCTTTATCGCCGACGGCGGCAACGACCGCATTCAAGTTTTCAATACGATTCCGACCACGAACGGAGCCGCGGCCGACCTTGTTATAGGCCAGCCCGACATGGTCAGCGATGTGGTGAGCGACCCCACCTTGTCCTTCGCCTCGACTATAATTCCGAACCGCGCGAGCACCGGTACGATTCGAACACCGACGTCGCTCGCCTGGGATGGAGCCAATCTCTACGCGACAGATCCGTACGATCTTCGCGTCATGGTCTTCAACGAGGGCGGAAATCAGTCGCTCCAACCCAGTTCCATCCTGAATGCGGCGAGCCTTGCTATCTATCAGGAGGGAGTTGTGTCCTTAGGCGGAACGATCAACTCGGGCGATACGGTCACCATCACCGTCGGTAACAGCAGCACCAGCACGACGAACAACTACACCTATACGGTCGTGAAGACCGACACCTTGAACTCCGTTGCTGCCGGCCTGGCGACGAACATCAACGCCAACAGTGGCGACCCGAACGTAATTGCCGAATCGGACACTCTAGGAGACGTGCTGCTCCAGTCGCGCCAATCGGATTTACCGAACGATACGATTTCGCTAAGCGCTTCGGTAAGCAGCAGCGCGGACATAACTGCCACCGCTTCGGGCACTTATCTAACGGGCGGGAATGCCGCGATTATCGCGCCCGGAACGATTGTGGTAATCAACGGCAACAACTTAACCAACGGGCAGACGGCGGCCGCTCCCGACAATGTAACTGCCTTGCCAACGGTTTTGGCAGGAGCGCAGGTTTTCATGGATGGAAACCCGGCGCCGCTGCTCTATGCCTCGCCGACTCAAATCAAGGCGCAACTGCCCACTACGTTCACCGATGCCAACAGTTCGAGCATTTTTGTCCAGACAACGCCCACGAGCGGGCCGGTGCAAATTACCAACGCCATGCCGATAATCATCGCGACGGCCAATCCGGGAGTTTTCACCAATACCGGGACTCAACTGGGTCCGGCCACCGCCGTGCACAGCAGTAATTACGCTTCCGCCGTTGTGTCGGTCGATGGCTCGGTGACGGCTGGCGACACCGGCACAATTACCATCGCAAGCAACTCGTACACGTACACTGTCCTATCGACCGACACGCTCGATTCGGTCCGCAACGCCTTCATTAACCTGATCAATGGCGGAAACGATCCGAACGTTGTCGCCAGCGCCGGCGGCCAGTTCGACCGCGTCGTCCTCACTGCCAAAGCCGCTGGCAGCGCCGGCAACGGTATCGCCGTTTCCGGAACCGTCAGTTCGAATGCTACCCTCGTTCTGACTGCGTATACAAGTTCCACATGCTGCGCCAACACTGCGGGAGCGCCCGTCACCGCGTCGAATCCCGCTCAGCCGAACGAAACCATTTCGGTAATTACCACCGGACTTGGGCCGCTCTACAACGTAGCGGAGCCAACCACCGGACAAGGTTACAGCGGGCCGACTCCGAATACTGTTCTCTCCACCGTCAGCGCCACTTTAGGCGCCAGCACCGCGCAGGTGATCAATGCCGGGTTGCCGGCCGGATCCATCGGTCTCTATCAGGTGGACCTGATCATACCTTCCGGCGCTGCGAGCAATCCTACTTCGCAGCTCTATATCGCGCAGAATGCCTTTGTCAGTAACCTCGTCACCCTTCCTGTTGCAGGCAGTGGAAGCTCGCTGGTGACGTTCACCGCTTCACCGAATCCGATTGTGGCGCCGGGAGTGAGCGTAGTTCAGGGACAGACCACCCTCAACTGGAACGTCACGTCCGGAACCTCGGAGGTCGAGATCCATATCGGCTCGCCTGACGGTCCGCTATTTGTTCAAAGTGGAGCGTCGGGCAGCGCAACCACGGGAACCTGGGTAACCAACGGAATGACGTTCTATCTCCAGGACGTGAGCAACGGCAAGACCCTCAGCGCCGTCAACACTCTTGCCACTATCGATATGCAAGTTGGGACACTGCAAAGCGTCACAACATTTTCTGCTTCCGAAGTGGATCTGCCCCCGGGGATCTCATCAGGACCCTCCACCCTAACCTGGAACGCGCCTGCCTCGACCACCGTCGAGATTCACTTAAACTCGCCCACTGGTCCTCTGTTCACTCAGCAAGGACCTTCGGGCTCGGTGACCACGGGTAATTGGGTGACGCCGGGCCTGACCTTTTATCTGGTCGACGTATCGCAACCCAGCGTGCCCGTGCCGCTTGCGAGCACCACTCCGGTTGTAAAACAAGGCGTGCCCCCAAGCTTTACTATTAGCCCAGATCCGATCTATGTGCCTTATAGCAGCTCGGGAGTTCTTACGGGGACGGCCAACATGAGTTGGAATTCGCCGCTCACATCGAATGTCGAAATTCGCGTGGGATCGCCGACAGGATCCGTGCTGATGGCGAACGGAGGTCCAACCGGCACGGCAACCGCCACGGGCTGGGTGACCAACGGCACGGTGTTCTATCTGATCGATTCGGGAACGGGCGCCGTACTCAACACCGCGACTGCATATGTGCAGTTGCAGCCGGAGAGCGGATATTTGCTGCTCGCGCAGAACCCTGTCAATGTTCCCGCGGGCCAGCAGTATGGCACTGCTAATTTGGTCTGGTCTAGCTCTAACGCGACCACCGTACAGGTGCATGTTGGCTCACCCAGTGGACCTCTGTTTACGCAAGGCGGCCCGCAGGGAACGGCTACAGCCTCAGGATGGATCGAGAACGGAACCGTCCTCTACCTGCAAGACGTAAGTACCGGCCAACCGCTGACTTCGCAATTTACGATCGCTACGCAGACAGTAAGCTTCCTGCCCACCGTGCCTACGGCATCATTCCAGGCAAGCCCCAACCCAATCCCAGTACCCGAGGGTACCCAATTCGCGACGACCACGTTCTACTGGACTGCCATTGCGTCGGTGATTACGACGGAGATACATATCGGAGCCCCGAATGGGCCTTTGTTCGCGCAAGGCTCGACCAGCGGCACAGCGACCGCCAGCGGTTGGGTTACTGATGGAACGACGTTCTACCTTCAGGACGTAACCAAGCAGAAGCCACTGACTTCCTTAAACACTTTGGGAACTGTCACGGTGCACTTCCAGCAGTTCCCACCCGGTCAGTAGGATTGTGAGGGTGCGGCGGTTATCGGCGCCGTCGCCGGCCCCTGCGTTTTAAATGCGTTCAGGGCCGAAGCTGACAGCGAAAGACGAACCACGCCGCAAGAAGCCCGCCCCCTGGCCTCACTCCTGTGAGGTCGCCAGTCGTGGCGACGAGCCGGCCTGCCGGGCGGCTTCCGAAGGTCGCGTGGCTAAGGCGCTTGACCACCGATATTGGTCGGGAGCAGCCGCTAAGCCTGCCGTGACGAGATTTCTTTCAATGTAGGCCCTCACTCGCTCGAACTCTTGTTTCATTTCGAATCCAGTGATCGAAGAACTCTTTCTGCCAGAACGGCAATCCCGTTCGGCCTAGAATGCGATTTGCCTCGCGGGCCGTGAATCGGTCTATGCATACAAAAGCCTGCCTGCTAGACAGGCCCGTAGGCGGCACGTAGCGATAAGGCGGAAGACTGCCGTGAAGCCGCCAAGTAAGGAACAAGCGTTTGCCTGCCGGGGTCCAGTGCGACAGACGGCAGTGATAGGAGAGAGACATCGAAGTAAGAGTGGCTCGGGACATGGGTGGTCTCTCCGCTGGGGAAATCGAAGCCAGCCCGAAAGGCTGGCTCGTCGGCAAACTGCCGACCCCACAAATCTCCCAACTCGAGATGCCGCAAGGAATGACATCGCCCACTCACAGCAAAACCTTGCGCCCGTATTCCCCGCCCAGATAGACCGGTTTCCTGTCGGTCACCACCGTTTCCGAAAGCGTATGTGGCTTCAGGACTATCAACGTCTGTGACCGCTGCTGCGTTTTGTTAATGTCGGTAAACAGATCGCCGATCGCTGGAATGTCAGACAGCCCGGCAATGCCATTTCTTGTGACGCTCGTCGTCTGCGAGTCGAGTCCGGCCAAAATCGCCCACTCACCCGTGTGCAGTCTGACCGATCCTTCGAACTGACTGTTCAGAATCTCGGGCACGGTATTGAAGGTTAGAGGGCCGAGTGCTTGATATTCAGCGTGAACGTCCATCGAGATGTCGCCATCGGCGTGCATCTCTGGCTTTGCCTTGATCACCACGCCTAAGTCCACCATTTGAATCTGGGGCAAGAATCCGGCGATTGGATTAGCAAGCTGCGCGGTACCGAGGGAGAGCGATGTTGCAAGCGGATACTTGTCGCCTACGTGCCATTGAGCGGTCTGCCCGCTCGAAACTACCACGGTCGCGTCATAAATACTCTGCGCGTGAGATTTCGAATAGGTAGCGAAGATGTTCGCATTGGTGACGCCGATGCCAAACAAAGTCGCGCCTCCGCCAAAAGTCAAAAAATTTACGAAGCCTGAAGGAATCGAAATCAAGGTCTGTGAACCGGCCCCAAGATTAATGACGGGAAACGTGTTGGGCAGCGAAAGTCCATACTGCAACATAGTTTGATCATCGACCGTGTAGATCTGCACATCGATGGCCACCTGGGCTGGCGGGCGGATGAGCGTCTCGAGCAACGACCTCGCGGCATTTGCGGTAGAGATCTTGTCACGGATTACGATCGCGTTGGCGGCCGAATCCATACCAATGTGCCTCAGATTAAAGGCCTGCCGGACCGCATTCGAGGCTTCCGTCATTTCTTTGGGATCGGTGACATCGGGCAAAGGAACTGTCACGGCAACTTGAGGCTCATACTCGTCGCGCTTCTGCAGAGTATCCCTGGCAACGAAAATGGCGTGAGCCGAGATGGGGAACAAGAACGTATTCGTCGCTTCGGCGACTCCTCTTAGCGCCTGTCTGGCATCGACGTCATCCAGATCGATATTCACTCTGGGTTCCACCTGAAACTGCGGATCGAAGACCACGCTTATGCCGTAGGCGTGCGCTATTGTCTCGTACAAACTCCGCTCGTCTGACCGGGCGTGGAAACTGTGCTTCCCTCGGGCAAGCACAATTGCCGGAGGAGGCAGCAGCTTTTCCATTTCCAATCGGTCGGAGGGTTCAAGCTCCTGAAGGGGCTCTTCCGAATCGTTTGAGACGGTCGAAAGCAGCTCATCCCGGCTCGGTTCCTTTTCAACGCCGGCTTTGCTCAATAATTGCGCCAGCGGTTTCAGGCCGTCGCGGTTGACGCGGTACTTCTCATTCTTTGGGTCCCTCGCCGCCGCTTCCGCATAGAGCATGTACGCGCGAACCACCTGGCCCGCGTTCTGCGCTTTCTGAGCTGCCCGGGCCAGCGCCTCGGCTGTGGGATCGGCTGCTGCAAGCGAAAAACTGACGCCCGCAACAAGGAGTAGCAAGTACTTCAACACCGGATCGACGTGCTAGTCACCTGAAACGCCTAAGAAGGGGGGGATGCCGTCAATGACTGGGGACATAACCGGGCGGGTGCGCCGCGCCCTCTCCAAAGAAATACGCTTCCATCTGCTGAAGAAGGAACTCCTGCGCCTCGGGCGTGCCCAGATTCAGACGATACTCGTTCATGATCATCTTCATCTGATCGACCCACATGCGCCATGCTTCCTTCGAGACGCTGTCGTAGATCTGTTTCCCTAAAGGATGGCCATCGAACGGGATTTCATCCAGTCCCGGCAATTCTTTCTTCAACTTGACGCAGTAAACCATCCGCTCGGTTTTCGGCTCAGGCACTCAATCAACTCCTCGGCTACTAACCGTGGTTCTCCACAACCACTCCCTGACCGTCGTGGCTCGGAAACCAGCCTCGTGGACTTGCTCTACTGAGCCGCGCGCGTTAGCAAGCGGTTAGGTGATGAACCTGCACTAACTTTGAGGATACCGTAGCCAGGGAAGTAGCGGATTAATGGGAATTAAACGGAGGCGGGAACTTCGGCGGCTGGGGAGGCTTGCGTGGCTCGAATCTTATTGCGGCGGGCTCTTTCCTCCGCCAGAAAGGACGAAGGTGGCGGAAACGCGTATTGGCCGCGCAGAAAATACTGCTGAACGAACCGCTGATACCGCCGAAGAACCTCGCCACGAGCCGACCGGCGAAGGCGGCAGGTGCTGAAGTCTAACAGAAGCTCCATTTCCCAAGGTTGATAAACCGCGCGCTTGGGACCACCCTGCGTGAGCTCCTGAATTAGATTGTTAAATTGTGCCAGATTTGTGGTCTGGATCAAACCATTTCCCATCGCTTATGTAGTGGGATGGGCTAAGTAAATTTATCTTCAGTTAGTTCCGGGCCAAGAATCCCAGTTCGGCACGAGGAAAGCGGACTCGCAGGTCCGCCGCCTTGAGCTCGACGACCGGACTAATCTGATACATCACCTCTTCGACTCGGGCCGGGTAATCGTCAGCGGGATTATACAACCGCAGTTTCTGATCCGTCGTCCGGTTTCGGTAGATAAACGACTTCCCCAGTGCGAATGCCACCTGGTGCAGTCCGGCTGCGACCGTCGGGAAAACATGATCGCCATTGGCCCAACCGAAGACGTTGTTGTTTTTATAAGCCTTACCGCCGCTCGACTCGATGATCGAAATGCTTGGGAGCAGCCGCCAATCCAGATCGTTATCATCCGCCGCGTGAACGAATTCTTCAGCCAGATCCTTGATCGGACAATGCAGTTTCGCAAAAAAGCGATGCAACCGCACTGTTCTTGGGTCCGGAGCGGCGCTCGTATTCTGAGGCTCCGGCGCTCTCGCTCGCGCGATGTGCTCGAGTTGTATTGTGAGCGGCGCCGCTAAAATGGCGGCCAAAATCAATAAATTCTTAGAGAAAAGTTTCACTAAGCTCGAATACTCCTTGTGAAGAGGTCTAGAAGCTCGCGAACTCAGGCTAAGAGGGATGCTGCCGAGGACGCGGTTCGGATGTGAGCCTTGACTCGAGTTGTAGAACTGTTACAACGGGCTGTGGCTATAACCAAAACGCATAGGCGCATTGTATCAGATTTATAGATTCAATCGGAGTCCTGCG
>JBAUZG010000196.1:0-24094 GCA_049585195.1 Bryobacteraceae bacterium | reverse complement strand
CGCTCATCTGCATAGTATGCCTGTTCCAGACGCGCACTCAGAGATGGCTTCGGCTCTGAAGCCGGTTCACGCTATCTGGGAGGTGGTGTTCACCGCATCCCCCTTCTACGGTTGAAAATGGTCCATTATGGCCGCACTCGCCAGTGGAAATCCCAAATCCCCGACTATTTCTCCTATCGAGCAAGCGCTTAATCGATTAGGCGAACTTGGATCAACTGCGTTGCTGGATGTCGTTGAGGCATGCTTTCATGCCAGGTCATCCGAGTGGATCTTCCTTCGTGAGTTGAAAGTCGGGACTGGATTTCGCAGCAACGCTGCGCAGCGACTGGATGCGTTCGCACTGAATTGCTTTACCCACACTTCGATGAAGCGCCTGTGCTACGAAGTCAAGACATCTCGTGCAGACTTCCTAGGAGAAATGAAGCACCCTTTGAAACGCCGGATCGGATTGCGCTATTCGAACGAGTTCTATTTCGTTACGCCTGCGGGCTTGTTGAACATTTCCGAAGTCCCCATTGAATGTGGGCTCGTCGAAATCGGAATCTTTACTGGGGAAGGACAGAAATCAATGCTGGCGGAATCCGAGGCTTTTGTTCATTTCGATCCGGACCGCAAGATCTACTGCCGAGTTACAGTGCCGGCTCCGTGGCGAGAAACGCCAGGCCCCACATGGCAATTCGTTGCCGGTATGCTACGGAACCAGCAAAAGCGATTCCAGGATCGGCCTCCCAAACCGCCGAACCAACAACGGCTGCCATTTGTCGACTGAGATTGACCATTCAGCTTTGGCTGCGTGATCGGACTTCCCTGAACGACTCCAGGACCCACTCATCCGTTCGAAGCTTGTGACGAAGCACATAAACGTTTCCGTCGTCCGCACAAACTTTGCAAAAGCTGTCATCGGGGCCGTACCACTGATCCAAAACTTCGTCGACCATGTATTTGTGAACGCCAAGCTGAAACGAGATGGGGCGCTCGTCTGCTTTCCGTCCCGCATAGCATTGCACGCCCACGCGCATCTTGTTGGAATCGGTTGACATTCGAATCGGTGTATTCAGTCTATGATCTCAGGCACCGATTACGCGGTCCACCGGCCCGAGGGATTTGAACGACAACGCAAGCTGCCCAGAGAATAAAGAGATTCCATGAGCGCTAGGCTACGCCCATGGGAATAGTTTCCCCGAAAGGAGCTTGAACAGTCGTCATGGCCGCCCAGATTACCGGATAAGCCGGTCCTTCTTCGGGAAACCGGCCGCAAAGGTCGGTGAGAAAAATGAGCGACTGAGGCATGATAGCCTGCTCCTCGAGATAAGCGAAGACGGGCCGGAAATCTGTTCCGCCCCCGCCCACTGGGTTGAGCCTTACCGGCTGTCCACATTCAAATTGTTCGACACGCTGCACCTTGGCATCGAAGTAAATAACGTGAACACGTTCAGGATTCGTCTCTTCGATCAGAGCCGAGATTTCTTTGGAGAATAGGCCCAGGATTCGATCATTGATCGAACCGGAACAGTCTACGCCCACAGCAATCTCGCCGACGCCTTCTTTGCGAATCCCTGGCAAGTACAGTCCTGACGCCAGAAATCGCCGGTTCGGTCTGGCCCAAGTATAATCGTGGGCCAGTGTTTCCGAATATGTACGGCGGAGAGCTTCCCGCCAGCTGACGCAAGCTTTTTCCGCTTCTTCGATCGTGCGTTCGACTCCGGCAGGACATTTACCGGCCAAACGCGCCGACGTTTCCGCCTGCTGAGCGGCGATGTGCCAATCTCGTTCCTGCTCGCGGATTTGATCGGGAGTGGCGCGTTGACCTGGATGGTCCGGGTCCGTCGCATCGATGACCTGTCCGAAGCCACCAGGAGTCGACGGTGCACTTGGCTGCGAGTCTCCGAGATCCTCGATCGAGCCAGGGCGATCGTGGATTGCCGGGTTGCCCGCTGCCGGATGTCCATCGCTGCTACCGCTCTCGTCATCCGCGAGCAGGTTGTAAATGCGCTCCGCACTCATATTTCGGAACCGGTCATCCTGCAAAGCATCTGCCGGCAATGTTAGTCCTGCATCGACTAAAAGAGGATTGATCGCGTAGTCGGCAGCCATGTTCCACCGATGAGCCTCGCGGTCGCCCCGACGCGTGTGATGCCGCAGCGCCGGGTGCATGACTTCGTGAGCCAGTACACCAACCAGCTCCGCTGAGCTCAAATTAGCGACAAAACCTGGATTGTAGAAAACCGTCTTGCCGTCTGTTGCCATCGTGGCGATGCCAGAGTGGCACTCCATTTTGAGACGGAACAAAAGCGATCCGAAGAAAGGATGCTCGAGCAGGAGTGCGGTCCGTGCCTTCGTCAGCCGGGCCGCCAGCGAAGTGTTGCGTCGTATCACTGCGGTGTCCCCATGAAAGCGGCCATGTGAGAAAAGATTACCTCCGACTGCTGCGCCGTATCAGTCGAAGCGGTAGCCGTAGTGGCTGATGTAGCGGGGGTGGCGGCATCGGGTGCAGAGACGGGCCGCCCGATGAGCTCGGAAATGCGCGAGACGATATCGGCCGCATCGGACGCTGTTGTAGCCCGGAGCGACTGATTCTGTTTTAACTGTTTCGCGCTGTAGCTGCACAGTTTGGTCTTGACTTCTTGAACGAATGCATCGAGCCGCGCATCCTGTGCAATATTCAGGTGCGGAAGAACATCGACGAGCTCTGAAATGTTGTCGACAACGGAAGTGTGTAGGCGCCCATCAACGTCTTCGAGGCGCTCGACCATATGGGCGACAACCTTCCGCAACCGCAGCCACAAGTCTTCGGTACCGCGGGCCAGGGCCTCGCGAACAGTTCGGTCGATTTGGCCGGAAATCCGCTGCTTCTGCTCCTCTGATAGGGCGACACGGAAGTCGTTACCCGTGGGAATGGGCAGTATTTCGAGGCGCAGTTCGAATTTTTCACGGATCTTTCGAGGTTCCGGATAATCCTCTGTACGGAAAAGTCCGTTCAGTGCTGGTTTGACCTGCTCGATGTAAGACGGATATGCCGAGACAAACTCTTCGACAGCGGAATGGAACTCCTGTTCGAATTCCTGCATTTTCTTGGACAGCTCGAAATACAAATGCGCGGGCAAGATACGGTAGCCTTCGTCCGACCATGGCAGCGTGATCTGGTAGAAATAGGCCCGAATCTTGCCGGCGAGGGTGCGGAGCGCCTCCAGCTTTTTGGCTTCTTTGAGCAGTCTTTTGTTATAGCGGCCTGCGTCCTGATGCGCTCCATGTTGAGCGGCAACTTCACGGCTGATCTGCTTATCATGTTTGGTTGCGCTCCACACGCCGATATGGACTGCTGCAAGCATGGCTCTTTCGGTAATCACTGAATCACCTCCGCGTGCTGTACGCCAAAAGCGACAAATTCCGGCGTGTGGGTAAGAGACTGGTCCCGAATGACGGCGTCGCGAACCGCAAGGATCTTGAATTCTTCCGGAAGCCGGTCCAGGTAACGCAGTCCGCGGCCAATCGACTGATCGGTCATGTAGCGGCCTAGCGCCGTAGCGACTGCATATTGCGCGGATGGCTCGCTCGGAACCGGGGCCTGATCGGGCGTGAGCAAGATCTGATCAATCGAAGGCAGCTGTCGATACAGCCGCAAAAACGCAGTGAATTCGCCAGCCGTTGCATCGCCCACCGCACCCGACAGCAGATCCAGCTCAACGTCCAGCATTCGTATCTGAGGATTGTTCATCGCAAGCTTCTGGCGGCTAAGAGATCCCTCGAGTACCTGCGAGGCCATTTCCCAGGACCGCGGTGTCGGCCATGCGTTTGCATCGAGACTGCCGGGTTGATGTAATAAGTCCGGTTTGAATCGCAGAAATGCGATGATCTCGGGACGGATGTGGGCCTTCACCGCCCACTCGCACCATTCCTGCAAATCGGGCTCGAGGTCGAGATGTACGAATCGGTTTCGCAACGGACGGGCCATCGCAAAATGCACACCGCGGTCGGAAGCTCGATTCCCGGCTGCGATGACGAGCCACTCGTCCGGGAGTTCGTACTCACCCAGCTTGCGATCAAGGACAAGTTGATAGCAGGCGGCCTGGGTCATCTGCGGTGCCGAGGTGAGTTCATCGAGAAACAGGACGCCCCTGCCGTTGCTGGGTAGGAACTTGGGCGTGGCCCATGTTGTCTGGCCCTGCTCTACGTGCGGAATTCCCCTCCAGTCAACGGGATCGAGCTGGGACGCCCGTACATCCAGGAATTGATAAGAGAGCTCGCGCGCGACTTGGGCCACGATCTGGGATTTACCGACACCGGGCGAGCCCCAAATATGGAGGGGTACTCGCTGCGGAATCAGAACATGAATAGCCTCATATAAGCCGGATGGCTTCATCGATTCTCCTTGTGTTGCCAACTATTGGAAAGGAGCGCTCGGAGGAGCACTCCCTGTGTTGCACCTTTGTGGCGCTATTTGCTTTCGGAGCCGCGTCCGAAAACAACAAGAGCGAAGCGGCTCAACCTTTCATGCGACGTGTCGCATCAGCAGATGAGAATGAATTGCCAAAAGGCGCGACATCTGTCAGTTACGCCTCACATCGTCGCGCCACTCGGAGTGGCTCAGCTGTGCTTGCTCAGGTCAAAGCTCGCGCGGTCTGTGGCACTACCCAAGAACGTATGTAGCGTTAGATCAGCATTTCCGCGAATGCAGGCACGCGATTCGCTTCCTTGAAACGCAATATCGACGGTGCCCATCGGAAACTGGCCATGTCCAGCAAAAGAAATCTGCCCGTCGCTGGCGATTCCCGACACAATAGGCACTTGAATGGTTCCGGCGCCTGGATGATGAATCCAGATTGTCCCTGTTAAATTCTTATCCGTTTGCCTCAGCAGGATGTCTGCTGAACCCGACCAACGTGTGCCATCCGGGAATGTCGCCGTGATTGGTGTCGAATACAATCCCGTTACATTCTGCTGGAAGAACGCTCGAGGCTGGCAACCGGCGAGAAACGAACTGGCGACCACGAAGGCAGTGGTCACGAATACTCTGCACATGTAGATGCTCCTGAGGGAGAAACGAAAAAAAGATAGGCAAAGAGGGCGCGAGGACAATTTGTTCCCCGGCACGTATTTCGGTGGAATAGAGACAGGTCACACGCAAGATGGCCCGGCAGGATTCATGCTTCCGAAATGGGGGTCTGAAGAAAACGATAGATCGGGTCGTAGCGGACTGACCCGGGTGTTCTCAAAACTAGAAGCTTCGCTCTCGCAACGGACCTATGTCAACGGTCGCTGGTCCACATCTACAGATTGGGCGTGATACGGCCCACTTAGGCCATGTGAGCGGTGCAGGGTGTGTTCGAGATTGCCCTTGGGCATTTCCGAGCGCATCGCAACGTGCGTCGGAGATCAATTACAGATGGGTGGGTGTTTTTCCGCCGTAACGCAAACCGGAATTCGCAAGATCTGGCCGGTGGATTCGTTCACCTCGTCAGGGTCTTGGTATTGACGACACTAGCGAAGCGAGGAAAACAACCGAGGCTGCCAGAGCGAGAACGCTGCGAACCGCGTGAAGCCTTCCCCAACGCCTCAGCAGACGGTGAACGGTATCAGAAGAACGGTCAACTCCCGGGTCAAGAAGCTTTTTGTTTGTTGACATAATTACGAACAACGTGAATGGGACAACGGCGAATATCAACACCGCCCCGATGAGCCACTCGGCCGCAGCGCCCATGAACCAGGCGCCGATGGCACTGGCCGTGGAAACTAAGGCCAGAGCGGCTTGCATTACCGCGGCCCGCCGATAACTCGGCCCAAATACCGTGGCTGCCACGACCGTGCCGCATTCCATTCGTGCAGGGTGCTCTGCAACGTTAATGTAAATTGCTGCACCAGCAAAAAGCGTTGCGGCGAGGACTGCAATGAACTGAAGTACGGGCATGACCAGCTCCTCCAACGCAGACTCCGCGACCGCGTTGCTGCAATCCAGAGTAACGCTGGGCTCCCAGTTTCCACAGATGCTTAAAAATTGCCAATCACATCACCTGGGCGCAGTTGTGGTGAGGATTGCTCCGTTGAGCCGCCACTCGGAATCCAGGTCGTTCATGGGCTCTTCCGCACTCCGGCTAACGCTGGATGATGAAATCAGGGCCTTTCCAGCCATTCCTCTCTGAGACTTCCGAATAAGGCCGGCTCTCGGGGATGTCTGGAAGGCCAGCGAGATAGATCGCATCTGGACGGTAATTCACGTAAGCTTCGAAAACGAAATCGTTCCAGTACTCCCTCGTTGGCCCGTATTTCATGTGGCGCTCGTAGTCGTCGAGGCCCGCTGTTGCGGGACACGTGCGGCGGAAGTACGCCAACCAGTCGCCGAAGTCCGGGTGCACCACTACGTATGGCGTCGTGAAGGCGACGTATTCCCGGCCACCTGGAATTGGCGGTGGGAGTAGACGGACGTACCAGTTTTCGCCCTTCCTGCCGCTATAGCCGCCCGGAATGATGGCCCTGTGCACGGTCGTGGTGACGACGTCCTCAAGAATGCTCACGTTGCCTTCTCTGCCGTGGTGGATGTAAAAGCCCATTCGCGAATCCTGCATCAGCCGGATCAGGCGCAGCAGCTCGGGGTGCATGCCGAAGGCGGCGCCAACCTCCAAGATCGTGGAGCCGATAGTCTCGTTGGTCGGCCCCGCACAAGCATCGAAGAAAGCCCAGCAGGTGAAGTAGGATGTGGTCAACGGGCTCATCGGCGGTGCACTCGGCATATAAAGGTCCTCAGCCTTGGAGATGATGTCTGCGAACAGCGCCATCTCCTTTAAAGCCGTGAGTTGCTCCGATATAACCGACATCTGGTTCTGGGCATAGACGTAGGCAGCGTGAGCCGGATCGAAGTCAGCGAGCTTTTCCTGGCTCGCGACGGTCTTTTGTAGCTCTTGCGCCATGGCGTGGCCGTCAATGACATTCTTGATGTTGAAGATCTTCCCCCGCCTATGCCGCTGCATCTTGGCAACGATCTTCTTGGCGATGGGCCTGCCGCTCAATGCCTCGCCGAGCTTCGTCTTGTCCATGTTCGTTGCTCTGTCGGCGTTGCCAGCGCTGGTGCCGTCTATGCCTGTGGATCCATCGAGGACTCGCGGATGAGAATATCACTGAATGCCGCTCCGGGTTGTTTCGTCGCTATGGCGACACGTCGGCGCGGGCCTGCGAAGCAATCCCGAGGGTCTGGGCCGCAGTCATGAAATGGTTGTAGGCATCGATGACATCGATGCCGGTCAATTCGTAGCCGTACCCCTCCAGGATTCGCTGGATCGCGAGCCGGCCTACCTGTAGGGAGAACCGGGCGTCTTTCTTAAGCAAGTCGCGGGATGCCCGGCTGAGCGTGCGCGGATCAGTGCGGCCCGTGTTGGCGAATTCAAGCGCGAGATCGTGGAAGCCCGCGTCTTTCGCCGCGGCAAACCATCGGCCGGGGTCGCCGGTCGATGCGGCCAAATCTAAAAGGATCTTCTTCGGATCGCGGCTGGGATACTTCCTGACAATCGCCCGGAACGTGGCAAGGCCAGTCGAAGAGCCATTCGCGATCAAAGCATATTTCTCATAGGCCTCATCTGCCCGGCCGAGATCAAGAAGGAGTTTCTCGCACGCGGCGTCGATCGCCGTGTCCGGTTGATTCAGGCCGCGTGAAGTCTCCGCATAAGCCAGCGCTTCATCCATGCGGCCTTGGGACAACAACGCCTGCATGCCGAACTTGCGCTCATGCCAGCATGGAAATCGCTGAAGCGCCAGGACCTCAAGCAGTTCCTGATGGCGGCCCGCCGCCAGCAGACTCGAGAAGCAGAGACTGGTTCCACGGACATAGTTTCCCGGCCGTGGATCGGACCAGGCCATCCGGAGCGAGCTGAGGAGCCGATCTGCCCAGTGAGAGGCAACCTCACGGGAACGGCACAGCTCGCCCCATCGGTCTTCGACCAGAGAGAGGTAATCAACGCCGTCGTCCTCGATTGCCTGCCAGACGCGGTCCAGCCACTTGTCGCGAGTCTTTCGGTCTGCGGGAGCCTCGATCGCGATGGGCAACAATTCGTTCTGCGCCCAGCACACCGCACCTCCGAGAGCACCGGACGAGGTGTCAATGTCTTGGAAGGCCGGCCAGATCCGCTCCATCAGGCTCACGACACCGTCACCGGCAGTCAGCGGATCTATTCTGGCGACCTTCTTGATCTCCGTGACGGCTTCCTTCAAGCGTTGGCAGGCGAGATGCGATCCCTTCCATCCGAACGCCCGGGAACGAAGCCGGGATTTGAACGTCCAAGTGTGTGTCGCGGCCATCGACTGAAAGTATTTTGGCACAAGCACCCGCCATGGTCGTAGAAGCATGGAGGCGAGAATCGTGGCTGCACGCAATGCCAATGGAACGGCCGAAATCCTGCTTCAATTCGAATGAGCTACCGTTCTGGCTCGTGTGATTCGCGTGCGTTACACACCAGAGCTGCCGATACCAGATCCTTCAGATCATCTCCGAAATGTGCAAAGGCGAAAGACCTGACCTACCCTGAAATCATCGGCAGCCTGCTCATTGTGCAAATTGCGGATTTGCGGGCGACGTGGGCCAGGAGCTTTACTATTGGGGAAGACCGATCGAAAACGATCGCTGGCACTTTGTTTGAGCTATGCCGTCATCGACTGCGTGGATAAATCGTAAGTGGATGATGCCTCTTCCTCTTGGCGCAGCGCTGCCTTGCCTTGTTCTGCGCCCTGAACTCGTGCCTCCGGAGGCGCAACTGTTTGCCATTCGAGAACCAGTAAGCGACCGCAGGGACAGGAAAACGCGCACAGCTCCTCTTTCGCATAAGGTCGTCCACAAAGACAGGAGAACTCATAAACGGAACGAGTCCTCATACAACCTCCTCTCTGTCAGCCGGCCCGCGCGACCGCTGCGCTCGGATCCTCTGCAACAACGGGGCCGGCTGTGGCCGTGAGATTTCGTTGAGCGGCCCGCTTCTCCCGCTTGCGTTGCGCATCGGCAGCGCACTTGAGCTCCGCCTTGCGTCGTTCCTCCTCATACCGTTGCTGTAGCGGATCAACCCCGAGCAATTCCACAAGTTTCCGGAATGAATAGACGTCGAGGTGCTCAGCTTCAAATTGGCCTTCGTCCGAAAGAAAGAACTCTTTAACCGCTTCGTGCTCGATTCGACATTTACGCGAACCGGCTTCCGGCTTCCCACCTTCACCCCCACTTTCTCGCTTCAAGCCGAGTTGTTCCCAGCGTTGGATGAGCCGCCGATGCACCTGGAGGATATCTGCCAGTTGCCGGGCGGAATAGCCTTCGGGTTTGGCGCAGCGAACAGCGCAGCGCGCCAATTTTCGTCGCACGGCCTTGGCTGTGCGCCCTACTGTGCGCGCAATCTCTTCGACGGAATACTCCTGACTGGTTGCCATTGCCATGGCGGTCGTCTGCTCCCGAATCGTCCAGTCGCAACGCCTCCGATAGCGCCGTCGCACCGAGTGGTGCATCTCTTCATCAGAATGGCGAGGAGATAAATGACACTGGCGGATGAAATCCCAGGCGGCATACACCCAGGGTGGCGGCTTCTTCTGCGCCAGAAATGCGACGGCGTCTTCCATTTTGGAAAGCGGTAAGCCGGCGGCCCATCGTAGCTTCGCCTTTTCCTGATCCGAGAAAGCGATCTCCTTTGCTTGCTCCTGAGCGGCTGCAATAGAGCGAGCAATCGTTGCGGTCACTTTCATTTCACACTCCACACATAACGGCTCGCCGCAGAATGGCAGCCGGGGTCCTCTCTTTGTCCGGACCGGCCAGGGCTGCCGTGTAGCTCTCAAACCGCGGGTATTTTATCGGCGGCGGCGCGACGTGGGCAGTGGCTCAAAATCCCTATTGGCCGGTTCTCAACAAAAAAGAGGCTCTACTTATATACGGGAATCAAAGCGAACGAAATCTGACACCGCAAGGCAGAAAGACACAAAGACTGACAATTTTTCTGGTTTTTTTAAACGCGCGCAGGAACGTTTGCGATCCAGCGGCGGCAATCTCAGCAGATCCCTAATGCGCGATTGGCTCGATCGAGTCAAACTTTGCCAGGTAATGGGGATTCGCGACGGAAGCGGGTGCGTTTGGCATCTCTCCCCGGTAGCGCTGCCGCGTATTCACCGGATTGGCCGAACCCGCCATGCGGCTGACCGTTGTTACAAATCCGTTTCTATTAATGAAGAAAGCGTGGCCGGTTACCCGAGCGCGGAAGTTCTCAGCACCACTGCGTAGTGTCTGGGCGATAGGAGAATTCAGCGGAATGAGAGTGGACGAGGCAAAGTTTTGAGCCGTAGATGTTGCATGTGCGGTCGCAAATGCGATGGCTTGTGGCGCACCGGCACAGTCCGGATAGAACGCCAGATAGATACGCGAACCCTCTACGCTGAAGCGCACGGTTCCAGTCCAGTTCATGAAGGCTCCGGATTCGCCCAGAATCGCGACCACGCGTGGCTCATAATCGAACGGATCCGGCCGGCGCATCTCCGCTCTTCGGATGGGGTTGGCTTCATTGCTAAAGCTCATGTTGTCCTGACGAAATGCCAGCACAGCCTGGCATAGTTGTTTTTGATCCCCGGAACCCTCAGGTTTCCTGGCTTCCGGTGCAGTGGCGGGAATCGGCGACGCGTTCCCAAACCTGATAATGGCAATCTCGGGCACAGCAATCGTGCGAACCTCCGATCCGATAACAAACCGGACAGTACGCGTGTCCCCGCCGAGAAAGGTCCCCTGGAGCTGCTGACCGTTCTTAAGGGTGATGGTGTCCGCCAATGTCATCGAGCAAAACAAGAGGGCAAGTGAAAGTCTGATCATCGGACCTCGCTTGGGTCAAACAGGAATGTATTTCAGACGCAAAAGCACAGCGGAAGTATCAAGTCGTTTTTCTATCACACGGGCCACCTTGGGCGGCAGCGGCCAATGGGCGTCGATTTTCACCGACAGCATCTTCCGATTTTTGGAGAGAAACGGCTCAGTTGCCACGAGAGGCAGCTTTCTTCATTAGCTCGTAAATCTTCAGCCTCTGTGCCAGTGATAAGTCGGGCGGGTCCGGTGGATAGTTCAGGCTTTCAAGAATCGCTTTGTATTCACTGTCCTGGAAAGTGCCTCGCACCTCGCCATAGTTCCGATCAAACCTGGCGACGAGTTTTCGAAACAAATCGCGCGCTTCGGCGAGATTCCGGATTTCTGAGGCATCCCGGATGCCACGCTCACGAAACACTTCTTCACACGGATGCGCTCCTAGGACTCGTTTCATCTCTTCAAACCAGTAAAGATGATTTCTCGACCTCCGGTCCGTCGTACCATCTCTCGAGGGCCGATCTGGCTGCCGTGGCGTTCTGGCGTCCGCCGGATTCCTACCGGATGTTCGGTGGCTCGCTCCACGCGCCTGTGGCCGGACCAACCCCTTGTAAACGTAACCGCCAATGCCCAGTTGGCTTGCACATTTGCCGAGAGCGTCGGAACAGGCGGATTTATATGCATCGCCTCGGTCGTAATTCGAGTTACCCCCGAACTGCTCGCGCATGATCGCATATGCCTTTACAGTGAGGCGGCACTTCACTACCACCATCTCCTCCGCTTCCACCAGCTCGTACGAGGCTGTCCAGCCATCGAGGCCGAACACTTCGTTCAAGCGCTCAACGACGTACATCGTGCCAATAGAAGCCAGGGCTGTGTGCTCATGGAAGCTGATCGCTTCCTCCGGGAACGGTTCCCGCAGAGCGGCAACGACGTCCGGCGGCAAGGCCGTCCGCGGGTGACTGTCAAGCGCCCCGGAGGGTGGGGCTTGACTTGCTGGCGACGTTGTTGGAGAACAAGAAGCGACATGTAATGCGGACACAACCAACCTCCTTCAAGTTGTAAAACGGACAATTTGCAACAGCAGAAGATACGGCGGTAAGTTGGCGCCATATGGTGATCGAGCTGCCCACCGCTGATGCCGTTCGGGATCGATCGAAAGCGATTCAGTCGGTTGGCGTAAAGGGTGACGCTGTCATAGCCACGTTATCGAACCAGCAAACTATATCCTTCCACCGAATCGTGGGAAAGCATCTTCGAGTGGGGGACCTGGTTCTGCAAAGCCCCTCAGCCGATGGCCAGACTCCGGATACCCTGATCCTAAAACAAGATCCCAAAGAGGGCGATCTGCTTCACGTGTCGATCGGCTACGCGGCGACGCCTCAGTTGGACAAACGCCAACGCGGACTGATTCGGACTGATGTCCTGAATAAGAGTTTCGGACTGAGTACGATCCACCTTTTCGCAGACGCAGTGCGAGATTACTTCTACGCGAGCCAGAGGGGGGGCAAGTGGGACCAACAGCAGTCCTTGTACGATGTTTTATGCGTTAATCCCAGCGCTAAGCTTGGCGATCTCCGTTTGGCTTACAAGGTTCGTCACCTCGAAGCACGCGTTTCCGACGCGCCCGTTTCCACACGTCATGCGATCGAGCGCGCGTTCAATGTGCTTGCTCATCCCGAACTTCGGCAGATCTACGCGGAATTCCAGCGCAAGCCCAACACTCCGGTTCTATTCCCGTATGCCGGATTTGGAACGATTCTGGTCAGTGGAGAAAGATCCCGTGACGGCAACACCTTCTTTGCCCGCAACATCCATTCGTTTCGCCCCAACCTGCGCCGGCGCCGGCTGACGGTCCGGCTTCGTTCGGTCAACTTTCAACACGACGACGCTGTATACCGCGATAGCAACAAGAAAATCGAAGTCCGGTTCGATTCGGTCAATTTGCCGATCGGCTGGAATCCCACTTGGAACACCTGGAAACATCTGCTGTCAACAAAGCTGATGATTGAGGCAGATTTTGTGCAGACAGGAAAATACGTCAAGAAGAGCAATGCCTGGCAGATGGTCTCGTATCAGACGGCGCTGCCCAGTTCCCTCACGGTGACTTTGCCTGATGGTTGGGAGAATCAAACGGAATCTGCCCTACGTACTCACCACCGGTTTGGTCAATTCTCTATGGCGCTGTCGCACATTCGGAAGCTGATCGAGAAAGAGCCGATGGAACAACTGCAGATTCGCAACCTTCTCACCGAATTGCGCATTCCGCCCGATTTCGAGGTAGAGCGGATTACGTGGAGACCCGACTATGATCCGTATTTCTTTCAAGAGCTGAGGAAGCGCTCCCGTCGTTTCTATTTATTCCGAAGTGAATACATCTTCGAGCTGGAGCGCGTCATAGCCGTGGAAGTGCCCCAGTTCGGTCACGCGACTTATCTTTATCTTCGAAGGGAGGTGGAAGAGTTCGTCAGGCTCTATTCCAAATACAGCCGGATCGAGATTCGGAGCAATCAAGGCAATGTCGCCGAAAAACTACAATTCGTTGGACGTATTGCTCACCACAAAGATCGGGTACAGTGGCTCCGTGACCTGCGTACCAAGCTCGGCGAGCAGATGGACTTCGTACAGGCGATTTCCTGATCCTCTATCGCCTCCATCTTAACTGCACTGGAATAATGCAGGCTCAACTGGCGTTGATGCCGTTTTCAAGCGATTCCTTCGTGAGGACTTGCCGGACGGAAGCAATGTAGGCGATTCACTGCGGATAGCCGCACGTTCCGTGATGGTGGGTTATATACTGCCGCAAGCGAAATCTGGAGGCAACTGGCATGATCCAGCACATCAGTGCAGTGACGTTCGCCGTCACTGACATGGCTTGCTCCATCGAATTCTATAAGAAGCTTGGATTCGAGTTACTGTATGGCGGCGACTGTGCCGCGTTCAGCAGCTTGAAGGCCGGCGAGGCTTTCGTGAACCTGATGGTGAGTGCCGGATACGAGCATCGATGGTGGGGGCGAGCCATTTTCCGTGTCGATCACGTGGATGAACATTACAGGACCTTGCGGGCACAAGGGCTGGAGCTTCAGGTTCCGAGAGATGCGCCCTGGGGTGAGCGCTTTTTTCACGTCACCGATCCCGACGGGCACGAGCTCAGCTTCGCAGAGCGTTTGTCTGCACATGGATAAGCCGGGGACTCATCGCGAGTAGGCAGAATTTCTGACTGCAACGGACACTGTTTGCCCGCATGTCCTACGCAGAGTGGCTGGTTCCGTTTTGTTGCCACTTCGACTCTCGGCCCCAGAGCTCATTTTCTGCCGAGGCTTCGATAAAAATTTCGTAGGCGCACCACATACGCTGAACTCGCTACTTCCAACAAATCGTTATGGTGGGCCCCTGAAACTGCCCAGAACTCTTTCGGCTCATTTGCCCCCTGAAAAACGCTTTGCCCTTGCGAGAACGGGACAATCTCATCGGCATCGCCATGAATTACCAGCAACGGAGCCCGCACGCGGGAAATCTTGCTGTGGGTGTCGTAACCGCGCACCAGCAGCGGGCCGAGAAATGGCAGCACGGTTCCGGCAACCTTGCCGGCCGACATCAGGGGCGATTCCAGAATCACAGCCGCGCACTTTCGACGAATCGCCAAATCCACAGCAACAGCGGTCCCGAGGGATTCCCCCTGCACGATAATTCGATCGGGTGTGTAGCCGAGCCTGATGAGGTCGTCGTATGCAGCATCTCCATCTTCATAAAGACCGCGTTCGCTCGGCCGTCCATGACTCTTCCCATATCCGCGATAATCCAATACAAGGAAGGCTGAACCAGCAGCGAGAATCGCTTGCGCGTGATCGATCCGGTGCGTCAGATTGCCAGCATTGCCGTGCAGGAATAACGTCGCAAAGTGGGCTTCGGCTTTCGGAAACCACCAGGCATTCAGTTGTGTGCCATCTGCTGCCTGGATCCAACGATCTTGCGCCCCGATCTTGGCCTGCAAGTCCCAGTCGCCCTGTGGGTACCGCATCGGATAGTAAATCAGTCGATCTGCCAGGCTCTCGAACATTGAATATGTAAGCACGATTGCGGCAAGTGCCACACAGAAACGCAACCCTAGCCGTCTCCCCTTCGATGATGGGTAGCACCGAAATCGGGATATCGTGCCCATTACCAATCGTCGTTCACCAGCAGTCGAGCGTCGGTCGGTCGCCGGTTTTCCCGGAAAGTCATAGCTCGCCCCTCAGAAACGCTGGATTCATTCACATTGCGAAAGCAATAATTCAACGCCGCGTACTTTTTTGCCAGTCTCAATTCTTCACGCTCGATTGCCGGGCCGGCAAAAGCATGCGCCGCTCAGCCACTTGCTGTGGCGGTGTTGTCCCGAGGGCTGACGACGACGCAGCCTGGATTTCGACCGGCGGAGGAAGCGCCACTCGAGAGTGGACGCTTCCAAAACCATTCGTCAAAACGGGATATCGTCCGCTGGTGCGCCCTGGCCAGCATATTCGTCTGCGCCGTCCTGATAGCCTTCATCCGGACGATGATCTTCGCCCCGGCGAACGGCCCCGTCCCGGCGAGGAGCGCTGCTATTTCGGCTTCCGTTATTCCTGTAACCATTACCGCCACGATTACCAGCCTGTCGGCCATTTCTGTAATTGCTGCCCGCGGATTGGCGTTGCCGGTTTTGATCATTGCCGTTTCGGCTGCCTCCGTTGCCGTTGCCGGCGCCCAGCATGAGTAGATCCTTTGCAATTACTTTGACGGAAGTTCGCGCGTTTCCATCACGATCTTCCCAGCTCTCGACCGACAGATCGCCTTCAACCAACACTAGATTCCCTTTCTTCAGGTAATCGCTGGCGATTCGGGATAGACCGTTGAACGTCGTTACGCGAAACCACGCTGCGTCTTCGTTCTTGCCCCCCACCGCAACGGAGAACCTGCTGTAGTCGACGCCGTTGTCGGACCTGCCGGATTCCGGATCACTGCCCAGTCGGCCCACAATCGAAACTCTTGCTCGAGTACTTGCCACAATTAGATTCCTTCCATATGACAAACGCCTTCTCGTGAGCGAGAAGGAAACAAGCCGGTCTGTATTCCGGCTCGAGAAAAATAAACCTAACGTTCGAAGCGCCGCACCGCCGACCCAAGGTCGCGCACCGCCTCGGCGAGGTCGCCACGTTCCCAGCACGACAAAACACGTCGGGCTGCCAATAACAGAGCTTTCACCTTGCGCTTTCGATTATTCTTGCGCAACCGGCATGGCGGTAAGCGCACAAACTGCGAGCGGGTCACAATATCTCCTTTCCGTATGAAGAGAAACCAACGTGCGCTTAAAAACCCGCCAAGAGAGTAGTGAGTATCTCCTTTCAACTGCCGACTTAGGAACATCACTCCCGAGGACCATCGTCGTGGCGGACCAGGAGGAAACAGTGGTTCCATCCAGTCCAGGCACTGCCACCCGCGCACCTGATCTCGGTGGCTCGTGGGCGCACGATTTCCGTTTCTCTTCGTCCGGTTCGGCCGAGTCTATAGTGGACGATTCGATGTCCGATATCACTGGATTGACCAGTGAGTGAACCTGAAATCTGTGGTTCTCGATTGCGTTCGTGTCCCACGCTCCTTGCGAATGGCGGAGGATACCTTTGGAGTGTTGTCGACTCTAGATTTATCGCTTTACTGTCATGCGTATCCCTGTCGAGTCTCAGAGTGCCCAAGAGAAGTGAAACGCTTGGGTAACGTAATTCATTAGCAGATAAATGAAGACGCACCACCCAACAAGGACAGTGAGAGCGGCTGCAATCATAGGAACCATGTCCGTTTCGGTCTTGGTGCCCCACTTTACGACACCGCCTCCGAGAAAGATGACCAGAAACGAGAGAATCATGACTGGTCCACTCAGTGCCGTCGAGTGAATGTGGCGCACAAGCCACAACAGCGCCGGAGCGCTGATTAAGGCGAGATAACAGAGCGACTGCGCCAGACTTTCGTGCTGTTCGATAAAAGGCCGCAGTAGGATGAGCTCCATTAGTCTCATTCCGTTGCGTTGCGTTGTCGCAGATATCATAGCTGCTCACTGGACATAGAGGTTCGTGCTCCGCTTCCACATATCGTCGAAACGTGCTTCGAATGCCTCGACTTCACGAGAATCGGTCGTAAACCTCACATCGTTGTCTTGCTCCTTCAGCCCTGCCGCAGACCAATTCGCTGAGCCGTCACGCAGGAGGATTCGATCCACTACGTATGCCTTCAAATGCATCAGATCGCGCCGGGACGGTGGCTTTACCCGAACCTGAATCCGGGGATGTGGGCGCAACAAATCCTGAATCGTATTGCCCCGTCCATTACGCATTTCCTCCTGCCATTGCTCGCCGTCGCGATAGATCCGAATGGTGATTCCGTGGTCGGCCAAGCCCGTAAGCTCAGCGACCAAATAGCGATCCGTCATCGCGTACATAGCGACATCGATGGTTCGTTTCGCGCCGGCGAGTGTTCTGTAATCCAGCGCCTCTAGATTTTCCGAAGGAGAATAATGTGTTTCCTCTCCCGAACCACCAGCTACATGGGATGATACGGAGCCGCCTGGGGTGGTCTGCGGCGTTTGCCGGACCAGGCGAAAAATCAAAATAACTACACCAATCGCGACGATTGAAAACAGAATTATCTTCATCAACGACATTGTGACTTCACCTCACGGCATCGTCTCGGCTGGGGACACCTGAGTTTGTGCCGGAACCTGCGCCAGCGAACGGTAATCCCGCGCAGCTCGATATATTCGACCCCACACGGCGCGCCCCGTCCAGACGAAAAGCGAACAGAAGAGCAGGACGCCCATCAATTTCACGACCCCGGGCGAATTCCGGTGAATGCGAAGTGAAATTCCGCAAATCAGGGCGACTGCAATAAGCAGAACTAACGGCAATAGATTAGCGACGCTCGTCCAAACTGTCAGGCGTAGCAGGGCCCACCGGCAACGCCGGGCGCGTTGGGACTCGAGAACGGATCGGGACAGGTTTACATCAACCTCGATAAAAGCGAGTGTCAGAACAACCACGGCTGCCACAAACAGGGACCACAGCAGTAGACGGAGCGATGGCCTTGGCGTTAATCCGAACGAGAAAAGTGTGGGCAACAATACTGCGCCAAATAGCAAGGCAGCAGCTTCCTGCCAGCGTGTCGATAAAACATGTAGTCGCGTCGCCCTAATCACGAACGACATCTCCTCGGCGAAGGCAGCGGCGTCCAAACCGGGCGCCCTCCGAACCTGGTTGGTGCATTGGGCACCATGTTTTGCCGTGGCAGTGTCATGACTCCCTCCCGATGAGTGGCCGGCTTGAGCGTACAGGGTGACCCAGGGCTCTGCGGATCTCTTCCTTGCTACAACCCGCCCAGCAGCGGTATTTCAGCGGTTCGTTCACCGAAATGGCCAGATTGTCACGGGACGTGTCGCGGCCGCATTCGGCGCACGACGGGCACTGCGTCCAATGGTTGCGGGCATCGGTCCGCAGAATTTTCACGTAGTCAAGAATGTGAAAGATTAGGCCAGGCTGTGCCATGAATCCATACCGATGGACGGGCCGTGGTGTTTCGCCCGTTGCCAAGTGCATAGGGGGACCGGTTTCGGAAAACTGCTGTAGCCGTTCCCGCGATACTTTGGGTACGTTGCTCAGGTATTGCAGCTGCGCATCGATACCATAGTTCGCGCCGTAGAACCAGTACCGCTTGCCTGTCATGTGATGGATTCCCAAAGGACCTCGGAGCGCATTGCCGAACTGACCTTGCGGTAAGCTGTCGTGCTTTGGGAAGATCTCGATGCCCTCCTCTCGTCCGCTTCTGACAGGCACTTGGAGTGATTTCGCAAACTGTTGCACGCACGCGCGACAATCTCGCGCTGGGGTTGGTTCCTCGAGAAACAGCCATAGGTGGCCGCCGCGCCGGCTGCGTTCCAGTGCCGACGGGAAGCCGTTTTTTTCGAGTTCGTACTGGAGTTTTAAAAGGTCTGCAATGGCCTGATCGTAATCCGCGTCGATGGCCAACCAACGGCTGCACTGAGTTGTTGGATCGATAGCATACAAGGCGACCGTATAGAACCCAGCCAAATGGCGCCGAATCACGTCCGGCTCGAGCGGAGCGGGTTTATTGTCGGCTTTGACCTGGAAGTAATAGTGGCGGCCCGACTCCGGATGTGGTCGGTCCGACTGGATTGTAAAGGCAGCAGGATTTACGACGAACAGCTGCCAAAAAGCTTCGACTGCTTTGGTATTGACGGGGAGCAGGCCGGCCAGCATTGTTCTCTTTCCTCCTTTCCTGACCTCGTTATGTCTGTACACAAAAACTGGAACAGCAGTCAAAATTTCCGCCTTGCCGCGAAGGAGGGCTCGCTTTAACGAGCCCTCCTATTCTTGGAACCGCGCCCTCGGCAACGCTGACTCAACAAGAAAGGCCTCTGCGCCAGCCCGAGTAATCGGTGCTGTTTTACCAGATGGTCGTATTCATCCTGGGTCAAGTTGCCATTGGACGCTTCGGCGAACTGCAGAAACCAGAAAACGCCTCTGCGCCGTTCGAAGATATAGATGCCACCGGAGTACGGGTCATCAGGAACAGCAACAAAGAGCAGAACTGCGGCGGGGAATTGAATCCACCGGAGGGCAGCTGCCTCCGAAATCTCAAGAAATCGGATGATTGCTTTCTCGGTGGATATGTTTGCCGGTGTCTCAAAGCCGAGATCACCGACTTGAATTAAAGGTGCGGCTGTGATGCCACGTAAATCGACGTACACGACAATGCTCCTTTCGATGCTTGAGGTAAATTAAGCCCACCCTTTGGCGGACCCGAGTAGTGGGAATTGGGTCTATTCGGAAAGACGGACGAGAGGGATTCGAGACCGGCGGAATACAGTGAGCGAGGACGCCATCGTATATATAAGGAGGCGGATGTCTCCAATCAGGTTGAATGGCGCCTTCCGCCGGCTTCCACCTGATAGTCGGCTGGATTGCGAAGAGTTAGCGGCTGGCCACTGTCTGCTTGACTGGCACAACCACGGGCACACGGTCGGGCTCAGGCTTCGAGCGAATCGGATCTGGTTTCGTCCATAGAGCGGACTGAATCACAGACAGAACGATCTGCTCACAAAAGCGGATACGATAAGCGATTGACGAGTTCATACAGTTTCTCCTTTTTAGAAATGAAATGAAATAGGCCACGAGGGCCGGTAATACGGTCTTCGGTTGGCTGCATCGCACAAAATGAAATGCAACCGGGTCTGTTGCGCTACGCAGAAACGAATTGATCGGCAGCGGCTCTCGCCGCATCTCTAGCCAAGCGGTCCACTCGTTGCTGCTCGGTGAGCCCCGAATGCCCGGCTGCCCAGATCCACGCAACCCTCACATGGCGTGCGGCCGCCCGCTGCAGCTCGGCCCAAAGATCCTGATTCTGTACAGGCTTGCCGTTAGCAGTCCGCCAACCGGTTTCCTGCCAGCGAGCGACCAGTTCGTTCATCCCGCGGACGAGATAACTCGAATCGGAGAAGATCTCAACATCGCTCTCAGTGCGAATTGCGCCCAGCCCTTCGATAGCTGCTTTCAGCTCCATCCGGTTATTGGTGGTCTGGGATTCCATTCCGCTTAACTCCTTCGCGTATTCCCCGGACAACAGCAGGCAAGCCCATCCGCCGGGGCCCGGATTCCCCATGCATGAGCCATCCGTATACAACTTGATTTGGTACATCGTGATTTATCCTTTCTTTGGATTCGACAAGGGACAAGAGCCTGCTCACGCGAGAGCAAGGGTAAGCGCGATGCAACTCTCACGGGAATCACCGGAATGATCCGCTTGGCGGGCAGCCCCGGAACGGCCGAGCCATCAGCAGACGGCAGCCAGCGGGAGCAGGATAGTGACGCAGAAAACGTCGCACATTGATCTCGGATCCTCGGATCATGGCTGGCCGATGCAAGGAGACACGGGCGCGCCCTCTGTGCCGGAAAAAACAAACCGGCGAAGCAGCGCACTCGTTCCGGAACTCAAGAGCAGGAAATAGGAGACCCGGTGGGCAATTGCAAAACGGGAAACTGGGCTCAATTACGCAGGCGAGCGGGCGTCTCGTCTTCAAAAAAGAACGGCGCTGAATTCAGAGCCGCATCCGCGAGAATTCGCGCTAACGCGCACGTGCCAGGTTAGCTCGACTGCTCGACTTTGCTCGACTTTGCTAGTTCACTATCGATCGGCCCGCGTTCGCAGCGACTTGTCTTCCGTAGCGTTGCGGCAAATTCCTGTAGGCAGGTGAGTCCTCAGTCGCCCTGGTCCGAGCCTCAGGCTGCTCGTCAAACCAGCCTCACATTGCTACCCGGTTATTACCCGTTTCTCACCATTCGTTTTGCTTCCTGCCTTGTTGGAATCGCGCGGCGAGCGCAGAATGCAGACCCCCGGAAAAGCCCAAGCTCAGGAAGAGTTGAAAACTACTCGGATCCATCTGTCCACTTCGAGGATACGAATTCCACCTGTCAGCAGAACTGCTGGTAGAGCCCGGATGAAGTAATGGATCTCTCGGAATCTGGTGAATAGATAAAGGCAAGCAAAGCGACGGTGAGACGCAGCAGTATATTTTCCGCCCATTCGCTCCAAGCTGGTATTGTCGTCATGTTGGAACTCCATCTCTCTTTTGAGCTGACCGAGCCATCTGCACACGAAAAATCGAAAATCGTTCAAATAGAGCGGTCTCCTGCATCAGCTCTCGCATCAGGTACCAGAAGTATGGTTCCCATCTGGCAAAGCCGTTGGTGAATCGAGAGGACGACGGCGGATGCTCGGCACAAGAAAGTGACTGTGCGTGCATTCGAGACAAACGCTTCCCTTCACCGCAGCCGACAACACATCCTTCACTTCTTCCGGAATAGGGAGAAGTTCACCTCCGCGCGTGAAGAACTCTGGCAACACGGTGCCGGCCAGCTTCTGATCTCTGCCCGGCAGATCGAGACCGAGATAGCCGGCTGCACCGGCGAACACCACGTCACTGACGATAGCCGGCCGCGCACCTTCCGGCGGCTCGCTGAACACATGTCGCGTCACGATTGCGTCGTACGTTCTGCCGACTCGAAACACCTCCGCACGCAACATACTAGTACTGATCACGAAGGCGTGCGCACCATTCGGTGCAAGCGAATCCACGGGTTGCAACCACGCGAGAGGCTTTCCGTCTGTCGACGCGAAGGTGATGTAGCGTCCCAGGTCCGCGATGGCGCCGCCAGATTCGACACCGCGCATCACGTAGGTGCGCGAAGCGCGTTGGAACTCGACACTGATTTCCGGTCGGCCGAGGATCCCAGCAACCCGGAGTCGCGCAAGGGCATTGCCCGGCAGCACCAGGCCGCGTGTGGCGCGGTCGAGCTTACCTGAACGGCCAGTCTTTCCTCTTAGCGGTGTTTTGAGTCGTTCCTGAGTCTGTGCCATGTGTCAGCCTCCGAAGTAAATCTGCCGCACTCAGATTGGGAGCCCACCGGATACGATCCGGTCATTTCCAAACGGAACCGACGCCCGTTCGAGACCGACCCCGATCCAAGTTCGCAATGCGCTTTCTGCTCGGGTCTCACCGCAGTGCGCTGCCTCCTCTCAAGATCGGTACTCCGAGCGAAGCACGGATCATCTCTTTGGTGCAGCCCGCCCAACATTTGTACTTCCATGGCTCCGCAATCGAGATCGCCAGGTTATCCCGCGCCATGTCGCGTCCAGAATTCGCACAGCTGGGACACCGCGTCCAGTAATTCCTTCCACGCCTGCGCACCGGACCTACGTGCTCCAAAATCTGAAAGCCGCTCTGTGCGTGAAACGAAACCGGACTCGTGACAACGCGCTTCGTTCTCTCCTGAATCTCTACTGGGCCGCTAGAGATCTTTTTCTCTTGCAGCAGTTCTCGCAGTTTCGCTTCTGCTACCCGTGGGAACGATCGCAGAAAAGTCATCTGGTCCACCAAATTGAAATTGGCACCGATGTACCAATAGCGTTTGCCTGTCGCCCGGTGCACTCCTAGCGGTGCGCGAATCGCGTTGCCGAATTCCGCGGAACCCAGCGCATCCTGCCGCGGAAACAATTCCAGACCGTGCGCCGTTCCTTGTCCCTTCACTGGAATTTGCAATTCGTCCGCTGCGTGCATCACATACGCGCGGCATTCGCGGCCGAGCACCGGCTCCGAAAAAAAAATCCAGAGGTGCGCTCCACGCCGGCTCATCTCGAGCGCGCTCGGCACGCCATCGCGTTCACAGAAGCTCTGCAGTTGGACCAAATTTTCCAATGCGTCCTCGTAATCGGCATCGATCGCGATCCACTTCGCGCGCTGTGTCCGCGGGTTCAATGCGTACAATCCGATGGTCTGTTCACCTTTCAGATGCGCGGTGATCACACTCGCAGTCAGCGGCACCGGTTGCCCACTGTAGTCCGCCGGACGACGATACGGATAACGACCGCTCTCATCGGGTGTATCGGACTGCACCACGTAAGCTCGCCGGTTGACGAAGCCGGTAGCAAAGAACCGCACATCGGATTCGAACGACATCGTACAAGCATTTTTTACCCGAACTGGCAGGACAAGCTCAAACCGTCCGCATCAAACCGACGTTGCTATAGCAATTCATGCCGGCCGCGTGGCTCCGCCGACTCATTGGATCTTGCTCGGATCAAACGGCACCGTCGATCGATCGCACATCATCTCGAACCAGGCCTCTTCCATTTCATCGATCGTCATCCCGACTCCGGGTCGTGGGGGTGAAGGAATCGGCACTGACGTCTCGATTTCGGCGACCAGGGCGCGGCGCTTCTCGATGTAATCGATCGCCGCGTCGATCTCGTTGGCATCCATGGTTCGCGCGAAGGCCCGCAACTTGCCCTTTCGAGCGGCCAGTTCATCACGCTCTTGCCGGTCAAAGGCCTTCAGTTCTTTCTCAGTCATTAAGGCCGAGCGTACTCCAACTTGGGTCGCTGCGCCAAAATGTCCGCCGCATGACTTTATTCACTCGTCCCGATTCGAGCCTGTGGAAAACTGGGCGTTTCGATGGGAGGGTAAACTGCATCCCCCTCATTCAGCGTCCCTTAAAGCACTCTCTAAGAAGGCAATAAGAATGAATAAAAAGCGCAAACAGAATCCAATCAGAAGGCAATCGCTACCGATTCGCCTGTAGCAATTCGATCAGTTTGCCACGTACGAACGGCGGACCCATTTGCTCGGCCGGGCACAGGAGCAACTGGCGCCGGAATTCCTGTTCGAGCACCACCAGGATGTGCCGCTTAGTGTGCACGAAGCAGTTCCTCAGAAACGTGCGC
>JBAUZG010000195.1:0-1756 GCA_049585195.1 Bryobacteraceae bacterium | reverse complement strand
CGCGCACGACCAAACTCTACGATCGCCGCAACGACCAGGTCACACTCGATCAGGTTGAGCGGATTGTTCTCTAGAAGCGCTTGGCCACCCGAACACCCTAGCCTACAGGCAACATCAGAAATGTTTTCTGCCGTGATGTAAGTCGATTGATCAAGCTGCTGGTTTAATACAGCAAAGTTGTCTGCCACGCCATAAGCTATGCGGTATCCGGTCTTCATATGATCAAGGCGCTGGGAAAGTTTTGGAAGATCCAGCCCTTTGCTCATGGCAAAATCGAGATCGTGAAGGGATTTGAAGCTCTCCCTGATTTTGTCCATTTGTCGTATCGAAGCAGTTAGACAATATGTAGATGCGCTATCCTTCAAGCCCAGCTCCATGCCGAGAAATTCAACAGGTTATTGCGGCGCACATATTTCAGTTTTTTCCGGGCTCAATTGGAGTTTCAGCTTTGCCAGCTCGGTCTCTGTCAACTCTCTGATGGCCTCGCATTCGTCCCGGGAGGATGCGAAAACTACGAGGTCATCGGCATAGCGCACGAGCGCATGACTGCGTTCGGCGAACGCCCGATCGAAATCGCGCAGCAAAAAATTCGATAGGATTGGAGAGAGCGGCATACCCTGCCGTAAGCCGCGGCCGGCTTTGATCCCGTTATCCTCAAGGATGCGCCGCAGGAACGGATCACTGCCATCCACTTCGCAACTGACCGCTCCCCCCACGAGCGATGTCAGTGAACTCAGCCGAAATGCTCTCTTAAAATCATGGAGCAGCTCCTCACGTGGGATGCGATCGAAGAAGGCTGCAATGTCGGCCTTAAAGGCCCAAGGCTTCACCTGCCGTTGCTGGACAGCTACATTCCGTGCCGCGTGCGCGCCCCGGCGCACTCCATTGCTGTCCTTGATGAAACCGAAGCTTACATCGTTGACAATCCCAAGTTTCGGAGCTCGCGCCGAGATCGTCCGCAAAACAGCTCTCTGAACCACTCTGTCGCGCACTGTCGGAATACATATCACCCGTTTTTTCGTCGGGTCTTTCTTAGGAACGGCGACGCCGAAGCAAAGAGGAGTAGTCATAACTGTCGGAGAGCTCTGCACGCAGAATATTCAGATTTGTCGATAGATTATCGTTAAAACGTTTCGGAGTTATGCCATCGATACCTGGAGAAGAAACTTTATTATTACA
Source organism: Bryobacteraceae bacterium (assembly GCA_049585195.1). Lineage (GTDB taxonomy): Bacteria > Acidobacteriota > Terriglobia > Bryobacterales > Bryobacteraceae > KBS-96. The sequence goes on along the minus strand of JBAUZG010000195.1, from coordinate 577 downwards.
CCAATATTCTCTCCATACCTCTCGCAGATTTGCTAATGAGCGGAGTCGATCAAGGGCAGTGGAGGCCATTCCGGCTCTCGTATGCAGCCAGCTTTCCGCTCACCGTCACACTGCCCTCGGACGAGCGGCGTCTCACTGGTCCGCTGCTGCCGAATTGACAGCGGCGTGTTCCTTTGAACCGGAGCGCGGCGACCGCTGATCGCTGGGCAACTCGCCGTCGATCATCGATCGACGAGGGCCCGGACCTTGGCCGTCCGCTACTCGCAGAACGCGTACTCATGTCGGTTGGGGGGGAACGGCACACCGAAGCCGACTAGAACATTATAGCAACCTTTCGCCTGATCGCTACTCTACCTACTCTCACCCGCACAATTGCTCGGGTCTGGGGCTTCGAGTTTCGGCTAGATGTAGCGAATCGGGCCCGTGAGCCGGTCGCGGCGCGCTAGGTCGTGATGCCCTACGTGGTCTCCGAGGTTGCGCCGGCGGATCTCGATGCGATCGAGGCCGTGGCGGCGGCACGCGATGTCGATCAGGCGCTCGAGGACGAACATGACCTCCGGGCGCCCGGCACTGCGAT
>JBAUZG010000194.1:0-4036 GCA_049585195.1 Bryobacteraceae bacterium | reverse complement strand
ACCTTATCGCGCGCCCGGGAGCGTTCCCCGATCGCAGCCGTCCTAGTCGACAGTAACCGGAATTGTGCTTGTATGTTGAATGGAGCCACTTGTGGCGACTACGGTAAGGGTTCCGGATTGCTCGCTGGGCGTGGAAGAACTGCTTCCGTTACCGCATCCCACGAGGACTATCGCGCCCAGCGCCAGAGCGCCGGCCAAGCCCGTCCGTCTCAAGCCGCTAAGGGTTCTTTTCGACGAACCTAAATAGGCCGCCAGGAGGAGGGCCGCAAAAGCCATCGCCCATGTTCCATAGGGTATATTTCCTCTGAACCCAGGAAATCCGAGAAGGCCCGATTGCGCAGCGGCGGCAACCGACACGATCGTGTTTCCCTGACCGACAACACTGCCGGTGGCCGTGCACGTCGTGTTAGTCAAGGAGCTAGAAACCTGGCAGGTAAAAGCCACCGTGCCGTAGAACGCATTCAGCGGCGAGATGGACGCTGTCGTCGCGGCCGAGGAGCCTCGGGTCACCGTCAGGCTGGTCGACGACAGTGTCAAAGCGAAGTCTGGAGTAATCGTGTTTCCCGTGTTGGCAGATACGCTGGACCATTCGTGAACCAGGTTCGTAGCGTCAACCGATCCCCACCCCGTGACTTGGTTGTAGCCAGGACCCGCCGAATAGCCGATGGTTCCGCCCGCCGGGCAGTCTGTCGATCCCTCCGTGCACGGCACCATGTTATTGCCTGTAGTAATGTTGTGAAACACATTCGTTGTGGCCGCCGCCAAGGGATACAGAATCAGATTGATGTTGCCCTGAATGGTGCCCGAATATTGATTCAGCAGCACGATGATACCCCCAAAAGTTGGGGCATCGACCGACGTTCCGCCAACCACGTTCAGCGTATTGTCGGTGTACCGGAAACCGTTGACGCAGTTTCCGCCGGAACAGATGAGATAGCCGTCGTGGTTAGGCGACCCGGCGAGAGAAACATCGGGGGTATCGCGGAACCCGTCGTTGGGCACGTTTTCTCCGGTTTGCCAGGCAGGTTTTGTAAACAAGATGCTGACCCCGCCTCCTGTAGCGGCAATGCCGTTAGTGGTATTGGTGTCATTCCATGCCGTCTCGGGGATGTACGAGAGAGCAGATCCGCCGTTACTGTTGTTCGTCGAGCTCCAGTACGTTCCGTTCCCCTCGTTAAATTCGGTTCCTCCCACTGCCGTAACAAAGGGTATAGAGCCGGGGGCGTCGACGGCCAAGCCTTGCGTGGCGGAGGTGATGATCGTGTTGGGATTGGTCGGCTCGTCGCAATCGGCAGCGCCAAAATCGCCAGAGGCGGCGAGCACAGTCATTCCTTGGGAATTCGCTTGCTGAAATGCGGTCGTCCACGTGTTTATCTCCGAGGCGCTTATGCTCGCTTCGCAGCTGCCGTAAGTGATACTCAGAACCGGCGCGAAATTATTGTCGATAGCATAGATCGCCGAAGTAAAGACGTCGGTCGAATTGACATAAATAATTGTGGCGTTACGGGCAACCGCTCCAGCCCATTCAAGATCGAGATCCGCCTCCGACAAATCGCTGTTGCTGACTCCGGGATCGGTGCCGTAAAGCACGATTTGCGGATCGTTCGCCGCAAGTCCTGAAGCGGCGCGGAAGGCGTCGATATCGGAAAGGGCAATGTCCGTCTGACCCGGGATGATAATTTTCTGCCCCGCGCCGTCGATGCCCGCGTTATACAGCGCCTGTACATCGTAAATGGTGGCGAAATCCCCGGGCGCCATGTAATGGTCGCCTGAAATGCTCGAGGTGAAGTGCGGAGCCGCCACTTTTCGGTTCAACACTCGAGGCTTGGGATGAAAATCGTTCAAACCGCGGATCGAAGTCACCATTCCGTTAAGCTCGCTTGGCACAAATGGCGCCGAGGCGTTTGCATAGTGTGTTACGCCGTCTTTACGGTAGTAGTGAATCGGCGTTTGAAAAGCCGCCTTCACCTGGGCTGCCGTGCCGTTAAAGTAAACTCGCGCGCGGCTCTTGGCGACCTGCACCGAGGTAAAGCCTTCGCCTTCCAGCCATGCTTGTATCTTCTGCGCGTCTTCCTGGCTTACGCCAAAGCTATCGGCATACTCTTCCGGCGTAAGCCATTTGTGGTAATTACTCGAAGACCGCGTTTGCTGCTCTGCCAGGACTTGGTTGAGAGCCACCTGCTGCGCGTCCGTCATCTTTAACGCGAGCATCATCTGCATTGGGAGCGACCCGCTCACTTCTCCTGCATCGTCTTCGGCATGCGCTAGTGGAGACTGATTGTCTTTCAGTTCCACACGGCGGCTGTCGCTGATCGCTCCTTTGAGCCGGTTTGCGACCGCCTGCGGCTTCGGTTCGCTATCGAGGGTCCGTTGCGACACCACGACGATTACGAAGCTCGTCAGCCCAATCAAAATTCTATTGCCCAGATAGCGCTGGCGCCGCTTCATAGAGCGTGCCTCCGATCTACTTATTTCAAGAAAGGTATTCGAGCCAAGTGACGAATTAACCATCATGCGGGTTGCTACTTTGTTTACAATCGTCAGCTTGACAAATCTATACAGACAAATTGTTCGATAGCGCAATTTCCCACGAACCCCGTGCATCGAAATTGAAGGCCCACGCATCGACGGGTGGGCCACAAATGAGGTCGTAAGCGCGTCCTCAGAACCGCGAAACTCCGGCGGTAACACAGAATATGTAAGGCTGCCGATTGCTAGGCGTCCTTCAAAGACTATTCTGTCAAGAGAATCGAATCGCTATATTAGCGTAAGCGACTATCGAACGCTCGCCAGACACCAGCCGATCCTCTTTCACCTCCCCGCCGCTCCAAACGACCTGCGGTACTGCCCAGGTGTAATTCCCAAACGCCGATGAAACACGCGGCGCAAAACTTCCGCGCTGCGGAAGCCGCTCGCTTTCGCCGCTTCGTCCAGGCTCGAAGATCTCGATTCCAGTTGGCGCCGCGCCGCCTCAACACGCAGGTCCTGGATGTGTTTTCCAGGAGTCTTGCCCACCACTTGCGTAAACAGGCGGGCAAAATTGCGCGGACTCATGGCCGCGCGCCGGGCGAGTGTGGCGATCGATAGATCTCGCCGTATGTTATCCGCCAACCAGGCCAGCAGATCGTTCAGAACCGGACTCTCGCTCGATTGAGCGGCCAGAGTGGCGCTGAACTGGCTTTGGCCGCCTGGGCGTCGCAAGAACACAACCATCATCTGCGCGATCTGAAGCGCGGGCGGACTTCCCAAATCCTCCTCCACCAGAGCAAGCGAAAGGTCAATGCCTGCGGTCACGCCCGCCGAGGTGTAGCAGTTCCCGTCCTTGATATAAATCGGATCGGGATCTACCATCACCAACCGGTGGTCATGCGCGAGTTCGCCACACCAGTTCCAGTGCGTAGTGGCGCGCCGTCCATCCAGCAATCCGGCCTTTGCCAAAACGAGGGAACCGGTACAAACCGAACCGAAGCGCCGTGCGCCCGCGCATTGCTCTCTGAGCCAATCCAGAAACGCTCGCTCAAGTTGCGTATACTGTGCGCCATCGCCGCCGCGCAATCGATTGGCATCGCCGAACACCTCCGCGGGACCCATAACATCCAGAGGGCGAGCCGGCGGGATCGCTACGATAACGACGCGTCGCAGCTTGTGACCTGGCGCGCTTCCTCTGTCCGCACTTTTCCTTTGCAGCTCTTGAAGTCTTCCACGTGTTGCCATACCAAGAGTGTCTCGAAAGTATGCATTGGCAAACACGAAGCAAAGGCGGGAGGCATGGACCTCTCGACACGCCCGCTCCTTCTCTCGATACTCCGGGAGAGGGAACCAAAGAGCCTGCTATCGCCAAAAAGACTTCAGGCCACAAGACGGCGAGCATGCTGACTGTGCACCAGCATGTTCGTACTAAGTCTTGCCTACCTGGTGCCCGGGGCGGGACTTGAACCCGCACTCCGCTTGCGCGAAAAAGGATTTTAAGTCCTTTGCGTCTGCCGATTTCGCCACCCGGGCGTGTTGAATTTCAGAGACTTGCTTCATTTTATCC
>JBAUZG010000193.1:0-35721 GCA_049585195.1 Bryobacteraceae bacterium | reverse complement strand
CAGCATACTCTTCACTGGTCCGAACGGCTTTGGTCGTAAAGCCAGTGGATCCCGCGGCCTTACCATAGCCGGTGGTCACGGCGATAAACTTCATCAACTCGAGAGCAACCTCGTCGGGATTTGCCTTCGCAGCTTCGGTGCCTTGCGTGTCTTCTGCCATTTTGCTTTGAGCGGGAATTCCTGTATTGGTCCTCAATCTGGTTTCAGCCCACACCAGGATACCAACCGATTCCCGCCGATGTTGATTCACCATGCCGATTTCAGCGCGCCGGTTACTCAAGAAAATGCGAGGCGGGGCGCAATCTCATCTGATTGAAGGCAGCGACGGCCACCATTACGTCGTCAAGTTCCTGAACAATCCCCAGCACCGGAGAATTCTCGTCAATGAGTGGCTCGCGGGGGTTTTCCTGAAACACTTGCAGATACATACTCCCGATCAATCTCTGATTGAGATTCCAGCCGAGTTCATCGCCGAAAACCCAGAACTCTATATTGCCCGGGGCTCGCAGCGCGAACCGCCCGTCGTGGGTTTGCATTACGGCTCCCGGTGCTCTGTAAACCCGGATAAGGTCGCGATTTACGACTTCCTTCCGGACAGCCTCCTCGGAAAAATTGAAAACCGGTGTGATTTCATGGGGGCCGTTGTGTTCGACAAATGGGTCTCGAACTCGGATTCGCGGCAAGCAATCTTCTTTCGGGCGCGAGCCAAAGCATGGACCCCTCTAAAAGGCGCCGCGCCGGCTCGTACGGGTTTTTTCGCCCAAATGATCGACCATGGCTTTGCGTTCAATGGGCCACACTGGGAGTTCCCAGACTCTCCGGTGCAAGGCATCTATTTCCGGTCAAGCGTATACGACGAGGTGGAATCGCTCGACTCGTTTCAACCATGGCTGGACCTGGTAACGCATTTCCCAGTGGAAGTCGTCGACGAGGCGTGGAAGGGAATCCCGCCCGCATGGCTTAGCGGCGATGAATTGGAACTCGAGCGTCTCCTTGAAAAGCTTCTGAAGCGCAGGGGTCGGGTGGAACAGTTGCTTCTGGAAGTGAAAGAGAAGCGCCCTAGTGTCTTTCCCAATTGGGGCTGAACGCGTCTTTCCGAGCCGCGGCCGCCAGGGAGCGGACCGGGTCTTACCCCGCGGCGGATTGCGCGCCCGTTGCGCTTAGAATTTCGTCCGCAACTCGTTTCGCGGTGAGCGGCGCCAGCAGAATGCCGTTTCGGTAGTGGCCATAGGCAAGAATCAAGGGCGTCTCGCGCCAACGCCCAAGCTGGATTTTCGCTGCGCTTGGACGAAACCCGGTCCACACGTCGACCGGCTCGAGTTGCGCGAGTATTGGCATGATTCCGGCTGCTTCGTGAAGAATTCTATCCGCAATAGCGCGGTCGATCATCCGCTCGAAGCCAACTCGCTCCATGGAACCTCCGGCCACCACGAATCCACTAGCGCGCTGAAGGACATAAGAATGCCCGTGGCGGACAATCGTCGGACAAGCGCCGGGCGGCAGGTCGAATCCGAGCAGATGCCCCCTAACGGGCTCAGTTGAGGGAATCGGGTCCGCGCCCTCGATACGCAGGGCTCCGCTCCAGGCACCCGCCGCAAGAACGGCCGAGGAATAACGAACGCCTGCAACAGTTACGCCGCCAGCTTCCACGCGAACGTCGTAAACCGGCGCATTCTCCCTGATTTCCGCTCCCGCTCTTTCGCACGCTGCCTCGAGCGCCTTCATCAGATCTCGCGGCGCCACGACTGCATCACCGGGATAAAACAGCGAGCCCATCAACCCCTCGGCTCTTACATGAGGCGAAAAGATACGGACTTGCTCGGCGGTCAACGGCCGGCTGCGGATGCCAAACTCGGCTTGTTTGGCGGCTCGGTACACGAGAGATTCCCATTCTTCGGAACTGTAGGCCAACTCGATCGCGCCGCACTCCTGATAATCGATGGCAATGCCGGTGAACAGAGAAAGTTCCTCGACAAAGGATTTATAAAGCCCGGCGCTCTCGACGAACAACTCGACCAATTCCAGGTGATCATCAATTTCGCCGCCCGGCGCGAGCATTCCGGCGGCTGCCCAACTTGCCTCCCGGCCGAGTTGACCCTTCTCAAAGAGAGTGACCTTAAGTCCCGCTTGCGCGAGACGCCAGGCGATGGATGTTCCGATGATTCCGCCGCCTATGATGGCGACGCGCGCGCCTTTGCTCACGCTTTATTCCTCAAAAACGCTCGCCGGATGAAGCGCTGCCGGGCGGGACACGGTCGCATTCTGCACAACTTCCAGGAATGCCTTCGCCGCATGGCTCAGCGCGCGCCGGTTTGGATACACAAGCCGTATTTTGCGCTCGCAATAGAGTTCTTTGACGCGAATCTCACGCAGAAGATCCTGCTCGATCTCCTGTTCGACGCACATGCGCGGCAGAAAGGCCACACCTTCGTTCTCCTGTACCATGCGTCGGATAGTTTCGACAGTAGGCATTTCAACATCCATATTCAGCGGCACTTTATGCCGCTGAAACTCGCGCAAAACAATCTCGCGATAGGGCGACAGGACGTTGTGCGCGATAAACGTCTCCATGTCTAGTTCTGTGATCGACACTTCCCCGCGCTCAGCGAATCGGTGTTTGGGAGATACGACGAGGGAAAGGTGGTCGGTTGAAATGACCTCAGCGATCAGGTGGTCATCTTCCGGATCGTAGCTAATCACCCCCAACTCGAGCTCGCCATCCAAAAGTTGCGACGGAATCTTGCTCGATAGGCTGCGCCGAACTTGTACCTTCACCTTTGGAAACAACCGGCGAAAGCGCTGAATGTGCGGAATCAAATAGAGCGACGTCGATTCATTCGCGCCAATACTTAAACGGCCCGCATAATTGTCTCGAAGCTCATGGAGCGCGTTCTCGAGATCCGATTCCAGATTCTGGAACCTACGGGCAAACTCAAGTACTACACGCCCGGCATCCGTGAGCAGCAGTTCGCGGCCCGAACGATCGATGAGCTTCTCTTTCAAATCGCTCTCTAAGCGCTGAATAGCAATGGAGATTGCGGGTTGCGTTCGCAACAGCTTCTCCCCGGCACGCGAGAAACTTCGTTCCGTTGCAACCGTCAGAAAAACCTTTAGGGGGTAGAGTTCCATGCTGGGGAGGCACACATAAGGTGGCCTTATCTCATGATTGTAACTAATATCAAAACGAAGCACTATAAATTTGCATAATCGAAAGGCGTTCCCTACTATAGGGAAAGTTGGCTTGCCGCCCTTAAGCCACCGAGACTCCAACCGGAGGAATGATGGATCGAGTATACGTTTTTGACACCACCCTGCGTGATGGGGAGCAATCGCCGGGCTGCAGCATGACGACACCCGAGAAGCTGCGAATGGCGGCGCAACTCGTGGATTTAGGCGTGGACATTCTGGAAGCGGGCTTTCCGATTGCGTCCGACGGCGATTTTGAAGCCGTGCGGGCTGTGAGCCGGCAATTTTCATGGGTCCAAGTAGCGGCTCTCGCGAGAGCGACAAAGCTCGATATCGAGCGAGCGGCAGAGTCGTTGCGGGATGCCAAGCGTCCGCGAATTCATACCTTCATTGCGACAAGTGACATTCATCTGAAGTACAAGCTGAAGAAAACGCGGGAACAGATTTTGGAAGAGAGCGCCGCGGCGGTGGAACTGGCGCGCTCCTACACCGACGATGTCGAATTTTCGGCTGAAGACGCCACGCGCACTGACCCAGCATACCTCGACAAGATTTGTCAGGCGGTAGTAGAAGCCGGAGCGCGGACGGTCAATCTGCCCGACACGGTCGGTTATTCGGTACCCGAGGAGTACGCCGCGCTGATTGGGCGGGCGGTGCGCCTGCTGGGCGACCGGGCAGTTATCAGCGTGCATTGCCACGACGATCTGGGTTTAGCCGTTGCGAACTCGCTGGCTGCTGTGAAGGCGGGCGCGCGCCAGGTGGAATGCACGATTAATGGAATCGGAGAGCGAGCCGGAAATGCAGCGCTTGAGGAAGTTGTGATGGGAATTAAGACACGGCACGACCATTATCCCGTCCGTACCGGCATCCACACGGAGAAACTATACTCGGCGAGCCAGATGCTTTCGAGCATAATCTCGTTCGGCCCACAGCCAAACAAAGCCATTGTTGGCGAAAATGCGTTCGCGCACGAAGCGGGTATCCATCAGGACGGTTACCTGAAAGAGAAGACGACATACGAAATCATCGATCCACAGACCGTCGGCGTTCCCGAAGGCAGGCTCGTTTTAGGAAAACACAGCGGGCGCCATGCCCTGAAGAAGCGGACCGAGGATCTGGGTTTCCAGCTCAGCAAGGAAGAGCTTGATACCGTATATCATCGGTTCACGCTGCTGGCCGACCGGAAGAAAGGCGTTCGCAACGACGAGATCCTGAACCTGGTTCAGGAATTGGTTGGCCGCGCAGCCGTGGCGAACTAACGACTGCGTTTTCAGTTGGAAATCATGAAACTCAATGTTCTACTGCTCGCCGGCGATGGCATTGGCGTCGAGGTCACGCGCGAAGCGGTAAAGGTCCTTAGGCATATTGGCAGCGAGTACGGTCACGAGATCGTCTTGAAAGAGGCACTACTAGGCGGTATTGCGATACACAAGACCGGAAATCCATTTCCGGACGAGACCCGGCGGCTAGCGCTCGAAGCTGACGCGACGCTGATGGGAGCCGTGGGACTTCCCGAGTTCGACAACGCCCCGCCAGAGAAGCGGCCCGAACGCGGCCTTCTTGGTATCCGTAAGACTCTCGAGGTATACGCGAACTTGCGTCCCGTCCGGTCATATAAAGCGTTGATCGATTCGTCACCGCTCAAGAATGATCGGGTCGACGGCACCGACATGATCATCGTTCGGGAGCTGACCGGGGGGCTTTACTACGGGACACCGCGCGGCATTTCGGGCGAAGGGCCCGAGCAGCGTGCCATCAATACAATGACGTACACGCGCGCCGAGATCGAGCGCGTTTCGCACATGGCGTTCCAGTTGGCTCGCAAGCGCCGTAAGAAAGTGACCAGCGTCGACAAGTCGAATGTTCTTGAAAATTCGCAGTTGTGGCGCAAGGTTGTCGTAGAAGTGGCGGCTCAATATCCCGACATTGCCTTGGATCACCTCCTGGTCGACAACTGCGCCATGCAGCTGGTGCTCAATCCGCGCGGGTTTGACGTTGTGCTCACGGAGAACCTGTTTGGCGATATTTTGAGCGATGAAGCAGCCGTGCTCGCTGGTTCTATCGGCATGCTTCCCTCGGCATCTCTTGGCGCAAAGCGGCCATCCGGAGCCTGGACCGGGTTGTATGAGCCAGTGCATGGCTCGGCGCCGGATATCGTCGGCCAAAATAAAGCGAATCCGCTGGGCGCGATCGGTTCTGTTGCGGCCATGCTTGAATACAGTTTCGGGTTGTCGGACGAAGCTGGGGCAGTGAACCGGTCAATAGAAAAGGTCTTAAATAGCGGCCGGGTGACGGCCGATCTGAAGCCAGCCGGTCAACCGGCAACCACTTCCGAGGTCGGCGATGCGGTTTGTGCCGCGCTTGGAGCGCGGGCGAGGCAGGCCTCGCCCCTACAGGCATGAGGCGTGTAGTGGCCGGGCCTGCCCGGCCTTGAGAGGTTCATTTTCTATGTCAGAAAAAAATGGCGTGGCGCGGCCACGCACGATCGCCGAAAAGCTTTGGGACAGCCACGTCGTTGCAGAGCGACCCGGCGCGCCCACCCTCATCTATATCGATCTGCACCTGGTTCATGAAGTGACTTCGCCGCAGGCGTTCGCGGGCCTACGTGAGCGGCATTTGAAAGTCCGCCGGCCCGATCTGACCGTCGCGACTACGGACCACAGCATTCCCACTCACGACCGCTCACTGCCTATCGTCGACAGAATCGCCGCGCTCCAAATCGAGCAGCTCGAACGGAATTGCCGCGATTTCGGCATCAAGCTGTTCGGCCCTCACAGCGAAAAGCAAGGCATTGTGCACGTGATCGGACCTGAGCAGGGATTCACACAGCCCGGCATGACGGTGGTCTGCGGCGATAGCCATACGGCCACCCACGGCGCGCTCGGCGCGCTTGCCTTCGGTATCGGAACCAGCCAGGTGGAGCATGTGCTCGCTTCGCAATGTCTTTTGCAAACGCGCTCCCAGACGTACGAGGTTCGCGTCGATGGAACCCTCAAGAACGGCGTGGGCGCAAAGGATATTATTCTGAACTTGATTTCGCGTATTGGAATCGGAGGCGGCACTGGTTGCGTGTTTGAATACCGCGGCTCGACCATTCGTGCCCTGTCGATGGAAGAGCGGATGACCATTTGCAATATGTCCATCGAAGGCGGCGCGCGCGCTGGCCTGGTTGCGCCGGACGATACGACGTATCAATATCTGAATGGCCGGCCCTACGCTCCGAAAGGCGCGGATTGGGAGAAGGCGGTGGCTTTGTGGAAACAGCTGCCGACGGACCACGGCGCGGCTTTCGACAAGAGCATTACCATTGACGCCGCCTCGCTCGAGCCTATGATCACTTTCGGCACGAACCCAGGCATGGGTATCCCGATCACTGCTCCTGTGCCCGACCCGGCCTCGCTTGGAAGCGCGCTCGAGCGCGATTCGCTCGCCAAGGCCTTGAACTACATGGCGCTACCGTCGGGCAAGCCGCTTCTGGGCCACCCGGTGAACGTCGTGTTTATTGGAAGCTGCACGAATTCGCGCATATCGGATCTGCGCGCGGCGGCTCAGGTTCTAAAGGGCCGTAAGGTGAACCCAAACGTGCGTGTGATGGTGGTTCCGGGCTCGCAAATCGTAAAACAGCAGGCGCAGGCCGAAGGCCTGGATCGCATTTTCAAGGAAGCGGGAGCGGAATGGCGCGAAGCCGGCTGCTCGATGTGCATCGCGATGAACGGCGATCAACTCCAGCCAGGTGAATACAGCGTGTCCACCAGCAACCGCAATTTCGAAGGAAGGCAAGGTAAGGGAGGGCGGACGTTTCTTGCGAGCCCCCTCACCGCTGCCGCAACAGCCGTTACCGGTGTCGTTACAGACGTTCGCACTTTGCTCTAATATGGAAAAATTCACCACACTCACCAGCCGCATCGCACCACTTCCGATCGACAACATCGATACCGACCAGATCATTCCCGCTCGCTTCCTCAAAACCATCTCGAAGGACGGCCTCGGCGATCAGCTGTTCTACGATTGGCGCTACGATGCCGACGGCAATCCGAAGCCGGACTTTCTACTGAACCGGCCCGAAGGCAAAGCCGCCAAAATACTACTCGCTGGCGATAATTTCGGCTGCGGAAGTTCGCGTGAGCACGCCCCTTGGGCGCTGCTACAGTACGGGTTTCGCGCCGTCATCAGCACTTCGTTTGCCGACATCTTTCGTGCCAATTCTCTGAAGAATTCGCTGCTACCGATCATGGTCTCGCCCGAGGCAAGCAATGCACTATTTCGAGCGGTCGAGAAAGAGTCCGCCGCTTCTCTAACGGTCGATCTGAGTACCCAAACGTTGACGTTGCCGGATGGATCGAAGGTGAGATTTCCAATTGACGAGTTCTCGAAGCACTGCCTGCTCGAGGGCGTGGATGAGCTGGGCTACATCCTTCAACAAGAGGACGCCATATCCGCTTACGAAGCGAACCGGCCGTTGACGATCAACGCCCTGGCGTAGGGGCCAACACAGGTACTACACGGCGATGCTGCGAAGGTATTCCCGGAACTCCTCTCCCAAATCGTGACGATTCAGCGCGAACTCAACGGTGGCCTTAAGAAAGCCTAATTTGTCCCCTGCGTCGTAGCGCTTTCCCTCGAACTTGAATCCATAAATCGGCCGGCTGCGAAGCAGATACTTCAACCCATCCGTTAGCTGGATTTCTCCGCCGCTTCCCGGTTCAATCGATTCGATTGCGTGAAAAATATCGGGCGTGAGCACATAGCGTCCGATAATCGCTAAATTTGACGGCGCGTCCGCTCCCTTGGGCTTCTCGACCATATTGTGAATGCGAAATAAGCGGCCTTCGGCGCCGTTGTGCGGAACGGCCACCGCGTCCACGACTCCGTAGGCAGAAATCTGATCTCTCGGCACTTCCACCAGCGCCAGCACTGGCGCGTTATAAAACTCGTAGATGTCGAGCAATTGGCGGATACACGGAATCTCGGACGCAATTACGTCGTCGGAAAGTACGACTGCGAACGGCTCGTCTCCTACCAGCTCCTTTGCCCGAAGAACTGCGTGTCCCAAACCCAGCGCTTCTTTCTGACGAATGTAAGCCACGTCTATCATGTCGGAAATGGAGCGCACCATCGAAAGAAGATCATTTTTCCCCTTCGATTCGAGTAGCTGCTCCAATTCAAAACTCACGTCGAAATGGTCTTCGATCGAGCTCTTTCCCCTGCCTGTCACGATGATGATGTCTTGAATCCCCGAGTGGATCGCTTCTTCCACGCCATACTGAATTAACGGCTTGTCGACCAGAGCAAGCATTTCCTTCGGTTGCGCCTTCGTCGCGGGCAGGAAGCGAGTGCCTAAACCAGCGGCAGGGAAAACAGCTTTTCGGACTTTGGCAGTCATCCCAGCCATTATAGGGAGCAGGGTTTTCAAACCAACAATTGGGTTATCCTGTCAGTAGGCGCGGGAGTTTGTCGTTGTTCGCGTTAGTCGGGTTACCTCGCCGCGAAGCAGCCGTTATACGCAGTCTGGCCGCCGATATTGACCGTCCGCTGGAGGCGGAATTGTAGCGGGGAGTTGCGGTGTGATAATCCTAAGGTTAGACTCTCTTCCCGAAGGTATTTATTTTCAACAAGCATCATGGCGTACGTAATTGCTGAACCCTGCATTGGCACCAAGGATAGCTCCTGTGTCGATGCCTGTCCGGTCGACTGCATTCACCCCAAAAAGGATGAAGAGAAATTCGAAGGCGAAGAGATGTTGTACATCGATCCGGTGGAATGTATCGACTGCGGGGCGTGTGTTCCCGTGTGCCCGGTTTCCGCCATTTTCGCTCTCGACGACCTCCCCGAAAAGTGGGCGGATTTCGCGCAAAAAAACGCGGTCTACTTTGGCCGGTAACTTTATTGCGCGACCGGAACAATTCGTTCGGACATCGGAGCTGGCTTTCCCAGCAGGTTCAATAGAGTCGAAGCAAAATTCAAACTATCGTAAGGCTCCGTAATATGCTTGCCCGGGGGAAGACCGGCTCCGGCCATCATCCACACCGAATGAGTCGAGATGCGCAGAAAGCTGCCGTGATTTCCACCGGGATTGAAGTTCCGCACGTTGAAGTTCCAATGGTCCGTTGCAAACAGTAGAAGGTCCGGCTGCACCAGATCTCGCCGCTCGATTTCCAGTTTGCCGAGTAATCCATTGTTTTGTTGATTGGGTAGCGCTATCGATGGCGGTATGAGCTCTTCAGTAACGCCGATCACTCCATTTGAGTACTGGCATTCATGAATGGCTTCGAACCATTCGCGCTCCCGGTGCCATTCGCCGAACCATTCGCTTCGCTCGACATTCGGCGGCAGCTTTAGATGCTGATCTTCGAACAGTTTCAGCGGGAGACCTTGCGTCCAGGGAATCGTGGCCCACGACAAATGATTTTCACGATCGGCAACCAGATGCGCCACAGGAAACAATCGAATCCGCATTGCCTCGCCGTCGCGAACGATCAACTCGAGCAATTGATGGCTGTCGTCCGCGTACAACCAGATCGCCTGACTGATTCTGTTTCCTCCAGTCACCTGGGCTGGTATTTCTTCGGGCGGCAATGCGACAGTCGCAAAGTCAATGGGATGGGGCGATACACGCTCTTGAGGGTTGTTTCGCGTCGTCTGCGCGGCGAACAGCGGAAAGTAGTTGACATATCGAAACGAACTCCGATCGTCAAGATTTCCGTTTGCGTCCAGTACTAATCCCGTTGCGCCCGGTCCGGCAACATAATGCTGCAGATCGTATAAGGAGTTAGGGTCGCCAAGGGACAGCCGCGGCACAAGATCCGTAATCTTCACCTTGAGCGGCGCGTCTTCACTGGGCTTAAGCTCGACCAGAGCTTGAAGATGGTGGACGTAATTTTGATAAGCGGCCTTCTCTTCCGTCCACTGGCTCAATTCTCCTGCTTTCCGCCTCGCTTCCTTGTCCTCGCCTAACTCGCGTTGCGAGACCGTCCACTTCTTCGGCTGCCGGCTCAGCTCGGTCTGGCGATTGGCAATTGCTCCGCTCAATGCCTCAAGCTCTGCGTTTAGCGCCTTGATCTCGCTTTGCCATGTCGCGCGCCGGGCGTCCAGCCGTTGTTTCAGGTACCGGGCGGCTGCGCTTCGGACAGGCTGTGCGAGATCGGGCCGCGCGAGTTGTTTCAGCACGATATGAATGCGATTTAGTTCGGAATTCCGAAAGCTGACGCCTGCCCGCTCGTTGCCATCAAGATCGAGCCAGGCCGTGGGATACTCGTTAGCTTCGCCTGCCAGGTAGAACGAA
This sequence comes from Bryobacteraceae bacterium, assembly GCA_049585195.1. Taxonomy (GTDB): domain Bacteria; phylum Acidobacteriota; class Terriglobia; order Bryobacterales; family Bryobacteraceae; genus KBS-96. Next base: position 25,253 of record JBAUZG010000193.1, on the reverse strand, counting down.
GCTGTGCTGGGGGTGATGACGCGAAACACCAGAGGATTAAGCCCGGCGAGCTTGTAATCTTGCAGTTGATGACGGTTTGTGACCACGTGGTGCGCGCCGCCCGCCGTTGAATTCAGAAGATCCGGAAGGCTGAAGGTCTGGCTATAGATGGCCGGCACGTTGTTCATGCCGTGGTCGGAAACAACAGCGAAAATAGTTTGGCTAGCGAGAGGGCCGGCCTGAACGGCGCTCCAAAGCCGTCCAGCCAGTGCATCCAAGCGGACCAGTTCGTCTGTCAGGATACGCGGGTCGTTGACAGAATGAGCGATATGATCGACATCGCCGGTGAAAAAATCCAGGTACTCGAGCTTCGCCCCTGAAAGGCCTTTAATGACTTCGCTTTCAGTTTCCTTTTCCAACCCTTCACCCAGCCCGAGGCCGCCTTGCGGATCTTCGAGCAACGAGAGCAAAGCATGTGTCGACAGGCGGCGCTCTAGTCCCTCTTTGAGGGTTGTCCATTGCACTCCGCGTTGAAACAATTGAAAACTCTGGTACCGGCGATCGTAGGGAAAAGCATCGATCAGTAGCGGCACGCCCGCTTCATCCAGCACTCGCACGCTCGGCATATCCACCTCGCGCGAACGCGCATAACCGAGATAAAAGGGGAAGAAGTTCAGATAATCGTAGACGCGCCCCGTGTAGCGGTCGTACTCGACATTGCCCTTGATCACCAGGTGATGCCCTGTATCAAGCATCGACCAGGAAGGCGCCGAAAGACTGATGCCGCGCGTATAGAAATCGTCAAAGATTAATCCATTGCGGCTGAATATTTCTTCAAACCAGGGTAGGCGCGATTTGCCGGTTGCGGGATTCCGCTCGGCCATGGCATTGAAGAGCAGATCGGCGTTCAAGCCGTCAACCTTCAGAATCAAGAGCCGCTTGGCAACAGGCGTCGCAGGCTGTGCCGCGCTTGCCAATGGAATGCAAAGAAACAGGAAGCTCGCTAAAATCGCACGCAGCATCACTTCGCGGCGAGTGATGCTTCAGCCGGTACCGGCTCTTGAATTCGAGGAGTAGCAGCGATGGAGGCGGCAGAATGCGCCGGTACCTTCGGCATATTTAAGGCGCTCAGCGCCTGGGAGCAGCCAGCGAGTATCGTCTCGTCCTTGGTGTTACTTTGAACGGCCGAGATGACGACCGCCGCTTGTTCGCGCACGCGCGAACCGGCACCGTCATTCAGTAGATCGGTCAGTTCCACCATTGATTTTTGTATTTGGTCGGAAGGAAAGCTGACCTCCGGGCGTGGCCCTGAGTCTCTCACCTGCTCAAGATAACTGATCAGCGATTCCACTTTCCGATCTCGAACGAGCATCTCTGCATTGTCGTCCCTGCTCGGGGCTCGCTGGGTATAGAGTCCCAGCGAAGCATAGTGTAACGTCGCATTCCAAACTTTTCCGCCTGAACCCTCACTAAACTTGGCCAGCTCTTCTCTGCGATCCTTATCCAGCCGGGCTGGAAGCTTCCGATCGTCGGAGGCTGCGTTTTGAAGTGCATCAAAATTACGCCTCGCGAGCGCCACTTCCCCGTCCGGCGAGCTGCCCAACGGGTTCACATCCAGCGCTTTCACGTGCTGCTGTAATTCCCTTCTGAATGCCGGATCGAGACTGGTGTCCAAAGTCACCGCCACGCGAAACTCGGAGTATGCGTCCAAGCGTTGTGAAAGATCTTCTGCCCCTCCGTGACGCGTTTTGACGAACTCGTACATCGCCTGGCCAACGAAATAATACCAATTCGCGAAATGTGACAATCTGAGCACGCCCATCACAAATTCGTCAGAGCCGCGCTGCGCGATCTCCGCTCGCTTGGGCTTCAAGCCGTGCCGGAAATCCACCATCAACAGTGGAGACCGTGGATAGGTGAGGCTGTAAACAGCGAGCGGCGCCAATGCCACCTGACTCGCTCCCGTCTCGCCTTCCGGCAGCAATCGTCCGCTGCTATCCAGCCATCGCATTTGCTCATAGCCCTTCCAGTTCTTCAGCCGGCTGTCGGTCCACGGGTCTGGGATATGCAGCAGTTTCCACGTACTGGCGAGCGATATGCCGGGCGCTGAGAACACGCGATTGAGGGGGAACCACAAAACCGCGTACTCTTCGCCCGAATCCGTGAGCCGAATCGGCTCGAACAATAAACCCGCCCGCTCCGCCGATGTTCGCAGTAGTTCCCAATTCCGCCCGATTGTTTCGGAGCGCTGCGCTCCCTGTGTCGCCGCGATCTGTTTCAGCCGATTCCCCGCGACAAACCCGCCTAGCATCGTCTTAGTCAACTCGAGACGCGCAATCACGCTATCGAGCTCGGCCTGAGTCAGTCCGTTTTCATCGTTTGCTGCGGGAGCCTCGCGCAGAAACGCGACCGCCTCTTCCACATGCAGCCGCTCATAGTCCGATCCATTCGAACGGTACTCGCGAGACGACGCGCGGATGGCTGTTGTCATAGGATCGAATGCGGCCCACTGCAGGACGTCTCTCCCAAAATTGCTCACCACGTGGTGGGTGGGCTCGCTCAAATCGGCAATTGGCGCGGGCACTTTGCCAGTCTTATCCCAGTCGCCTGGCTTGTCACCGTTCCCTGGATTCCAGGACCAGTAAAAGAACGGTACTGCCGAAAGAATGCGCTGATTGACACCAGGGCGCCTATATGTAAGAAGCCACACATAACGCAGCCGCTCTGTTTTCTGATTCCCAGCGGCCAAGCCGTCCCGTAAAACGGCCAGCAGTGGCACATTCTGTTGGCTAGGAACTTGTCCCGGGTGCTCGAACCGGCCAACCAAAGTCAGAATCTGACCTCCGCCCTCCACAGGTGTAGTAGTCCAGTAATAGCGGCCAGAATACTGCTGGGCGCGGGAGGACAGGTCGAACGAGGGAATATCGGCCGCCCTTGCAAGGGAGGCAAAAATAGCCGCCCCAAGCAGGAACACTCCGCCTAATATCAGCGAGATTACCCACCGTATTTGCATGGAATTTGTCAGCCGCTCGGCCATTGTGCCTACTAGACAGACGCTGGAAGGCCCCTCGAAGGTTCGCGCCCGCAGATATTTCGACAGCGTTATGGGACGATTACGGGCTACTCCGCGCGCAAAGCCTGAACGGGATCAACAGAAGCGGCGCGAAGGGCGGGTGGGAGTGAGGCAAGCAAGGTCACTGTTATCAGCAAAGCCAAAGTCGCAGCCAAGGTAATGGGATCGAACGCCGAAACGCCGAACAGCATGTTCTGCACGAAGCGGATAGCGAAGAAAAGAACTGCCGCGCCCAGCAGCAGGCCTACTCCGAGCAGACCGAAAGCTTCCGAAAGAATCATGCGCAAAACATTGCGGCGTTGCGCGCCTAAGGCGATGCGGATGCCGATTTCTCCGGTGCGCTGCGCGACGCTCGACGCGAGCAGGCCATACAAGCCGAGCGCGCTCAGAAACAACGCTAATCCGGCGAAGAAATTGCTTAGCATGGTGATGAGCCTCTGGCTGCCGAGTGCCGCGTCCATTTGCTCTTTCAAGGTGACGAAGATGACGATGGGAACGGAAGGAGCAATCTCGCTAAGCGCTTTGCGGTAGCCGGCAATCGCTTCCGCCTTTGTGGACGAGTTGATCAGGAAGACCAGGTTAAAGATTTTTTCGAGCGCGCTCGCTGGGACCGGGAAATAAATCGTACGCGGCGGCGGCTCGCGAAGGCTGGCGAATTTCGCATCTTCGGCGATGCCAATCACACGGCAGGAGACGGGAGCGGAAACGTTCAAATCTTTGAGATCGTCGCCGCGAACGTAGCGGCCGATAGCCCGCTGGCGCGGAAACAGGTAATTCGCTGCAGATTGATTCAAGACGCAAACGTTAAAATGGCGTTCGTTCTTCTCGAATTCGCGCCCGTCGAGGATACGCGTGTCCATGGTGCGAAAGTATCCCGGGCCGACCGCGTTATAGGCCATGTGCGAATCTTCCGGAGGGTTTGGTCCGCTGGTCAAGGCCTCGAAGCGGGCTGTCGATTGAAAACCGGTCATCGGCGTATACCAGGTGACCGCGGCTGAGCGGATGCCAGACATCTGTTCCATTCGGTCCACCATGCGCTGATACAGGTCGAGTTTCGCATCTCCCTTCTGCGGCAGAAGGTTGAATCGAGCAGTCTGAATTGTAACGTGGTCCAAATCGAATCCGGTGCGCTCGGTTTGAAGCCGAATCAGGCTTTGCGATAGCAGCGTTGCCAGCATAACCAGAACGAGTGACAAGGCAACTTGAATCGGAACGAACGCTCGTCCGGCGATCTGCCTACGCCCGCCTGCCGCTGTCCGTGATTTCAAGAGCGCGCCAGGATCGGAGCGGCCGGCTTTCCATGCGGGCAGTGCGCCAAACAGGAGAGTTGTGCCAACGGCGCACAGAGCTGTTACCCAGAACACCATGCTGTCGGGCTGGACTGACAACGGTTCGCCCATCATCGGATCGCGGAAGAAGTGGAGCAGCGCTGGACTACCGTACCAGGCAGCCACAGCGCCGAGAGCGGCGCCGGCGAGGGCGATCACAAAGCTTTCCATCAAGTATTGCCGGATCAAACGCCAGCGTGCTGCCCCGATGGCGGTCCGCACAGCAAACTCACGCTGCCGTTCGTGAACTTTCGACATCATGAGTCCGCCGACGTTCACGCAGCACAGGAGCAGAACGATGGCGACTAACTCCTGCATGAGTGAGAGTGGTTCCGAATAGACGTGGCCGAAGTACGTTGGTAGTCCCGTGCGCGCGGATTCGACACGCAAGCTGGCCTTCTCGAAGTAAGGCCGGTGCCGATATTGCGGCGGAATAAAGCGATGCAGCAATTCCCTTTGGTACACGGCAATTTCAGCCCTCGCCTCATGGATAGTGACTGCCGGTTTCAATCGGCCAATGGCGGAGCACGTGAAGAGAGAGTCTGGCGTATTAACCACATCCTTGCCCTCAAGCGCGTTTGCGAATTGGAGCGGAAGGTACAGTTTAACGGCGTCGCCTTGCCAGACTCCGCGAAAATCAGGCGGAACAATGCCGATGACGGTGACTGGAATGTTCGAAACGTTGATGACCTTGCCAATTATTCGGGGGTCACGCCCGAATCGGTCGTTCCAGAAACCATAGCTCAAGACAACGGGCCAACCTTCGGCGGGTCCTCCGCGCACATCGTCGCCAGGCGAAATCAGTCTTCCAAGATACGGCTTCATGCCCAGCAGCGGAAATGCGTTTCCGCCCACTAGTCCGCCCCTGTAGACTCGCCGAGTCCCGTCGCTATCCTGCATTGTGACTTCGGTCCAAAGCCAAGCGGAGAGTTCGTTAAACGAATGCTGCTCGCGTCGAAGCTGCTCGAGCATCCGATACGGCATGGACTCCGCATCGTTGAATTTCGATGCGCCGCTGATAATGCCGATATGTGCGAGTTGCTGCGGATCCTTTACCGGGAGGCTGCGTAAGAGCAATCCATATAGCAGCGCGAAAATCGCGGTGTTCGCTCCAATTCCGAAAGCTAGCGTCAGGATTGCAGTGAGGCAAAAGACCGGATTCTTGCGTAAATTGCGGAAGCCGAGCGAGAAATCCCGATACCAGCTCTCGATCATAGTGATGAACTCCTGGTCTCGTATTTTTTCGACAATCGTCTTCTCACGGCCAAGCTGCAGACGGGCGCGCCGTCGCGCTTCCGTAAGCGGCATGCCGGCCTCGGCATGATCCTCCGCTTGCATCTCTAGATGGACGCGCAACTCGTCTTCGAGATCCGCATCGCTTCGGAAGTGTCGAATTCTTTGCCAAAACCGGGCCCACCGTTGGCTCATAGCGAATTCTCCAGCGCGCTTGTCTGGTCGCCCGGTATGACATCGAGGAGACGGATCGCGCTTAGAGTATGTTTCCAGTGAACAACCAGAAACGGCGCATTCTGCATATCGAAATAAAGGTCCTGCCGCAGGAAACACCACGGATCAATGAACGACGCGGCATCTGCCGTCGCGGAGCGCGACGAAGCTTCCGTTTCATAGCCAAATGCCTGAATGTCGCTGGCCACGCCGCCTTGAATTTCGAGCGCTCGTTCAAACGGAGGACGCTCGTTCAGACGGCGATCCTGATCGATGGTTCGAACGTGTTCGCGGAGGGTCAGGAAACTGGGCGGCTTGGAACGCGGCCGGATATGATACCGGGCTATGGCCAGCGAACCTGAAAAATTCGCCAGGCAATTACGCCCTTCTTCGCCGGCGCCGGAAAGACAAAACTGGCGGTTTTTGAGGCGCTCGCGAAAATGGAAGCCATTGCTTGAGTACCGGTCGTGGAACTCGACGGTCATTCGCACGTCGTACTCGCTGGTCGCGAAATGATAGACCGCCTCGTTCTTCGGTCGTGGCTGAATCGCGACGGGCGCGGCGAATCCAGCGCTGCTTTCGAGAAAGAATCTACGGCTGATGTCCGGCATGGTCTCCCCCTGTCTGGCTGAACATGCACTCTTGTTTCCAGAACATGCCGGGCCCGCCAGTCCTTTTCGATCAATACGTTCGAGCGGTCGCGTAGGGGTGAAAGGTCTAGCCTAACGCCGAATGTGGGACAACAGTTGTCCGGCTCCGAACACATAGTAGGTAAACTACCTATGGAGATCCTACCATCTAATCTGCTACTATGGCGTGACAAAGGTTATGCCGAAGAAGCCAGACACAAAACTCGATCTACTACAGGGAACGCTCGACATGATGGTGATGCGGACGCTGCTTGCCGGGCCGGCTAACGGCTACGAGACAGCCAAGGCGATTGAGCGAATGTCGGGCGATGTGCTCGAAGTCGATCACGGATCGCTCTATCCAGCGCTCTACCGTCTAGAGAAAAGCGGATTGATCGCGGGAAAATGGGAAATCTCGTCCACCAACCGCCGCGCCCGGTATTACCGCTTGACCGCCGCCGGCAGAAAGCGGTTAACGGTCGAGCGTTCTAAATGGGAACAGATGGCCGCGGCAATTACTCGCGTGATGCGGCCGGCCTGATCGAGATTAGAAACTATCTCACGTAACTCACTCGCCAGATCGATTTCGATCCGTCGTCTGTTACGAACAGCGAGCCATCGCTCCCGGTGGCGACGCCTACGGGACGGCCCCAGACTTGCCCGTCGGCTGTCACAAAGCCCGTCACAAAGTCTTCATAAGCGCCAGTCGCTTTTCCATCTTTCAGCGGAACGCGGATCACTTCGTAACCAGCCCGGGCTGCCTTGTTCCAGGAACCATGCTCGGCCGCGAAGATGTCGCCGTGGTATTCGGCCGGAAAGGCTTTACCTTCATAAAATGTGAGTTCTAGCGAAGCGTTGTGAGGTTGCAACAGAACATCGGGAACGGTGACCTTGTCTTTCAATTCAGGATGCTTGCCCTCATGGCGCGGGTCCTGACGATCGCCCATGTAATACCAAGGCCAGCCGTAAAAGCCGCCTTCTTTTACGTGCGTGATGTAATCGGGCACGAGATTATCGCCCAACGCATCGCGCTCATTCACCGAACACCACAACTCACCTGTTTCCGGTTGAATCGCGATACCCACCGGATTCCGTATGCCCGATGCGTACACCTTCACAAACTTACCGTCCGGTGTGTATTCGAGGATGTTCGCCCGATGGGTCTCCGCCGGATGCGTGTCCGGATCGTCCACATTCGAGCGCGACCCGACGGAAACAAAAAGCTTGTCTCCATCGAGCGAAAACGCAAGATCGCGCGTCCAGTGCCCGCCACCGCCCGGAATTTCAGGAATCACCGTCTCTGCCGGGCCTTTTGCTTCGAGGTCGCCGTTGATATACGGATAACGAACTACCGAATTGGTATTGGCAACGTAGAGCCACTTCGGGTTGGCACCGAGCGGATAGAAGGCCATACCGAACGGTTGATGTAGCCGAGTAGCGAATACAGCGGTTTGTTGCGGTTTACTGTCCCCTGTAATACCGCGAAATACTCTGATTTTTCCTGAATAGCTCTCCGCAACAAATAGATCGCCATTGGGCGCCTTACGAATTTCGCGTGGACCATCCAGATTGCTCGCGTATAGATCGACCTTGAATCCTTGTGGAGCCTTTGGCCATGCCCCCTCGGGGCGCGGCACAACCGTCGGACTGTTCGGCGCCGAAGGCGTCGCATAGGGCTGCGGCAGGTCCGCCACCGTAATTTTGCGGAACGTGCCCGGGCTCTCTTTCGAATAATCGGTGAAGGCGTTAGGGCCCGTCAAAATCTTCGGCTCCGACTTCGGGCCAGCCATCACGCGCACTGCGCTCACACCGGCAACCAGGACGGATGTAAGAAGTGCAACTTTGCTGAAATTTCGCATTCTGCTACCTAAGATGCAGTCTAATGCAGAGTGCTTCACTCGAAGGCGCGATTCGTGGCAGGTGTGCGGGAAATGGGGGCAGAGCGGGGAGCGGGTTTCGATCGGATCTCGAAACCGGAGACCGCGCCGACAAGCGGTCAAAGTGGACGCTCAGGTTTTCCCCGCGCGTACCAAAACATTTTGGTAGACTTTTGTTCTGGGGGTGCGGTATGCCGGCCGAATACGATGTGATCGGCCCGTGGACGGAGGTCAAGCTGGATATTCTGGGCGAATACCCGGCGCCTTACTCGAAGATTCTCACCGCCAATAATTTTTATCACCTATACATCGATGCGGATGCGGCAGGTGGCTCGCACATTTCGGGTACAAAGGGGAGACGTTGTACCAGGGAGTCCGCTCGTGCATGGTCGATAATAGCGTCGCCTATGGTCGGCCGAGGATGCTAGACCTCATCACCGGCGACAGGAGGCTTCCCGCGGCCGGCACGTATGAGCAGCCGTTTCGCTTTGCCGATATTTGGCGCGGCTAGATCGCTCGCGAAAGGACTCTTCGGTTCTTAGCGCCGATACCTTCTCAGTACGGCAACGTTGATCAACTGGTTCAGAGTAACGCCTTCGGATTCGGCGATACGCTTGGCCTCGTCCAATAGCGACGCCTGAAAACGGAGCGCAACGTTAATTCTTCTCATGTCTTACTCCTCGAATCCGCGCAAATCTCGCTCAGCAGCTCCAAATCAATATTTCCGCCCGTAATCAGGATCCCGACCCTGTTCAACCGACTTGGCAATTTGCGATATAGCGCCGCCGCCGCGGCGACCGCGCCGCTTGGTTCCACCACCATCTTCATCCTCGTCAGCAGAAAGCGCACAGCGGCCCGGATCTCTTCTTCGGAAACCAGCAGGACGCCGTTTCCCAGGCGCTCGACAATCGGAAACGTTAGCTCGCCGGGCTTCTCGGCCCGTAGCCCGTCGGCGATAGTGGCCGGCTGCGCGATCCCGATCCTTCGATGCGCGCTTACCGACAACGCCCAATCGTTCGCGATCTCAGGCTCCACGCCGAACACTTGAATCGAAGGCTTAAGACCTTTCGCCGCGATCAACGTTCCCGAGAGAAGACCGCCGCCGCCCAGACAAACGAGAATGGCGTCGAGATCCGGCACATCTTCGAGGAGCTCGAGCGCGGCTGTTCCTTGGCCGGTAATGGTCCAGGGATGATCGAAAGGCGGCACCAGGGCGGCGCCTGTTTCCGCCGAAATTTTTTGTCCAATCTCCTCACGGCTTTCGCGTTTTCGGTCGTAGGTCACGATATGCGCTGCGTGTGCCCGCGTGGAATCGAGCTTCGCTTTGGGCGCATCTTCCGGCATCACGATGGTTGCGGGCACGTTAAGCTGCTCAGCCGCGATCGCGACCGCCTGGCCATGATTGCCGGAGGAATACGTGACCACGCCGCTCGTTCGCGCCGTTTCGGGTAGCGAACTGAGGAAATAAGAAGCGCCGCGCATCTTGAACGAGCCGCCCCGCTGAAAGTTTTCGCATTTGAAAAAACATTCAAGGCCCGCCGCGTCGTTGAACAAGCGCGAGGTCAGAACTGGAGTTCGATGAATGAAAGCGCGAATTTGGTTGGCCGCGCGTTGAACATCTTTGAGCGTCGGTTCGCTCATTCCTCAATAGCCCGCCTTCTTGTCTACGACAAACTCGAGCGGCTCACCGTCGACGAAGTGGCGGAAGTTGCTGACGAATCGCCGCATCGCGAGGTCGAGCCAGTCCGGGTCGCGCGTGCGGTCGGTCGAATGCGGCGAGATGAAAACATTTGGCATGTCCCACAGCGGCGAGTTCGCCGGCAAGGGTTCGACCTCGTACACGTCGAGCGCAGCTCCCGCAATGCGCCCTCCCGACAGCGCGGCGATCATCGCCGCTTCATCAATCACCACGCCTCGTCCTACGTTAATAATCACCGCGCTTTTCTTCATCGACGAAAATTCGCGGGTGGAAATCATATGCCGCGTTTCGGGCGTTCCTGGAGCGGCCACAATGACGTAATCCCCTTCGCTCAACATTTCGTGCAGCCCCGCAAGCGGATAAGCTTTATCCAGCACGCGATCGCTATCGAGCAGCTCTGTCCGGCGGCGCATAGCCAGAATCCGCGCTCCCATGGCTTTTGCGAGCAGAGCGCATTCGCGCCCGATTTCGCCGTAGCCCACGATTGCTACGCTGCGCTCCGCCAGCCAGTCCACCATGAACGTTTCCCACTTGTGTGCCCGCTTCTGTTCGATCAATCGCGGCCCGTTCTTGGCAAACCACAGCATGCCCAGAATGGCGAATTCCGCGAGCGAGCGTTTGAAGACGCCGCGCGCATTGGTCAGCGGGATGTCGCTTGCGACCAGCGCCGGAAAAAGAATCTGTTCCACTCCCGCCGACAGCGAATGAATCCAGCGCAGCTTCTTCGCCGCCGGCCAGATCTTTGGCAGCACTGTGTTGCGCATTCCCACCGTCAGCATGGCGTCCGCCTCTGCGGCATTTTCACGCAAAAAACCGTGATCGATGCCAATTCTGAAGTCGGCCTGATCGCGAATCGGCTCGAGATTGCGGAGATAGTAGTCGCCCGGAGGGCACTCGACGAGAACGACAGGTTTGTGCATGGCCGAAAACGACATCTTAACGTTCCGGGCGGCCGCTATCTTCCTGGCCGGCGGCGGCTACACTGGAATCAAGCCCCATGCAGTGCACTTGTGGAGCGCAGCTCCCCGACGACGCCCGGTTCTGCCATCGGTGCGGCAAACCTCAGTTCGAAGAAGATATTGCCCGGTTCGAGCAAATGCAGATACCTGTGCCCACGGTCGCGCCGGCTCCGTCAGGCAAGATTGATTTCGGCAATCGCAAGGCTGTGCTGGTTTCGATTGCCGTTTCCATGCTCACGTTGTTTGTATTTACCGCAAGCTCCGTGCTTATGCCGTTTGCCGCCAGCTTGCTGATACTGCCGCTGTTCTGCTTTGCCGGGTTCACCGCCGCGCGCTGGTACACCAAACAGACCGGCGAGGCCATCACAGCCCAGGCGGGCGCGCGGCTCGGCTTTATGACCGCGCTTTGGGCGTTCCTGGTCGTAGTCGTGATCTGCGTTTTAATGGCGGTCTTCGTGTCGAATCCTCAGTGGCGCGATCAGCTCGTCTCGATCATCAATGCGCAGAGCAATCCCGCCGCCTCCCAGATTGCCAAGATGCTTGACGATCCGCGCCGTTTTATTCTGCTGATGATGGGCGAGTTGCTTGTCAACTTCTGCCTGTTCACTTTTCCTTCCATGCTCGGCGGCATGCTGAGCGTACGGTTCAGCGCAAAGAAATAGACAAACGACAGACTTGATCTGAAATAATGTTGGCGGCGCAAGGGCCAGGCCTCATCGCTTCTCATGTTCAGAGCCGTTCTCGGGTTGCTCCTGCTTGCCTTTCAGGTCGATACGTTCCGCCCCGATAACGACCTCTTCTTGATTAATCACGGGCGGCCCATCCTCGACGCGCATAACTGCTATCCCTATGACGGAAAATGGGAGGATCGCATTGACCGGGCCCTCTCGACTGGCTTCCCCGTAGCAATTGAGCAGGACATTGCGCCATACCGCGACCCTCGGTCGGGCGAGGTGATCGCAAAAGTCACTCATCGCAGCACAGCAACTGCGCAGGAGCCAACCTTGAAGCAGTACTTCTTTGAACGCGTCAGGCCGATCGTCGAAAAAGCGTTTGAAGAGAACAAGAAAGAGACTTGGCCGCTCATCATTCTGCATTTCGATTTTAAAGACAACGCACCGCCCACGCTCGAGGCGGTTTGGAAGGTGCTCGGCGAACACCAGGATTGGTTCACGACTGCCCCGAAGACGGCAAACGATTCCGATCTGACGCGTCTCGATTGGAAACCGCTGCTAGTTCTCACGGAAGATAACGACACGCAGGAGCAGGTGTTCTACCGTCGGCTGGCCGTCGGAGACAAGCTTCGGGTCTTCGGCTCAGCGCATCTGAATCAGACGCTGCTCGCCGGCCTGAATGAGAAGCAGCGGGAGTACGCGCTCGCTCACGCTGCGCCCACACTACTCCTGACCACTCGAGCCACCAATTATCGCCGTTGGTGGAATAACTCATGGCTCGAGGTAGAGGAAGGCGGCCAACGCCGGGCCGGAGCCTGGACGGCGGCTGCCGACCAGCGCCTCCGCGCGCTAGTCGACCACGCTCACCGCATGGGCTATTGGATACGGTTCTACACCCTCGACGGGTTCGGGCCGAGCCAGTCGGAGGGATGGGATGCAGCTTACAATTTTGGCTCGACGGCCGCCGTCGAGCAGCGCTGGCGGGCAGCTTTAAGCGATGGGGTGGACCTGATTGCGACCGATCAGTATGAAGAATTGCGTACGTTCATGCGGCAGGCGGGCCGGGTTGGTAGCCGATAAGCTGCGGTGATTCAGCAGGATACGGCGGATCCAAAAAATGTGACTATAATATACTAATTATACTTGACAAATTAGCGCGCATATTTTATGATGGTTTTGGGTTTGAGATTTGGAACTTAGGAGGTTTCACCATATGCCAATCGTTAAATACAATCCCTTCCAAACCGACTTTGAAGATTTTCCCGGCTTGAAGCTATTCCAGGACAGCGTGTCCCGTCTGTTGAGCGAGCCTGCTTCGCGGCCCTGGAGTCCTGCGGTCGATATCGCGGAAACAGAAAATGAACTCATTTTGAAGGCGGATCTTCCGGAAGTAGATCCCAAGGCGGTCGAGGTTCAGCTTGAAAACGGGACCCTGACGCTGAAGGGCGAGCGGAAGTTTGAGGACCAGAAGAATGGGCGCGGATATCACCGGATCGAGCGTGGCTACGGCGCGTTTGTTCGGGCGTTCAGCCTTCCGGACACGGTAGATGCCGAGAAAGTAAAAGCCGACTACAAGGCCGGCGTGCTGACCATCACACTGCCGAAGAAAGAGATCGCCAAGCCGAAATCGGTGAAGGTCGAAATCAGCAATAACTAATAGATTCGCTTGGGTTTGGCAGGTGAAAGCGCCTGCCCGCAAGGACTTGCAGCCCGCTCAATCAGAGATTTCGATGGTTGGGCGGGCTTTTTGTTTCGATTCCTCGGCGCGTTCAGCCACTGCTTGAGCCAGCCTTTCGAATGCGCGGGTCTGCGGGTTCGATTCATCTAACGTTGCCACCGGTTTGCCGGTGTCGCCGCCGAGCCGGGTCTGAGCATCGAGCGGAATCTCGGCCAGAAACGGGATGTTCATTTCCTGGGCTGTTCGCTTGCCGCCGCCGTGACTGAACACGTCGATTCGCTTGCCGCAGTGCGGGCAATCAAGGAAACTCATGTTTTCAACTATGCCCAATACGTCTTCGCGGACTTGTTCGAACATATGAACGGCTTTGCGCGCGTCTTCGAGCGAAACGTCGGAGGGTGTTGTCACGATAATGGCCCCAGTTAAAGGAGTGGTCTGAATCAGCGTCAACTGCACATCCCCGGTTCCGGGCGGGAGATCAATGATGAGATAGTTGAGCTCGCCCCAATCCACGCCGCGCAGGAACTGCTGCATGACGCTGTTCAGCATCGGCCCTCGCCAAACGAGCGGTTTATCGCCCGGATTCAAGAACCCCATCGACATGACGCGCACGCCGTAGGCATCGAGCGGCTGAATCCGCTGTCCAATGGCATGGGGAGTAGCGCGGACACCCATCATGATGGGTACGTTGGGACCGTAGACGTCGGCATCGAGCAGGCCCACGCTGTGGCCCAATTTCGCCAGACTGATGGCCAGATTGACGGCTACAGTGGTTTTTCCAACACCGCCTTTGCCGGAACCGACCGCAACGACGTTTTGAACGCCCGGAATCGGCAGCTTCGGCTGCGCCTGCGGTGGTTGAGGGTTCATGACTCGATGCTAGCAAGGCGCGAATCTCTGTGACTCTCGAATGCCGGTTCAGACTTCGATCTAGAACTAACCGAATCTCCAGGCGCCTTTTCGGACTGTTACACTGGGTTATTTGGTCCTCTAAGGAAGTACCCACCTCAACTCAAGGAGCTGTTACGCTTGCCGATCCGATCGATATTCACGTCTGAATCCGTTACTGAAGGTCATCCCGACAAAATTGCCGATCAAATTTCCGATGCAGTACTTGATGCGGTAATGGCTGACGATCCCACGGGTCGAGTCGCCTGCGAAGTGCTTGTCACAACGGGAATTTGCGTCGTTGCGGGCGAAATTACTACAAGAACGTACGTGGACGTTCCGAAGGTGGCTCGCGAAGTCATTCATGACATCGGTTACACGGACGCCGCGTTTGGGTTCGACTGCAAGACCTGCGGCATCTTGAATAGCATTCAGGCGCAATCCCCGGACATCGCAATGGGGGTCGATACGGGCGGGGCTGGCGATCAGGGAATGATGTTTGGCTACGCTTGCGACGAGACGCCGGAATTGATGCCGCTGCCGATCACGTTGGCCCACAAACTCGCCCGGCGGTTGAGCGTGCTTCGCCGTGATGGCACTTTGCCGTATCTCCGGCCGGATGGCAAGAGCCAGGTCAGCGTCGAATATATTGACGGAAAACCGGCGCGGATTGACGCAGTCGTGATCTCGACGCAGCATGGGGAAGACGTTTCCACTGAGCAGCTTCGCAAAGACGTAAAAAAGCACATCATGGAAGCGGTGCTTCCCAAGAACATGGTCGATAGCTCGACCAAGTACCACATTAATCCCACGGGTCGATTCGTCATCGGCGGGCCGCACGGCGATACCGGCCTGACGGGTCGCAAAATCATCGTCGATACCTACGGTGGCATGGGCCGCCATGGCGGCGGCGCGTTCTCCGGCAAAGATCCGACCAAGGTCGATCGTTCCGCCTGCTACATGGCTCGTTATGTAGCGAAGAATCTCGTGGCAGCCGGAGTTGCCTCGCGTTGCGAAGTACAGCTTGCGTATGCGATCGGCGTGGCTGAACCGGTCTCCGTCCACGTAAACACCTTCGGCACGGGCAGAATCGAAGACGAGCGCATTGTCGAGCTGATTCGCGCAAACTTCAAGCTCACGCCCAAGGCCATCATCGAGCAATTGGATCTGCGTCGGCCGATTTATCGCCAGACGGCTGCTTTTGGGCATTTCGGGCGCAGTGAGGAGGGCTTCAGCTGGGAAAAGCCCAACAAGGCCGAAGCGATTCGAGAAGGCGCCCAACTTGCCGTTGCGGTCTAGGTTCCGGGCACGCTAGAAGTAGGTAAATCGTTCGTGTCCACCGCCACTGATTGCAAACGTTCGCTGGAAGTTGAGATTCCAGTCGATCAAGTAGAGAAAACGGAAGAGCAGGTCACAGAGAATCTCAAGGGTCGGGTCCGGCTTCCGGGTTTCCGGCCCGGCAAAGCTCCCAAGAGCCTCATCAAATCGCGGTTTCAATCGGAAATTCGAAGCGAAGTGATCGAGACCCTTGTTCCCAAGGCGTTTCGTGAGCGTGTGGCCAAGGAAGAGCTGAAAGTGGTCGGGACGCCCGACATCTCGGATCTGCATTTCGAGCCCGGCGAACCCATCCGTTTTAAGGCCCAGTTCGAAGTTGCGCCCGATTTCGAAATTGGCGAATACCGCAGCGTACCCGTCAAGTACGTGGAGCCGGCAGTTAGCGACGAAGAGGTGGCTGAGCGGCTCGAATCCATGCGCGAGACCCGGGCCGAATATGTGAACCTCGATCCGCGCCCGATCGAGAACGGCGATTTCGTGGTTGCCCACCTGAGGTCGATTGAGGGCCTTGCGGAGCCGGTCGATCAGAAAGATCTCCAGATCGAAGTGGGCGGCTCCGATACTCTGCCCGCCTTTAACGAGCACTTACTGGGAGCCCAGCCCGAGGAAACCAAGGAGTTTGAAGTCACGTATCCGGAAGATTACGGCTCCGAGCGTCTGGCCGGCAAAACGGTCAAATTCGAGCTCACGCCGAAGGTGATCCGCAAGAAGGAGCTTCCGGCGCTCGATGACGAATTCGCACGCGACCTAGGCGACTATCAAAATCTTGATGACCTGAAAGAAACCGTTCGTAAGACGATCTTTCACGAGAAGCAAGATGCCGCTCAGCGGGAGGCCAAGGAAGCGATCATCGACAAACTTGTTGCCTCACACGATTTTCCCGTTCCCGAGACATACATCGATTACCAGATTGAGAATCAGACGCGCGCCCGCATCCGCGAAATCACGGGCCGGGACGTCGACCTCTCAAAATTGAATCTCGATTGGAAGGAAATCCGCGAGAAGCAGCGCGATAAAGCCGTGCGGAACGTGAAAGCGGCGCTTCTGCTCGATAAAATTGCGGCGCGCGAGTCCATCAACGCCACAAAAGACGAAGTGGATCACGAGGTCCAGCACATTGCCCGGCGCGAGCGCGAAACCGTACCGGCAGTCCGGGCGCGGCTCGAAAAAGAAGGCACGCTTTCGCGGATTGCGGACAATATCCGCACTGAGAAGACACTCAATTTTCTGTTCGAGCACTCGACGAAAGAGGCGTGAGCGGCGAAAGGGACGGTGCCAAACTAATCTCGTGTTGCTAGAAGGTGACGCGAGTAGAATGCGAAGTGTTCACGCACGGAATCGCTAAAACTGTTCATCGGCTGAAGGTTCATAGAGCGCCGGAGCCGCAGCCTCATTTAATCGCAGATACACGGTCGACTGGCCGCGATGATGCGCCCAGTCGTTCAGCACTCCATGCCGGATATTGATTACCGGGGCTCTTTGCTGATGAGCTGCCCACGCGCCTTGAGCTTCCAGGTCGTCTGCAAATGCTGATCCGTCGTGCTTTTCAGCGAGTTTGTCGCCTTGGCCAGAGCTTCGTCAAATCTCGTCATCAGTTGCGCCCGGGTCGTCCAGTCCTTCGGCATTTCCGGATTTTTCTCCTGCCGGGGCGAAGTCTAGCTCATCGCGGTTGACCATGAAATCGATCCACTCATGCATCGCAGCTACAAGGGAAGCCAGATACCCCAGCGGCATAGATTTTGCATGCGGCCTCCAATCATTCTGGCCTTCCGGAACACGCTCGAGCGCCTTGCGCGTGCCTCCGGCCTCCCGGTTCAACTCAGCAAGAAAAAGCTCATTCAATTTCAGGTCCGTAACGTTGCGATTCTCCAGGAAGAAATTAGCAAGGCATTGCATGCGGGGGAAAGCCGCGAGGCTAATCTCGCGCTGATATTCTGTGCGAGATGTCACAAAGTCTTGCGGCCAAGTACGAGAGCCTGAAGATGCTCGCTGCTTCAGACCTGAAAAGCCCGGCGGTTGGAGGCCTGCTCTTCGACATGGCGCGCGACGGATCGGCAACCCTTTGGCAACAGTGCCACAAACTCGAGATGAAATCGAAAGTGAGAGGCAAGGAATATATCGCTTTCGCATCGGGAGAGCGCATGTCGCGCCCTTTCAACTCCGCCTTGTATGTCGAGGACAGTTCAGCGTTGGATCTCGCACAAGCATTCATTAACGCGCCCACCACGCTGAGCGCGGCAGACGCAACTCGCGCGGCCTACACGATCGCGATGTCGGTTATTGGCGCGAATGAAGTGTCGGGCGTAGGCCGAAAGGCGTCGGCGACGTTCTTCGAAGTCCTCATCGGACACATGGTGGCGACGGCCATCGGCGTGAATCCGAGCAAGAAGGTAAAAATGCCGGAAGATCCATCTATCCTTCTGCCAACCGACTATGTTTTTGACCTTGGACACAAGAAGCCCAAAATTCACCTCCCAATCAAAACCTCGACGCGAGAGAGGGTGGTTCAGGCCTGGGTACATCAGCTCGTGTTGAAAACCATCTTTGGGAACAAGGTGTACCGCGGACTCTTGGTGGTGATCTCGGAAACAAAAGGCGCTTCCAAGACACGAATTGTCACCGAGATCTGCATTCCCGGCCAGATAGCCCTATTCCAGTCACGCATTGTGGAGTTAGAGAGGATGTATTACCTGGACCCGCCGGAGCGATATCTTGCGCTGGCAACCGCGGAACCCATGCCTGTAGATGTTCGACCGTTCGGCGACTTCTTTGCGGAAGTCAAGCAGCTTACCGTTTTTTAGATTTCAAAGGAACTCGGTTCCTAAACACAAGGAAGTAGGAGTGATTTTTTCGAGCGTGAAGCTGCTTAACTATGCGGCTGACGCCTGGCTTGTTTTCGCGGACAAGAACGAAAAGATCCTCCGGCAAGAACGACAGGCCCATGAGGTGGTTGATGATCTCCACGTGCGTAAGACGCTGTTTGCAGGCGCACACTTCGTCTTGACACTTGACGATATAGATGCCGTTTCTCCGTAACACGCGTTTGGCCTCTACGGCGGACTTAAAATATAGGTCCAGCACCGCTTCGTGATACTTCTTTCCCGTGGTGTTGTCGCTGTTATTCTTGTAATATTTCTCGAAGTTCTGATGCCCATCGTGTGCCGTGCCCCCGGGTGTGTGCATATACGGTGGATCGAACACGATACAGTCCAACGAATCGCTTCCGTAAGGAAGGCTTCTGGAATCGGCCGCGATGATGCTACCTTTTCGCTTGGGATTCAAGTCGCTTTTGAACACACGATAGAGGTCTGCCGGAACGGATTTCCAAAACGCGCCATTGCCAAAAGTGACGTCTGCAATAGTGCTACCCGGCTTCACATAGAGCGAGAGGATGTGAGGAAACAGCTCCGAGTTTTGGCCAAGGTGGGAGCTAAAGACCAAGTCGTTCGTGGCGATGCCGCTAGGAGCCTTTCGCGGTTGTTTGCCCTTTCGCTGGACCAGGAGAAGCGGGTGCTTCGCCGAAGGTGTGACAGTTACCTCGAGAGCATGAGCCGTTGACGATTTTGCCACGTCGATACTATAGCTCGTTTGCGGACTTGAAACAATATCCCCAATTAATGTTTCAGGAGGCCAAATCTTGAGCTGCTCGGACACACTGCAATGCTCATCGGCAGATTTCATTTTTCGATGAGCTATACGCGCTAAATGAATTATGCGCTGGTGGCCGAACTACGCGCTTCACCGCATCGAGGTCAGCAGCCAGACCGTAAATCCCACCGCGACCGGCGCCAGAATCTCAAGCCAGAGCCGAATCTGCTTTCTGCGCTTCAGTTTTGGCGCCAGCGCCGCCTGCCGTTTCTGATTGGCGCGCAGCGTGCTGGCGAGCCGGGATTGCACTTCGCTCGGCAGCCCCTGCAGGGCTCGGACTAGCTCTTCCCGGCCGCGCTTATCGGCAATCAGAATGGTGGCCGAGTTCGCTCCGCTCGTCGTTTCTTCCAGACGTTTCCGCAAATCCGGAGGAACCTCGCGAACGGAATGGTAGACACGAGTTTCTTCACTCGTGGCGATGAAGATTGTGGAGCTTTTTGCCGTGAGCTTTTCCATTACCGGATGTCGTTCTTTCGTATTATGAACCAGCGGCTTTCGGAAATCTCTGTCCAAGGCCATTTAACGATCCAGCTAGTCCCGCATTCTCTAACGTCACCTGTATGAAACCCAACGCTGCCTTCGACAACGACTTGTCCTTACGATAAATAAGCCCCAGCCGACGGATCATCGGCTCGGGCGCTAACGGGACGGCGGCCAGCCGTTTCGCTTCGATCTCCTCGGCGCAATGAGAGACCGCGAGAAAGGAGAGACCAAGATCCGCCATCACAAACCGTTTGATCATTTCTGTCGAATCCAGTTCCATGGAAATTGTCATCTCGTCTTCAATCGGATCGAGCCATTCGTTCAATCGCGACCGCGTTGTCCCGGTTTTTGGAATCAGAAGCGATTTGCCAACCAGATCGCCGGGCAGGACGTGTGGTTTCCTGGCAAGCTGGTGATCGTAGGGAACCAGCAGGCGGATTTCGTCCGAGTGAATCTTTACTGCCTGCAGCTTCTTCTCCTGGACAGGAAGCTGAGTGATGCCGAAATCGGCCTGGTTGTCGAGCACCGCCTGGACGACGCGCGAGCCGTACGAGCGGTCCACCAGCAACTGAACGTTGGGAAAGCGCTTCTTGAACTCGGCAAACACGCGTGGCAGCACATAAATGCAGGTGGCTTCGTTGGCCGCGATGACGAGTTCGCCTCGTGGAACGCGTTCGAGCTCGTTGATCGCGTCTTGCGCCCTTTTCCTCAGGTCGAGAATCCGTTCGGCATAGTCGGCGAAGATCCGGCCCGCGACGGTAAGGGAAATTCTTGTCCCGAGCCGCTCGAAAAGGGTGGCACTCAGCTCCTGTTCCAATTGGCGGACTTGGGCGCTGATAGCAGGCTGCGTGCGATAACACGTCTGCGCGGCCTTTGAGAAGCTCTTCAGCCTGACGATCTCGAGAAAGGTGTGGAGCTGGTCGAGGTCCATTTGTAATACGGGGGCGGTGAAGACTGCGGGCCCCCAAAACGTCGAGATACAGAGTGTATCAGCCGAAGCCGAAGAAGTTCTGAACCTGAAAAATAGAGGGCCAAGGCTCTACAAAATCTTATTATCGCTATTCATTATTTCTATGGAAAGGTCAGGACGTGGATTTCCTTGCAAGGGTTGTACTGGGAAGGCAAATTCGCGGGTAGTGGACGGTTTAGAGCCACAGGATGGCGAGCGATGAAAACGTTGTCAACCGCGCCAATCCGAATGTAGAGCATCAAAAGATTTGATTTGCCCTGTGTGGGTGTCGGCGGTTACAGTCGAGTATGGCCACGCCTAGTATGGAGCCGCAGACCTCGCAGGTTGCTCTCCTCCATAGAATCAGCAGCATCGTCAGCTCTGAAATCTCCCTCGACGAAATGCTGGGGGAAATTGTTGGTTTAACTGTGCAGGTGACCGCCTGTGACGCCTGCCTTGTGTATCTCATTGAACACGAAACCAACGAAATGGTACTGAGGGCTTCGCAGATGCCGCACCAGGGAGACTTGGGCAATATCCGGTTGAAGATGGGAGAAGGCGTGACAGGCTGGGTGGCTGAGCACAGAGCGGTGGTCGCCCTGGCCCAAAATGCCGCGGCCGACCAGCGGTTTAAACCCTTTCAGGCGCTGATTGAAGACACGTACGAAGCCCTTTTATCGGTGCCACTACTGAGCAGCGGCGAGGTGATCGGCGTAATTAACGTGCACCATCGCCAGTTTCACCCCCACGGTCCCGATGAGATTGCACTGCTGACGTTTGTCGGCGAACAGATGGGCGGAGCGATTTCGAAATCTCTTTTGGAAGAAGAAAACGCCCGGCTGCTCGAGGAAACGCAGGAAATGAAGCGTCAGCTCGAGACCCGGAAGCTAGTCGAGCGGGCCAAAGGCATTCTGCAGCACCGGCAAGGCTTAACGGAAGAAGAAGCTTATCTGCGGCTGCGGAACGAAAGCCGGAGGCTCCGGCGCCCGATGCGGGAACTCGCCGAAGCCGTCATTCTGGCTGAGGATTTGAGCCGAAAGACGGAGAATCTGCAGCAATAGGTATGACGATCGGGCCGAGCCGACCGGTCGTTCACGCTTCCGGCTCCCTACCAGTCGATCTTGTCGGGGAAAAACTCCGCGATCAGGTCGTCGTAATACGGCTTCAATTTCTTCAGATACGGCTTCTCAGACCCTTTTGAATACAGATCGTAGGGATTGAACTTTCGTACCCAATCGAACATCTCCTCGTCGTGCTTGGTCATCAGGTGACGGTAAGCGCCGTGCCTGTGCGCCGGGTAAAAGGAGTGGTAGCGGAGCATGTATTGCGCTGGCTCGGGCAAGTAGTCGCGCGTCACCCTGTAGATGTACTCGTCATGCCCCCACGACAGGTGAACCTTATCTAAGCCACAGTTAGGCTCGTAAATGCCATATAGCGTCTGGTATTGAGGCACCTGGCGATCTGGATTCGCGGCGAAAAACTCTGGAAATACGATCTGGTGCGAATAAGCGCAGCCCACGGGAAATGTATCCCCTACAACTCCCCATTGTGGCTCCCCGTACAAGCAAAGAACTTTACCGAGATCGTGAATGAAGCCCGCGAGAACCATCCACCGGGGATGGCCATCGTTGCGAATCGCTTCAGAGGTCTGCAGTAGATGCTCGATTTGAGTCAGATCGGTATCCGGGTCGCTGTCGTCGACGAGGGTATTCAGGTATTCCGCCGCCTCCCAGATGCTTTTCTTTCCCCTATTCAGCTTCCCGTACTCTGCCTTCTGGTGAAGCACGTAATCGAGAGTCTGATGCGCGTGGTTCTGGCGGTAGAATTCCGTTACAGTCGGATTGGCATCCGCCGCATAGTTGCGGAATTCCGATTCCTCCTTACCAGGCTTGTAGCGCGTGGCGACAAAGTCGTCCCAGTCCTCCAAGCTCTTCAATGGGGCAGAATCGGCGTTCGTAAGTGCTTGCATAATCTCCTCCGGCCGATGAAAACGTGTGTTTCCGGCCTACTTCCAGCATATTCGATTTTCGGCCCTGCCAGATCACATTTTCCTGAGAATTCTAGGCGCTTATTTCGCTGCTTCGAGTTTGTCGGCTTTGATGGACTTGCCGTCCGGCTGAATTTCGCCGGTCAGCCGCACCGTGTCTCCGGCAAATGTCTTCAGAGCCGGCAGGTCCTGGTTCGAGATCTCGTATACCTTGCCCTGGCTGACAAACACAAATTTGCTGCCGCTTTTGACGCAGGCTAACGTGCATTCCTTCGGATTCGGCTGCTTGCCACCTTCGGCCATCATCGAGTGATCCTTGCCGCACATGCTGTCCGTGATTTTGCCCGTCAAGGTGCTGCTGGCCGCCAAGGCCAGATGAGCCGCAAGAAGGGCTGCGGAACAAGAAAAAATCGCTCTAATCTTCATAGCAATACTCTAGCTGGTTTCGATCCCGAGGCAGCCAACTTTTACGCATCTTGAATCGAGGCAGCACGCCCCCGCAATTTTTCGGGGGGATTGCGTTTGAGTTACAAGGATTTAACGCGATTAAACACAAATTAGACTTGCAGGGCCGGATTACTGTAGCTCAGAATTGGGGCGGGCCGCAGGGCTCCATCTAATTTCAGGGGAATGACTATGTCACCATTCGATAGTCTCCGTCGACTTATCGCTTTTCTCGCGGCTTCAGTTCTGATAGGCATCGTTGCGTCCGCGCAGTGGATGCCGGGCACTCAAGCGTATAGTTTCAATCCAGTGCGAATTGTCGCAGGCGGATATGTTCCGGGGTTGATTGCGCACCCGGCGGAGCCTGGCCTTTTCTATGCGCGGACGGACATAGGAAGCGTGTACCGGTGGGAGCCGGGGCAGAACCAGTGGGTCCCTTTGACCGATTTCCATTCGCCTGCGGACTACAATCTCAACGGCCCCGAGAGTATCGCGATCGACCCCACCGATCCGGATCGCCTGTACATCGCGGCGGGCATGTATACATATACCGGCGCTCCCTATGCGTTTCTAGTCTCGACCAACCGCGGCGCCAGCTTTACTACTTATCCAGCTCCATTCTCAATGGCATCGAACAACAATGGACGGGCCGCGGGCGAGCGGCTGGCGGTGAATCCGTTTAAGCCAAGAGAGCTGCTAATGGGGACCCGCGCTAACGGTTTGTGGGCAAGCGAAAATTACGCGCAGACCTGGACTCAAGTCGCGAGTTTTCCGGTGCAATCGTCAACGGACGGATACGGTGTTCAGTGGGTCGTCTTCGACTCTCGAAGGGCAGGGGTTGTCTATGTCGGCTCATACACGAATGCAACGATCTATAAGAGCAGCGACGCCGGGGCGACGTGGGCGCCTCTTCCCGGCGAGCCTACCGGTTGGCCCTTCAGCGTCGCATCGGGAACGCCGCCGCCAGCTCCCGAACGTGCAGTCCTCAATCCGGACGGCAATCTGTACGTCAATTTCTCCGACCTTCCCGGTCCTAACGTCATGAACTACGGTCTGGTCGAGAAATTCGATCCTTCGACGAATGTCTGGACGAATATCACGCCGCCCTACGATACGGCCGACGGACAAACTTCGGCTCGGGGCGGCTTTTGCGGCATATCGCAGGATCCGACACGCAGAGGCACGGTGGCCGTGAGCACGTTCGATCGATGGTATCCGGTGGACACTGTCTACGTCACCCATGATGGGGGCAATACTTGGCTCGATTTAGGAAAAGTTACTTCAAGCGCCGGTGTCGATGGGCCGCCCTACGGAAACTTCTATTTCAATCCGCCTGTGTTCACGCCTATTTCGCCGTGGCTGACGTTTGGCGATACTTCGTACCCCAATTCGCCCGAGCCAACAGCGAAATTCGGATGGTGGATCTCGGCGCTACTCGTTGACCCGACGAGCCCGAATCATCTTATGTTCGGCACAGGCGCGACTATTTACGCGACAAATAACCTGTCTGAGGCCGATTCAGGAACGGCTCCGACGTGGTATGTGCAGGCGCTGGGCATCGAAGAGACTGCTGTGATCGCGCTGATCAGCCCCACTCAGGGCGCGCATTTGCTGAGCGGCGTCGGCGATATCGGCGGCTTCCGGCATGACGATTTCACGGTCTCGCCTCCCGCTGGAATGTACACGAATCCTGTGGCCACAACTCTGGGCAGCCTCGACTGGGCAGGTCAGAACCCCTCGTTTATCGTTCGCAGCCAGTCGCCGGCGACTGCCCAAACTACGCCCACCTGTACGTATGGCGCTTATTCGACCGACGGCGGCACGAGTTGGGAGCCGTTTCCCAGTTGCGCGACGGGAGTGAATAGCGGCATCGGCGGAACCATCGCCGTTGACGCGAGCGGGTCGATGCTTATGTGGAGCCCGAATGGAGGCTCCTCGAGCGGACCGCAGTACTCAACCACTCAGGGAGTAAGTTGGACAACGGCCAATGGGCTTCCCGGCCCGGTTGTTGCTTATTCCGATAAAGTGACTCCGGCTGTGTTCTATGCGTATTCGAGCAGCAGTTCGGGCGGCGCGTGTTACAGCACCACCAATAGCAAGGGCCAAACATTCACGCAGGTAAACACGAGCCCGCTGCCCGCTAATGGCAGCTGCAACGGCTCGGGCTGCGGAGTATC
>JBAUZG010000192.1:0-52306 GCA_049585195.1 Bryobacteraceae bacterium | reverse complement strand
GCGCCCTGCAGGCCATGGCTGCACTCGAAAGCGTCTTTGCCGATACTATGCCGAGCGGAATGGGGTACGACTGGATGGGCATGTCTTACCAGGTGCAGTTGGCGCAAAAAGGCGTCTCACCCGGGGTGATCTTCGGGTTGTCCATTTTATTCGTCTTTCTCGTTCTCGCGGCACTTTACGAAAGCTGGACCTTGCCCTTCAGCGTGCTGCTGAGCACCCCCATTGCCGTGTTTGGCGCGCTGGGAATGCTATACCTCAGGCGCACAGGGAATCTTTCCATTGAGACAAACATATACGCGCAGATCGGTATGGTTATGCTGATCGGCCTCGCGGCCAAGAACGCGATTCTGATTGTCGAGTTCGCAAAGGCTGGCTATGAGGAAGGTAAATCGCTGTCGGAAGCCGCATTGGAGGGCGCCAAATTGCGCTTAAGGCCGATTCTCATGACCTCGTTCGCATTCATCCTCGGTTGCGTGCCGCTCTGGATAGCGACCGGTTCCGGATCAGTTTCCCGTCAAGTGATGGGCACCACCGTTATCGGTGGAATGCTGGCCTCCACCGGTATCGCAGTTTTCATCATCCCGGCCCTGTTCTATATGGTCGAGAAAATGGGCGGAGCAGAGCGCGCCAAGCAACCGGTCAGAGAACAACCCGCCAAAGAGCACCCCTTGGTGCCAAAAACCGCCGAGTGAAGAAGAGACGTCCGATGCTGGCATCAAAGTACTCTGCCGCGTACCCATTGGTCCCGCTTTCAGCGATACTTTCGCTGACGATACTCCTGTCGAGTTGTGCGGTCGGTCCAAACTATCAGCGTCCTAAAGTAAATGTCCCAGTCGCATACCGGGGAATTAACGACGTAGCTCAACAAGCCTCCCTGGCCGATCTGGCATGGTGGCAGGTTTTCAAAGACGAGAAGCTGAACGGACTCGTCAAAGCGGCCTTGGCCAACAACTACGACATGGGAATTGCGGTGGCGCGTGTCGAGCAGGAACGCGAGATGATGGCCGGAGCACGCTCGGCATATTTTCCCGCTGTCGATTATCAGGCGGTACTGACGGAAGGCCGGAATCAGTTTCTGTTCAGTCCCAGTTCTAACACCATTAGCGCGCAAGGATTCCTGGCAGCCGTGGGCAACGTGGCATGGGAACCCGACATCTGGGGCCGCATCCGGCGCTTGAATGAAGGCGCCAGAGCGCAGTATCTTTCGACCGAGGAAGCACGGCGCGGCGTCATGCTCAGCGTGATGAGCGATGTCTCCCAAGCTTACTTGCAATATCTTGGATTACAGCTTCAGCTCGCGACCGCCAAACAGAGTGAGAAAACGTTTGCAGATGCCAGAAAGATCTTCGATGAGCGTCAGCACGAAGGCGTTTCCTCAGGGTTGCCGGTAGCCCGCGCCACCGCCGATGAAGCGACGGCGGCCGCACAGATTCCAGAACTGGAGCGGCAAATTGCCTTGACCGAGAACCAGCTCAGTGTCTTACTGGGCAGGAATCCCGGCCCTCTTGAAACCAGCGCAAGCCTCCTTACGGAGACGGTTCCTCCGGAGGTTCCGGCAGGGCTTCCGTCCGCGTTGCTCGAGCGGCGGCCGGACGTATTATCGGCCGAAGAGACAGTTCACTACGCCAATGCGCAGATTGGCCTCGCCAAAGCGGCTTTCTTTCCGCAGTTTGGCCTCACTGCCTTCCTCGGCAAGATCAGTACGCCCCTCTCCATTGCCACGGCAGGATACACGAACGCCTGGAGCGCCGGTACAAATTTATCCGGCCCGATCTTCGAAGGCGGTAAGCTCAAGGCTCAGAAACGGCAAGCCGTTGCGGCTTGGCGCCAGGCTACGTTGCAGTACCAGCAAACCGCATTGAGCGCTTTTCAGGATGTTTCGAACGCCCTCATTTCGCGCGAAAAATACGAAGCGATCCGCACCGAGCAGGCACGGGCTGTAGAAGCCAACCAGACATCAATCCAGCTCGCTCTCAAGCGTTATATGCAGGGAGTTGCGGGCTACTACGAGGTCCTCCTTGCCGAGGAGCAGCTTTATCCCTCCCAGGTTGCACTTGTACAGACAGAACTGAACCAGCGGCTCGTCATCGTTCAGCTCTATAAGGCGCTTGGCGGCGGCTGGAATCTGACAGACGCGCAATGGTCGAGCGCAAGCGAGCAGGCGCCCATAGGGAATCAGCCGGCCGGGCAAAAGCCCTGAGACCGGCGTAACGTTGGCTGGTTCAGGCGGCGAGCAGGCAGGCCCGACCATTTCATGCTTACAAGGGCACAGACGCGGCCGGATCTCTTGCTGCTGTTGTCACTCCTCCTGGTCATATTGGTACATCCGGCGCTGGATCACGGCGACTTTCGCCGTTTGATCCTGAGCGGTCTTATGTTTGTGCCAGTCCTACTGGCGACTATCAGATTGGCGGAGATAAGAGCCGCGGTGTGGGCGTCGGTTCTACTAATGTTTGGCGCATTCATCTTTTCAGTCGCGAGCGCATTGTTTCCCAATCGGGCATTAGTCGGATTGAAATGGGGGGTACTGGCTGCGTTCTTCGGGCTGACGGTGATCGGTCTTTTTTCCCATCTTCGAAATGCCCGCTCTATCGACGCGTCGCACCTCTTTACCGCGGTTAGTATCTATCTATTACTTGGGCTGCTGTGGTTTGCCCTCTATAGTGCCATTGATGCCTTCGCTCCGGCGTCTATTCTGCACAACAACACCACAATGACAGACCGTTCGAGCGAACTGCTGTATTTCAGTCTGGTTACTCTCTCGACGATCGGCTACGGGGACGTAGTGCCGCTCGATGGCGAGGTCCGCATGCTGGCGGCACTCGAGGGTATAACCGGAGTGCTGTACATTGCAATCACGGTGGCCCTGCTGGTGAGCGCGTACAAGCCGCGAGAGCACTGACGCTACCAGACCTGAGGAGGCAACCGTGTGGCGCACGCTTTCAAGCGTGCAGCGGTGAACTTCAGTTCACCGCCCGGAAGCTTGCACCATAACGCGCGCGTCCGCCCCACGCTTGTGCACCAAAACGTGCAGTCGAAGTGGTGTATCGGCCCAGGCTCAACTCTAAGTTGTTGATCTTGTGGCAGCGCCTCATTGGGCTGCTACGTGCCCTTGCAGCAGGCATGTCTAATTCAACGTGGGAAGGTCTTTCCGAGCAGCGAACTGGAGAAACTCACCCGGTACCGCAGGTTTGGGCTCGCGATTTTAACCTTGCAGAGAACTACGAATCCAGCAACGTCCCAAGCGGAGCTGACGCCGGTGATCCTGACAAGGGGCTCGTTTTACTCGCTCGGCAGGGCGACCGTAACGCCTTTGCCAAACTCGTCCAACGGCACTTCACGGCTTGTCTGAAGCGGGCAAGCCTGATACTCCGCAATGACAGTGACGCCGAAGATGAAGTTCAGAACGCGTTTGCAAAAGCTTTCGAATGCCTGGACCAATTTCGCTTTGACGGCCCGTTTTCTGCCTGGCTATGTCGAATAGTCCAAAACCAATGCCTGATGCTTATGCGCGAACGCCGCCAAGCGGAACTCGTGCATGTAGATGTGATATCTGAAACCGGGATCAGGCTCGAACTGGTTGACCAACTGCTTGATCAAGAGGACTACATAGGCCGTCGGGAGGTTATGAATTTGCTACGCAGAGAGATATCTCATGTTCCGCCGCTCATGCGGGATGTCTTCATGCTTCGGTATATTAACGGCCTGTCCATGCCCGAAGTTGCTGCCCGATTGCATCTCTCGGTGCCGGCTGCCAAGTCCCGCTTGATGCGAGCGAGGAAAGAATTGCGCTCCCGGGTTTCCAAGTACTGCGGACGCAGCGGACCGCGAACCCTCATGGCGAAGCTGACTCACAATAAGGCTGAGTACAAATATGTGAGTTAGCCGACAAACGAAGATTAGTGCTATTTTCACATGATTTAGGCTTGCGTAATTAGAGCCAAGAGTTTACACTACGGCCTATCAGTAAAAATACTGTCTTTGCGCTGTCTCAAGACGGTGCAGACATGTGAACCGGACAAGCGTGCAGAGCCTCGGGCGCGTGTATAGCGCGCTTTTACTCTAAAAGGCCGCAAATCGCAGCGATTCCGTCCGGGAGGTTTGGATGTGGCATAACGAGAGCTCAGAAATCGAGGCCTGCCGTCGAGCCAACGTAATTTACGCCGGCGCGACTAATTTCAGCATCGTCGTTCTCGCATCGCTAGATGCGTTCGACGTTACGGATATGTGACGAGTTTATAAGATGATCAGCGAAAAGGAAAATGCGGTTCGGAATAGATCGTCCGAAGCCGTGCCCAAGTGGGGTGAAACGGAGCCCCGAAGACCAAGCCGGGGAAATGAACTCACGCATCTCCGAAACGAGCTCGTGGTTTCGCGGAAACAACTGATTCAGAAATCAGCAGACTTAGAGAAAGAAAAAACCGAAAGACTCCAAGAACTCGGAATGGTTGTACACGGCCTGCGGAATCCGGCAAGCAGCATCTTGTCGGCCGCGGAGTATCTGATTGATGACGCAGCAAATGTCCTTACAGAAGAGCAGAGAGCGTTGCTTCAAGCCACCGCACAGTCCAGCTTGACAATCCTTCGGATGATCGATAACGTGATGGATTTTTCAAAGTTCGAATCCGGAACGCTTCTGATGAACATCACCCCTTCGGACCTGGTATCTCTGGTCAAAGACGTCATAGCTTTGAATCGCGCGCAAGCCGAACGGAAAGCAGTACGGTTGGACACACATTTCGACAGTCCTGCCCTCACCGTCGATCTAGATCGAATTAGGATCACTCAGGTCATCGATACTGTTGTTGGCAACGCCATAAAACTATCTCGGCCCTGCAGCGGAGTTGAAATTCAGATCTCCGCGAATAAAAACTTCGCGTTGATTTCGGTCCGCGACCAAGGACTGGGCATTTCGTCAGAGCACATGAAAACGTTATTCGACCCATTTCAACGTGGCCGGCATGGCAACGGATTTGACAGTGCAGATATCGGTTTGGGATTGGCGATATCGAAGCGCATAGTTGGACTGCACCAGGGATCGATTGATGTGCAATCCCAGGCTGGCAAAGGATCCGTCTTCACCATCACGTTGCCAATACGCATTGATGCCAAAAGAATCCCGGCCCGCCGCCCTCACTAAGAGTTTGAAAGCGCTTACAGCAAATTGATGCCAAGCTGCCAGCACACGGGGCGAGGTCATGAAAAAGTAAACCCTTTTGAGAAGCCCTTCATCTACCGTGTGTCTCCGAAGCAAGTTTGCTCAGGAGGGCCAGTAGGCTTTCTGTCGCGCCATTGCGATTCGCAAGCCCGAGCGTGAATGCCTGCAGAAAAAAGGAGTTGGATGATGAAGACAATTAGAATACTTGTTCCGGTTTTGCTGCTGGCGACGGCGGGGCTCGCACAGGACGTTCGATATAACTACGCCGCGGGCCAGGATTTCTCGAAGTTCAAGACGTACAAGTGGGTGCAACTGAAAAATGCAGACCAGTTGGACCAGCTTGCAGACAAGCAGTTAAAGAGCACCGTGGATGAGGAATTAGCGACAAAAGGTTTGAAGGAAACAGACGGCGACAACGCAGATCTCTATATTGCGTATCAGGTGTCACTCAGGCAGGAAAAGCAGTTCACTACGTACGGCACCGGCACAGGTTGGGGCCCCGGCCCCGGTTGGGGTCGCGGCTGGTACGGTCCGGGGGGTGGAATGAACTCAACGATGAGTACAACGACGAGTTCGACGATCCCCGTTGGCCAGCTTGATCTGGACATGTACGATGCCGCTAATAAGGACCTGGTTTGGCGCGGAACGGTTTCCAAGACAATCGATACTAAGGCCAAGCCGGATAAACAGCAGAAGAACATGCAAAAATCTGTCGCGAAGCTTCTGAAGAACTACCCGCCTCCAGAAAAAAAGAACGGTTGAACCTCGCGTCCTCCCGTCAGACGGCTTCGTACGCAATCGGAGCTACACCATCTGATCGGTCTCTCGCCAAGCCCACATTTACGAAGCGGAGACCGCAAAAATATTGAGCCATCGACGCCTGACGTTGAATCGCTGGGAATGATCTGGTTCGTCTCCATCGCCAAATCGCGCGTGGAGAAAACCCCAAAAAGGAGTAATTATCATGCGAGAACACTCTACAGGTTTAGCGCTTTGCGGGCGCATGGCGGCCTTGATGCTAATTGTCATCGGGATTGCTCTTGGACAGACGACGAACATCAAGGGCCTGATCGTCGGACGGGATGGCGCCGATGTCAAGATCAAGAGCCAGCAGGGAAACATTGTAACGGTAACCCTTGACGATTCCACCAAGGTTCAAGCGGTCAAGGGAAAGTTAGGACTTCGAAGGTCTGACATGGGCCTTACCGCCCTGATACCGGGCCTCCCCGTTGACGTTGACGCAGCAGGTCCTGCCAATCAGTTAGTCGCCAAAAGCATCAAATTCAAAGCGAGCGATCTGAAGACCGCCAACCTGATTCAAGCCGGCCTGACGCCCACTCGAGAGGACCTTGCATCAACTCAGCAAGATGTCAAAGCCAACCAGCAGGGCATTCAAGCCAACCAGCAGCAGACTCAAGCCAACCAGCGGGATATTCAAGCCAACCAGCAGCAGAACCAGCAGGGCATTCAAGCCAACCAGCAACAGATTCAGCAAACCCAGGGCGAACAGGCGGCCTTGGCAACGCGCTTCGGTCAACTCGGAGACTACGATGTGAAGGGGAGCGCGACCGTCTATTTCGCCCTTAACAGCAGCAAGGTGGATGAAAAAGGCCAGCAGGACTTACAGACGCTTGCCAACGAAGCCAAGCAACTCGGCAGCCACTATCTGATCGAAGTAGCCGGCTACACAGACTCATCCGGAAACGCCGCCTACAACCAGCAATTGAGCGACCGTCGCGCTGCCGCCGTCATTGCCTATTTGCAGCAATCTTGCGGAGTGCCGCTTTTCCGCGTGCTCTCACCCGCCGCCATGGGCATGTCCAACCCTGCCGCCTCAAATGAAACGTCGCAAGGCAAGGCGGAGAATCGCCGCGTTGTCGCGAAGGTTCTCGTCAACAAGGGCGTCGCTGGCGGCTCCTAAGGTGATATCCTGAGCGACTGGTCTACATTTTGATCGCGACAAACGGCAGCTTCGCGATGTCTCGTGCTCCCTTTTTGCGCTCTGTCAGTAACCAGCCACAGATTTGAGAGGAAAAATTGATGAAATCCACGACTAGAGAACGTTCGCCTATTTCGCATGCTCAGGTAGCCGAACAAGAGCGACTCAACGAACAGCGTGAGCAGGGTATTCCCTGGAAGAAGTGGGGACCCTATCTAAGCGAGCGTCAGTGGGGCACAGTTCGCGAGGACTACAGCTCGGACGGAAACGCCTGGGATTACTTCAGTCACGATCAGGCCAGATCGCGCGCGTATCACTGGGGTGAGGATGGTCTTGCCGGTATCAGCGGTGAGAAGCAATTGATGTGCTTCGCGCTGGCACTGTGGAACGGGCGCGATCCGATTCTGAAGGAGCGCCTGTTCGGCCTCACCAACAGCGAAGGCAATCACGGGGAGGACGTCAAGGAATATTACTTCTACCTCGACAGCACACCCACACATTCCTACATGAAGTACCTGTATAAGTACCCGCAGGCGGCGTTCCCCTACGACGATTTAGTCGCGACAAACAAGCAGCGAGGCCGCGCCGACATGGAATACGAGTTGCTCGACACAGGCGTGTTCAACGAAGATCGGTATTTCGACGTTTTCGTAGAATATGCCAAGCACGCTCCCACGGACCTGCTAGTCGAGATCAGCGTGTGCAATCGCGGTCCCGATGCGGCAACGTTGCACGTGCTGCCGACACTGTGGTTCCGGAACACCTGGACATGGTGGCCAAGCGTCCAGAAGCCAAGCTTGAAGGAAGTTGAGAGCACCAATCGCCCGGTAGTGTCCGTCACGCATCCCGAAGTGGGACAGTTCTACTTGTATTGCGAGGAAAACGTCCCGCTGCTTTTCACCGAGAACGAGACGAACAAGCAGCGGCTTTTTGGTACTCCCAACGCATTTCCGTATGTCAAGGACGGCATCAACGACTACGTAGTGAATGGAAAACAGGATGCCGTCAACCCGGTACACGAAGGGACAAAGGTTGCAGCGCACTATCAGGTGAATGTGGCACCGGGCAAAACGGCCACAATCCGGTTGCGGCTCACCGACCTCGCTCCTGCTGGTTTGGGCGACCCGTTCAAAGGTTTTTCAGAGATCATGCAGAGTCGCCGGCGTGAGGCGGACGAGTTCTACGGAGCCGTCACTCCGCCCAATGTCGGCGAAGATCGGGCTCGCGTCTTGCGGCAGGCGATGGCAGGAATGCTCTGGACCAAACAATACTTCGGCTTCGACGTGGACAAGTGGCTCGAGGAGCACGGCGTCGATTCGGGGGCGCCGGGCGGCCCGCAAATTCGGAACCGCGAGTGGTTCCACATGGTCAATGACAACGTCATTTCGATGCCTGATAAGTGGGAGTACCCATGGTATGCAGCGTGGGACCTGGCTTTCCACACCATCGCGTTTACCACGGTGGACGTGGACTTCGCTAAGGAGCAGCTCGAGCTGATGCTGAATGAGTTTTTCTTCCATCCGACCGGGCAGATCCCGGCGTACGAGTGGAACTTCAGCGACGTGAATCCTCCGGTGCACGCCTGGGCCACCATATTTCTGTACCGCACGCAGCAGGCACTTCATGGTGAAGGGGATTTAGATTTCCTCAAGCGCTCCTTTGCCAAGCTGGCATTGAACTTCAGTTGGTGGGTGAACCGCAAAGATCGTTTCGGCAAGAACCTGTTTGAAGGCGGATTTCTGGGGCTGGACAACATTGGGGTGTTCGATCGCAGCGCTCCGCTACCCACGGGTGGATACCTCGAGCAAGCCGATGGCACCGCCTGGGTTTCCCTGTTCTGCCAGAACATGGCTGAGATCGCCGTCGAGCTGGCAGCTCACGACTCTACTTATGAAGACATGGCAACGAAATTTCTTTCTCATCTCCTGTGGATTGCCAAGGCCATGAATCAAACTGGTCCGGATGGCATGTGGGACGAAGAGGATGGGTTCTATTACGACGTGCTGCGGTTTCCCGATGGCAGTGCAAAGCGCCTCAAGGTCCGCTCCATGGTGGGCCTATTGCCGCTGTGCGCCACCACGGTCATCGAACCCTGGCAACGCGAGCGCGTGCCCAACACCGTAGCTTTCTTTGCTGAGCGGCGCCGGCGCATGCCCGAAGTGATGAACAGCGTTCACGCCACTGGACCGAATCAGCTCGGTGTGGCGGACCGCGGCATCATTGCGCTGGTGAACCAGGACCGGCTGCGGCGAATCCTGACGCGGATGCTCGACGAGAACGAGTTCCTGAGTCCGTATGGCATCCGGGCGTTGTCCCGCGAACATGCCGCGCATCCTTATGTCATCCACGTGGACGGGCATGAGTACCGTGTGAATTACCTGCCGGCAGAATCGGATAGCGGAATGTTCGGTGGGAATTCTAATTGGCGCGGGCCCATCTGGATGCCGGTGAATGCGCTGCTGATTCGCGCCTTGCTGTCGTTTTATCTCTATTACGGGGACAACTTCAAGATCGAGTGCCCGACTGGCTCGGGTAATTTGATGAATTTGTTCGAAGTTGCGCGGGAAATCGCCAATCGGCTGGAACGCATATTCCTGCGAGATCAGTCTGGCCGCCGCCCCGTGTACGGCGGTACAGAGAAATTCCAGACGGATCCTTACTGGAAGGACTACATCCTTTTCTACGAATTCTTCCATGGAGACAACGGCGCAGGCCTTGGAGCCAGTCACCAGACCGGTTGGACCGGCCTTGTCGGGAAAATGATCGAGCTTTTCGGCCGCCTCGACCCAGCAACTGCGCTCCAAGCCGGCAGACAGGCCGCATTCGCGGAAGCGGTGGGGAAGAAGTGATACGCCAGTTACCTTCCTGCTTGGCACCCTGAATGAAGGCAGTGAAGATGCGATGGGCGTCAGCGAATCCGGTTCGCTCGGTTCTGACTTGCCATGCGCCTGAATTGCAAACAGTTGCTGTGCGGTCTGGCCACGATGCTGGCTGGACCACTGTTTGCGCAGGATCTTGCGCCCCGCGCCTACGTCATCACGCCAGTCGGTTCCAACGCGATCATCCTGACATGGTCGTATTACAACGGCGGGGTAAACTTTAGTGGCACAGTCCCCATCCAAGGCGCGACGGGTTCTTTCAGCATCCCGATTTTCAGTTACTACCGCTCCTTTAATTTTTTCGGACGCTCCGCCAACATCACGGCATCTCTGCCCTATGGCGTCGGAACCTTCCAGGGGACGGTGCTCGGACAGCGCGAATCCGCCTATCGCTCGGGGCTAGCCGATTTCTCCGCCCGCTTCTCCGTGAACCTGCTGGGCGGCCCAGCTATGCCTGCGCCTAAGTTCGCCAGGTGGAAACAGAAGGTCCTTTTAGGCGCAAGCTTGAAAATTATCGCGCCAACCGGGCAATACGATCCTCGAAAACTTGTGAATTGGGGCATCAACCGTTGGGCCTTCAAGCCGGAGTTCGGCTATTCGGAGCGTTGGGGCCACTGGGTGCTCGACGGCTATGCCGGAGCGTGGTTCTACACCACCAATCCCGCTTCCTTTTCTCTACCGTCACCCCAACCCCAGACCGAGAAGCCAATAGGCAGCTTCGAAAGCCATTTGAGTTATGATTTGGGGTCAGGTACCTGGCTCTCGCTTGACGGTAATTTCTGGGCGGGTGGGATCACCAGTTTGAGCGGCATACAAAACCTCGCTACCAGGCAAGCCGGTTCTCGGCTAGGCATTACGGCGGCCCTTCGTATCGCCAGGCATCAGTCCATCAAGATTAGCTACAGCGGTGGCACCTACCTTCGCTTCGGCGGCAACTACCAGAATCTGCAGGTGGCTTGGCAGTACTCGTGGCTGGGCTGGCCGAAAGAAAAGTAGATAGCGGCATCTCCGCTTGTTCGTCGTGAGCCCCGTGCGTTTGGATGTGTTTTGGCAATCCATAGTCGTGTGAGTACTATACTCAACTTCTAACTTCTAAACAGCTATACTTCCCTGGAATGCACTCCAGCACACTCTTTGGCATCGCGCAGGCGACGGTCATTACGGCAGTCGCAGCCGCACGCCTCCGCAAGTTCCAAAGCGTCGCGCTCACCAATCGGCTAAGCGAAGCGATAAAGTATTCGATGAGGGAAGTATTTTTGTATAGCGCTTGAAAGCTTGTGGTACCGGCAAGCACCTGATAAATCATGATGGAAGCGGCTACGATCCTAGTCGTTGACGACGAGTTGGATTCGTTGCAACTGCTGACGAATATTCTGCGCGCCGAGGGGTATCACGTACGTCCAGCCGATAGCGGAGAACTGGCGTTACAGTCCGTACGCGAGAAGGCGCCGGACCTGATCCTGCTTGATATGCGGATGCCGGGGGTCGATGGGTTCGAGGTTTGCCGGCGGCTTAAGGCCCGCACCGAAACACGCGACATCCCGCTGATGTTTATCAGCGCATCGCACAACGCGGAAGAGCGGATACAAGGGCTGAAGCTCGGCGCGCTGGATTTCATTTCCAAGCCACTCCAAAGGGAGGAGCTGCTTGCCCGTATTCACACACAGCTTGAACTCGGACGTCTGCGCGCGGACCTGGAAAAGCGGGTAGCTGAACGAACAGCGGAACTAGTCGTCGCGAACCGGCAGCTAGAGCTCGATCTTATTGAACGCACGTTCGCTGAACGCGCCTTGCGCGAGACAGAAGAGCGCTTCCGGAACATGGCCGACACGGCGCCTGTGATGATCTGGGTAAGCGGTCCAGATAAGCTTTGTACGTTCTTCAACAAAGGTTGGCTAGACTTCACGGGCCGCACCATGGAAGAGGAATTGGGTGAGGGATGGGCTGCAGACGTCCATCCCGATGATCTCGACCAATGCAATGAGACATATTCGTCGTCGTTCGACGAGCGTCGACCCTTTCAAATGGAATACCGTTTGCATCGTGCAGATGGCGAGTACCGATGGGTTTTGGATACCGGCGTTCCCCGATTTGAACCGGGCGGCACGTTTGCTGGCTACATAGGATCCTGCATTGATTTCACCGATCTCAGATTAAGCCAGGAACGGATGCTTGCTACTCAGAAATTGGAAAGTCTGGGCGTGCTCGCAGCCGGTATAGCTCACGATTTCAACAACATGTTGGGCAGCATTTTCGCCGAGGCGGATCTCGCGTTTGCAGATCTCCCTCCCGATTCGGCCGGCCGAAAGAGTCTTGATCGGATCTGCTCCGTCGCGATGCGCGCCTCGGAAGTCCTCAACTTACTCATGGCCTATGCAGGGGGCAAAGGAGATGAGGCAGCATTCGAGGCGGTCGATCTATCTTTCCTAATTCACGAAATACTCGACCTCCTGAAGGTTTCCATTTCGAAAACGGCAACATTGGAAACCAGATTCGCTAAAGACTGCCCTCCTGTCCGCGCAAATCCGACACAGCTCCGGCGCGTGTTGATGAATCTTGTGACGAATGCCTCTGAAGCCCTTGGCGCCACGAAGGGATTCATCCGTGTGGGCACTACGTTCGTTCGTGCACGTCCTGGATCACACGAAAACGGCACGGCAAGTTTGCCCGATGGAGATTACGTTTTGCTCGAAGTCTCCGACACCGGTTGTGGCATGAACGAGCAAGCCTTGGCCAAAGCATTCGACCCCTTTTTTACAACCAAGGCTGTGGGCCGCGGCCTCGGGCTCTCGGCCGTTCAGGGGATAATTCGTTCCCATGGAGGCGCGATTCGTGTGATAAGCGCACCAGGGCAAGGATCTACCTTTCGAGTATTCATACCGTGCGCTCACGCTGTGGAGGCGAAACGAAAATCTGTTAGCCCGCCACCTGCAGCGGAAGCCATTCAAAAGAACCGCATTGTTCTACTGGTGGAGGACGAAGAAACGCTTCGGTTGGCTGTCTCGATGTCGCTGAAGAAAAATGGCTTCTCTGTTCTAGCCGCTGCAGACGGACGTGCAGCGCTCGATCTGTTTCACGAGCGTGCCCAGGATATCGACACAATCGTGCTGGATTTGACCTTGCCCGGTATGTCCGGTGTGGAAGTCTTTCAAGAGGTTCGCCGAATTCGGCCCGATACAAGAATCGTACTTACCAGCGCTTACGATCGCGAGAGAGTGAGCGACGCCTTCGGATTCGGCGAAGAGGTTTGCGCGTTTGTTAGAAAGCCGTATCGGATAGGCGAACTTATAAGCGCGTTGCGCGGGGCGGTCGGCCATACTGAACGTCGTGCGGACGCGAGAGGGGCTTGAACAGTGTCGAAAGCCAGGTGCGATATAAGCGTTGCTAATGGCGGTGAAGAGAGGTGATCAGTGTGGCGGCGGGCGGTGCAATCGAGCCCGGCGTTGCCGGTGGCAAAGTAGCAGCTACCGTCGCACTGACTGCATCTTGCGTCCGCTGAAGCACTGTCCGCAACGACGTGTACGACACACGCCCGATGATCGGA
Organism: Bryobacteraceae bacterium; assembly: GCA_049585195.1. Classification (GTDB taxonomy): domain Bacteria; phylum Acidobacteriota; class Terriglobia; order Bryobacterales; family Bryobacteraceae; genus KBS-96. The sequence goes on along the minus strand of JBAUZG010000192.1, from coordinate 38,786 downwards.
TCCAGCATCCAGCGAACCGCAAACGGAATATCGCGGCTCAAGGCAATCGCTTCGGTTTCGATATACACTCCGCCATCGCGTTCCGCAAACCTGGCGATGGTATATATGCGCCAAATATATCCACTGCCCTCATCGGGCGGAAGCTTGTGTTCGCCGGGTTCACCGAAGCCGTCAACTTCTTGAATCCGTGTCGTAGACGAAATGCTGTACCGTCTTCTGGAATCGACCTGGAAATAGGACGACTGATAGTCGCTGTCAAGAGCCGTCTTCAAAAGGAGCGATTTATTCATCAGCAGCATCGAAGCCCGATCTTCGTTGCGGTCGCGATGAATCAGCTTGGACTCGATCACGATAGGCCGATAGTATTCCTTGTAGCGGTTGTAGTCGCGAACGACACCGATAACGTCCTCCAGCCGGGCGTTTGGGATGAAGACCGCCCCGATCCAATCGTGAATCAGGCCATCCGGTACATGCCTTGGGTTATGCTCGCCGACCGGCTCAACTATAATTTCACCTCCGCGCACGCGCTGGCTCCGATCCGCGGCTTCGTCAATCCAGAGGAAGCGGCCGTCAACTTGGAGGCGTTCCTGCATACGCGAGTTCGCCTCGCAAATGTATTCGTACCAAGCTTTGACCGTCTCCGGCTTTAGCTCTGCAGCGCTTGATGCGGTGCAAGCGGATACGAGCAACAAGACCGCAATGCCTGAACGGGTATTCACGGCCGGCGTCCCGCCCTTGAATGCAAAGCTGCGATCTCCTGGTTGGAGCCGGTGTATGGGTGCTCCCGGATCGTCAACTCGGCGCGCCCCACTAGGCGCGTGTCGATCGTAAGACGGGTAGTTTCAAGATACGGCACACCATCGCGAACCCGTGTCTCGCACCAGTTCGACGCGGCGCACGAAGATCGAGAGCTTCGTGACCAGGTGTCCGTCTTGATGGACGGCAAGCCCGCTCGCGGCGTCAATCCAAAGCTGCCCTTCCATGAGGCCGGCGCGTTTCTTCCTTGGCGTGACTCGATAGACGTAGACGAATGTTCCGGCAGAAGGAGCTATCGAGCCTACGTACCGGAACTTGTAATTCGCAGGGGAGACAGCGACAGAAGCTTTGGGGATGGCTTGGGCTTCTCTCTCACCGGTCAGGTAGCGTGCAATCACTTGCTGCTTTACGATGGAATCGCCCTCGATGTGGAGCACCTGATACTCGGGGTTCCCCGACACGCCGCTGCGCCGGATCGCTTCGAGGCGTGCTTGTTTCGCCAGCCCTGGCAGCGAGGCCTCGATCTCGACGGTAACTGTCTGCCATTCGGGAGAACGCGTAGTGCGACCAAGGCTGGCTATGTAGCGTGCAAAGGCCATCTTAGGCGAGGTGACGGCCTGCAATGGCTCTGTAATGGAGAGAGACGCCGCGTTTGGAGGATCTGCGGCCCAAGTAGTCAGTGAAACTGCGGCCAGTGGGAGCGCCAACCGCAACGAGCGCCATTGTTTACTTCCCCTACCAGTTCGGTACACGTAAAACGTCTGCCTCGAATGTGGCTGTGTTATCTCCAACACTTTAGTCAAGGATGCAGCAACGCATATCCGGATTCGAAAAAATTGCACTCAATCCCCGTGTTCGGTTTTTAACTTCCAATGATTCCGAAAATTCGCACTGCCGATACTCGATACGCAAAACTTGAATCGACGTTAAAATACACCTCAAGCACCCGGCTGCTCATCCGTTTCGAAGACAAGTCACTCCTTGGTGAGCCAAGGTGGCCAAAATCTGGCCGTGTCCCGCCATCGAGCGCGTGAAATAAAGGAGGGCGAACAACCAGCATGAAACCGGCGAGATTCATCCAGTTCAGGGCGCTCGCGGCTGAGGCAATTTTTACTCTCTCGTTGTTCTCCGTCACCTCAGCATCAGCGCAAGAAAACCCGCAAGATACATTGCGGCGGGCTAACCAATTAGTCGACGCACTCATTAAGAAAGTTGCGCCCAGCGTCGTCCAGATTCTCGTCACCAGCTACGGGCCTTTAGAACAAAGCCCCGGAAGAACCGGAGGAGTAGTCGGGCAGCAGCGCGCGATTGGATCGGGCTTCGTTATCGATTCCGAGGGCTACATTATGACGAATGCCCACGTTGTCAAGGGTGCGCAGCGCATTCAAGTCGTTCTCCCGCCGCCCGACTCCGACGGATCGCTGGCAACGGCGCTCTCATCCAGAGTCAATATCGTTCCGGCTCGCATCGTCGGCCAGGCGCGCGAAATCGACCTGGCGCTCTTGAAGGTTGAGGGCACAAAGCTTCCCACGCTGCCGCTCGCCGCGTACCGAAACCTGCGGCAAGGCGAAACCGTGTTTGCTTTCGGAAGTCCCGAGGGACTTCGGAGCACGGTGACTCACGGACTCGTGTCGGCCGTCGCGCGGCAGATCGATCCCGACTCCCCGCTGATTTATATCCAGACGGATGCGCCGGTCAACCCAGGGAATTCAGGCGGGCCGCTTGTGAACGTGGAGGGTGAGGTCGTAGGCATGAACACGTTTATCCTGTCTCAATCGGGCGGAAATGAAGGACTGGGCTTCGCCATTCCGAGCGCTACGGTGCGGACCGTCTATCGCCAGTTGAAACAATTTGGACATTTGCGCCCGCAAGAGATCGGGATAGAGATTCAAACGATAACGCCGGTGATAGCAGCGGCCCTCGGGCTGTCGAAAGACTACGGAGTAATCATTTCCGACGTGTTGCCCCGAAGTCCGGCCGAAGCCGCGGGCCTCAAGGCCGGCGACGTTCTGGTGTCCCTTGACGGCCAACCGGCCGATAACTTGCCCACTGTCAGCTACTATTTCCTTTTGCGCGATTTTAAGGACAACGCGCAGGTCGTGGTGCTTCGCGGAGCGGATCGGGAAACATTCAGCGTACCGGTCGTGGAAGAAGACCGCGATATGGAACAAGTGATTTCGCTGGCGGACCCTAGCAAGAATCTGGTGCCGGCTCTGGGAATACTTGGGGTTGAGATCGACGAGAAAATCGCATCCATGGTCTCCGGACTGCGCGACCGGTTCGGAATCATCGTCGCCGCGAAGGCGGCCGGCTCCGCCGATGAAGTGCCGCTTGTCACCGGAGATGTAATCCGACAGCTGAACGGCAAGCGCATGACAACGCTGGATGGGCTCCGAGCAGCCTTGAAGGCACTATCGCCCGGCGCACCAGTGGTGTTGCAGATCCAGCGCGATTCAAGACTCCAATTCCTGGCTTTCACCTTGGAGTAGCTCGAAGCATCCTGGGCTGAACGTCTAATTACTTCATCTCAAGGCTAGTCCCACTTTTACGGTGGGGGTCATCTTGAGTCAGCGCGTGCCGAAGCTTTTCGGCAAGCTCGCCAATCCGATATGGCTTTCGGATGAAGCCGGAAACATGCTCTGTCCCGATGGCAAATTCAGCCGCTGCCCTGTCCCAATCATAGGCGCTTGTGAGAACAACTTTTACATGGGGCTTAATCCGGCGGACCTCACGGAAAACTTCAGGACCTGAAAGACCGGGAAGAGTCAGATCGAGCAGAATTGCTCCGACATCATCCGCGCGGGAGCGAAAGAGATTCACCGCCTCGACGCCGTTGGCAGCCGTGAGCACGGAAAATCCGATTTTGGCAAGAGACTTTGACACTGCGAGTCGAAGCGTATCCTCGTCCTCAATCAGCAGGACGGTTTGATTCCCGGTAGCCGGTTGCTCTACCTCAATCGGGCTGTCGCTTGGCCGCCGTACTTGGTCCGGGACCTGTCCAAATGGTAGGAACAGTTGGAAGGTGGAACCTAGGCCTGCTTCACTCGTGACTCGAATGGCACCGCCGTGCGAACGGACAATACCTTGCACGGCGGAGAGACCAAGGCCGCGGCCCATCGATTTGGTTGTATAGAACGGATCAAATATCTGAGCTTGAGCCTGTTGCGTCATGCCATGGCCTGTGTCCGAAACTTCGAGGAGAACGTAGTCTCCCTCCGGCAGACTGGCCCCCGCCACAAATCGGCTGGCCTCATAAACGCGTGTGCGGGAGGTTGACACTTGAATCACGCCACCCCGACCGTCGAGCGCTTCGGAAGCATTGATGACCAGGTTCATCACAACCCGCCGTATCTGTGCTGGGTTCGCTCGAATGGCCGGGAGTTCCTTGTCGAGGTTGATCTGCAATACGGCTTTCTTTGAGACCGTGACCTTGAGGAACTCCAGCATTTCCTGCACCAGAGAAGAAATATCCACGCTCTCGAAGGCTTCATTGCCGCCGCTGCCGCCCGCGTAATCCATCATCAGACTCACCACTTCCGAGCCACGAATTGCGGCCCCTCCGATGCGATCCAGGCTTTCACGTACGGAAGAATTGCCGGGCGTTTCAGATAAGGCAAAGTCTGCCTCAGCGGAAATGCTCCCGAGCAGGTTGTTGAAGTCGTGTGCGATGCCGGCGGCAAGAACTCCCAGGCTTTCCAGCTTCTGCGTAGCCAGCATGTTCTCCTGATTCCTTTTAACGTCGGTGATGTCGCTCAGAGTTCCGATTTGCCCGGCATAAACGTCGCCGATGAAGCGCGGTACGCTCGTGCTGAGCATCCAGCGATACTCCCCGTCCGCGCGCCGGAAACGGGCCTCCAGCTCGTATTCCTGCCGCGACGTGATGGCGGCGGAATATTCGTGCAATACGCCGTCCAGATCATCGGGATGAATGACTTCCCTCCAGGCCCCCGCGGCAAGCTGGTGCATGGTGCGGCCGGTCAGTGTCAAAGCTCGTTTGTTGCAGAAGGTGAGTTTTCCGTCCGGGCCGCTGACCCAAATGATAACCGGCGCCGTATCCGCCGCATCGCGAAAACGGCCCTCGCTCTCTCTGAGGGCCTCCTCGATCATTCTGCGCTCGCTCAGTTCACGCTGAAGCTGCTCGTTGGCGGCCCGTAGATCTCGTGTTCGTTCGGTTACCAGCGCTTCCAATTGAGTCTGCAGGCGCCGCAATTGAAGATGTGTTTGCATCCGCGCAAGCAGTTCCTCGCTGCGGAATGGTTTGACAATAAAATCTACTGCGCCTAGCCGCAGGCCTTCCACGTGCTCATCCGATTCGTGGCTCGAGCTCACGAAGATAACCGGAATTCCGCGACTCTCAGGGATCGCCTTCAAACGCCGGCAGACCTCAAACCCGCTCAGGCCCGGCATTCGCAGATCCAGCAGAATCAATTCCGGCGCTCTTGCCCTCACCGATTCGAGCGCCAGTTCGCCGCTGTCCGCAGGGCGCACCTCATATCCGTGATTCGTTAGAAGATCGGTCAGTAGTTTCAGGGATGCAGGTTCGTCGTCCACTACTAGGATGGTGCCTAAATTCGCCATCAGTTACTCTTGCAGCGCCGGCTTACCGCGGCCGCCTTGCAAAGCCCGCAGCATAGACGTGAACGCGTACCTGCTCGCGTGCTCGGCCAGCAGCCCGCCTAAAGCAGGCACGGTTTCGGAAATGCGATCAATGACACGCGAAATTCGTTGGACGTCTAAACGGACTAGGGCGCTTTCCAATTGATCTCGCAGCTCTTCAGGAATCGCGGCCAGCGCCTCGGGATTAAGAGGCCCGGTGCAGTTTGCAGGCGAGCCAGGCGATTCCTCAAATAAATACTTCGCGCCGAGATGCCGCCCCATACAACTGAAGATAGCTTCCGCTGTGAAGGGCTTAGTTACGAAGTCGTCAAACCCGGCAGCCAAGACTTCCTCGCGCTCCTCGGGAAGAACCGAGGCGCTGACGGCCGCGATTTTCGCGTGGCTGCCGCCGCCCATCGCCCGAATCCGCCGAACCGCTTCCAGACCATCCATAACGGGCATTTGGCGGTCCATCCACACAAAGTGGGGTTTCCACTCACGGAACGCTTCTATGCCCTCCGCTCCGTTACTGGCGAGCAAAACGCGGAAGCCAGCGGCCGTCAGCAGGCGCTGCAGCAGGAATGCGTGTGCGCTCTCATCCTCCACCACAAGGATTCGGTATTCTGGCTCGCCGGGTGCAACTTTGGTGACCCGCTCGCTCCCGCGGCTTCTGTTGACCACTTCCGATTCTTCACTCAACAGTACAGGCAAGCGTAGGCGGAAGACGGATCCCACGGAGGGCATGCTTTCTGATGTTATGGCGCCTCCCATCAGATGAAGAAACTGTCGTGTGATACTCAGCCCGAGGCCGGTGCCCGAAGAAGTTTTTGAATTGCCTCCCTGGACAAAAGGATCAAAAATACGTACCTGATCTTCGGCCGCGATGCCGATTCCAGTATCCTCAACGTCAATCATGAGCAGCACGCCGCCATCGCCCGCCCGCTTCTCGGCATTCACCTTAATGCCGACACTGCCCTTTTCCGTGTACTTGATGGCATTGCCGACAAGGTTGACCAATACCTGTCGCAGCTTGGCAGAATCTGACCGGATGTATTTCGGTACGTCGGATGACGTCTTGAAGGAAAGATTCAGCCCTTTTTCTCTGGCGCGGACGCCCATCAGCACCATCACCTCGCGCACCAGGTTCAGCAGATCGACAGGCGCATTTTCCACCACCGTCCGTCCCGCCTCGATTTTAAAGACGTCCAGCAGGTCGTTGATCAACTCCAGGAGATACGCACCGCTGCGGTTAATTATGTCGAGATCGCCTCGCTGCCGATCGGTAAGGTTACGCTCCGTCCCCAACAGGCTCGAGAACCCGAGGATTGCGCTGAGGGGTGTTCGCAGTTCGTGGCTCATCTTCGCAAGAAAGGCGCTCTTGGCGCGGTTCGCTGCCTGAGCCTCATCCCGGGCCACTATCAGTTCCGACGTGCGCTGTTCCACAAGTTCCTGCAAATGTTCCTTGTGCTTCTGCAGTTCTTCTTCGGCGCGCCTCCGTTCGGTGATGTCTTCCACAGCCGCAACCACACCTTCAAGTTCTCCGGCCGAATTTAGAAGAGGCGCGGCATTCGTGGAGATTAAAATGCGTTTGCCGTCCGATCGTTCAATCCAGTACTGCGCGCCATACACTTGCCTTCCCGTGGCGATCACCTGCGCCGTCGCCGTCTCGTGATACGGTAGCCGGCGCCCGCTCGAATCAAATACCGCTCTACTCTGACGGTTGTACGCTTGCCGGAAGTGAGCATCGTCACTGACGCCAAATGTCTTCTCCGCATTCGCGTTGGCGAACTGTGGTTCGCCAGCCTTATCGAGAGTCACAATCGCAGCGGGGCTGGTCTCCATTATGCGAGTCAGCAAGCCGTGCTCGCGGCGCAGGGCTTCCTCATCCCGTTGCGATCGTTCCAGGGCCTCGTTTAGAATTCGCAACACGTGCGCCACCGGAACTGTGGAAATGATGGTTGGAAACAGAATGGTAAACCATATGCTCGCCGGCGTACCGGGAAAGAACCTCGGTAATGGCCTACCAGCTATTTCTAGCAGCGCCATCGCAAGCGAAGTCACAAGGCACAAGCCCGTCACCCACAGGGTCGCACCAAAGCCGAGGAGCCACGCGGCGGAGATGGGCAGTGCGATATAGAACACCAGACCTGGGCTCCGTATGCCTCCGTTGAGCGCGGTCAAAACAGTCGCTACAACCCAGGTAGCAGAGAGGTACACGAGACTTGCCTTCCGGATGGCGCCCCGCTTGAGCAAAATCAATGAGCAGAGAAGCATCGCCACCTCAAAAGAGCACAGCATGGAAGCGGCTCCCTTTCGGACCGCCAAAAACGGTATCGCCAGTGCGAATTCAAGAACCGTCCACAGTAATACGCAGACCACAAGCGTGTGCAAAATCCTGGCAGTGGGATTATTTGCAAGAGGCCCGTGCAAACGAAAGGCGTGAACAAGTTTTCGAGCGGCGATTTTCAATGCACTCACCTGAGCCTCCGCCTGTAAGCGGACGAGCAGACTTCAGAGTTGAGATCCCGGGTTCCCAACGTATTAGGCCAATAGTCTCACGATTGGAACAGGCTGGTGCGCCAACCACCCACGCGAAGGGCAAAGCGCCTTACGGATCCGGCCGGAAGATTAGGCACGCCCGATCCGGGTTCCTGGCCTTGCCTTGCAGTCAATGGCAAGAGGAACAACCCAGAATTGACTAAGCTGCGCCGATTTGCATTCCGTTTCTGTTCCCGCAGCTCTAGTTCCTTAGCAAAATTCGAACTGCCTAAATAGCCACACTCACGCGTTTCCATCGTCATCGTTGCTCCCCTTGCCGCCGACCTTGACCGGGGACTGCTTCGCTTGACGGCGTGATCGCCTGGCCGCGCCCGGCGTTCATCTCGGTTCTGCTTTGTCGGTTCGCCCAACCGGATTCCGCTCGTCGAGTTCGTTCGCTCCGCTCACGGAATCCGTCCGCGATATGGCAGGTGATTTCGGTAGCGGACCCTGCGACGAATCTGGCCAGCTCTGGGAATACTCGGCCTCGAGACCGACCAGAAAATCGCATCGATGGTCTCTGGACCGCACGATTCGTTTGAAATCATTGTCGCAGCGAAGGCAGCGGGGTCCGCCGGCGAGGTGCCGGTTATGACCGGTGATGTAATTCGACAATTGAACGGCCAGCCTATAACAATGCTGGACCGGCTTCGAGAGACATTGAAGGCGCTATCGCCCGGCGCGCCAGTGGTGCTGCAGATCCAGCGCGATTCAAGACTCCAATTCCTAGCTTTCACCCTGGAGTAGCTCGAAGCATCGCGCCTTCGTCCGTCTCCACGAGGTGGGACGAAACGGGGCACGTAAATCGGACGGCAAAAAGAGATCATAGCGTGTCTTTCTGATGTCGCGCAGCTTATGATGCACGCCGAGCGCAGCTATGTCCGTTTCGTCAAGCCTCTGCGGACCCTCGATCTCGAGATAATACATGACCGACATTGCACTCGGATTGTGTTCGAGTCCGAAAAGATGTCCAATCTCGTGAATGGAAATTAGGTACAACTCTGAAGATTCCATCGAGGCTGCTGGATTGAATGAAACTTCGCCGCCAAATGTGTCCATCTCGAGAGAATCGGCCTGGGCGATATCGTCTAATGCAAAGTTCTCGGGAGGTCCCTCAGTAACTCTAATTGCACAATTCGATGTATTATCCGGATGCCAGTCCATATCCAGCACTCCTGCCCAAAAATCCATCGCGTGCGCGAACTGCTCCTTCAAGATAGGGCTTACCGTGTCGAAGCGTACCCCCAATTCCATGTGCGCGGACTTACGAAGTTCGCTGTAACATCGACATGGTTCACTTCCTGGATTCGCCGGGTTGCTGAACAACACGACTATCAACGACAAGGCAAAGGACTTAGTTTGCATGCGATACGTCCGCGTGGGATTTACGAGCCAAGTGCTCAAAAATGTGGAGGCGGCCTACATTTATACGCATTTCTGGTTGAGCTCCGGGTTCAAACCCATGGAGTGTAATGCAGCGGTGGCAGTTGCAAAATATTTCGGCCGGCCGTGCTGGGATTGCGGGCGTCTTTATATTCGGCAAAATCTTCGACAGCAGCAGAATCGGCCGATTGCTTCGGACCCGGAGCATCGTTTGTGGAAACGGAATCCGCAGCCGCGCAGCGTAGGCGCAGATAAAGGATACGACACGCGCGACTTCGTGGAAACGGTGCGTGCCATGGGTGTGCGCGCGCACGTTTGCGCAAAATTCGAAGCGCCCTGGAGGAAGCGCCACCGATGCGCGCGCGACCAGGCACGCCTGCTACGAACAGAGCCAGTCAAAGCCTCCGCTGATTGAAAGGGCATTCGGCTTGATGAAGCAAAGCGGCGGCATGCGAAAAACCAAGCTGCCCGGCTTACCTAAGGTTGGCTGGCAGTTCCTAATGAGCGCCGCCGCGTGTCAACTCATCTCATGGCGTCTGCCCAAGTTGAATCTGGCGACCGCATAGCAGTAGTGTGCCTGCAAATGCGAAAAACGCCACTTTTCAACACGAAAATACCCAGAGAACGTCACCACACACACTTACAGTAAAGCCCTTTTTCGCGGTTTGGCTCGCAGTTCGGCTGCACCGAATTCATTTATTTCAACAAGCTCCTAGCTAGAGTGAGAGAGCTCGCCTGCCGATGGCTTCGGGACTTCACGTAGCGGTTCTTGCGCTGGGTATTAGTAGCAGCTGATTCTTCACGCTCAGCAAGGAAAGCTCTGGCGGCCTGATCGATTGTGACACGGTCTGGGAGAGTCTCGATCGTCGGGACCGTTTGGGGCATAGGTCGATCCTCATCCCAAGTGCCGCCCTTCTCCCAGGCCTCAGAAATGGCCCTCGCGATAGGCCATTCACATTTGCCGGTAGACTTGCGCCTGAATTTTCCGGCCAGTGTTCCTGACGCGAATATGAGACACGAAGAGCGGCGCCAGGTTTTCTTTCTTTCCTCGAATTCGCCGGACCGAAGATCATGCGGATGGCCGCCTTCGCAGCCGGGCCGATGGCCGCGGTAAAGGTTCAGGGGCATAGCAGTATTTTCGCCGCATTGCCGTTGATTGCCCCCAAAATTTCGGCGCTGTTCCTAAGTTATAGAAAACAACATGGCGGAGAGAGTGGGATTCGAACCCACGTTAGAGTTTCCCCTAAACACGCTTTCCAAGCGTGCGCCTTCAACCACTCGGCCATCTCTCCGGTTGACAACAGAAACGAGAATCAAGCACGCGAGCTCGTTGTGGTCGGCAGTCCATTAAGAGCGGCTACGCCAGATCGAATTTCTCGAGATGAATCTGACCATCGCTCGAGACCAGGACCGGTCGCCCCAATATCTCCTCCAGCTCTTCCAGGTACTGGTTGTCTTTCGATTTCAGCACCTTCGCAACCTCCGGATTGCATCGAAGAACCGCATCTTTGCGATCCAGCGCCGGCGCGATCTTCTGCGCTTCCACCAACACATCGCTGATTACGGTCTGCACGCTCTTTACGTACCCGGCGCCCTCGCAATACGGGCAAGGAGCACACAGAGTCCGTTCGAGACTCTGTTTCACACGCTTTCTGGTAATGGCCACCAGCCCAAAATCGTTAAACTGCAAAATCTTGTAAGGGGCCTTATCGGCGTGCATCGCTTCCTCGAGCGTCTGCATCACTTTCTGCCGGTTTCTCCGCTCGTCCATATCGATGAAATCCACCACGATAATGCCACCCAGATCGCGCAGCCGTATCTGCCGGACAATCTCCTTCACCGCTTCGGTGTTCGTCTTGACGATTGTGTCTTCGAGGCGGTTTGATTTTCCTACAAACTTTCCGGTGTTTACATCGATCGCCACCAGCGCCTCGGTCTGATTGATGACGATGTATCCGCCCGACTTCAGCCACACTTTTGGGCGAAGCGCCTTCTCCAGTTCCTGGGTGATGTTAAATGCATCGAAGATGGGCGCATTGCGAGTGTACAATTTCACTCGGCCTACAAGCGCAGGCTGAAAACGCTGAACAAAGCTGGCTACGCTCTCGTACATCTCCTCGTTATCCACCCAAATGGCCTTGAACTCGTCGGTCAACTGATCGCGAAGAATGCGTTGTACGACGTCCAAATCGCAGTGGAGCAGCAGCGGCGCTGGCTTCTTTTCCGCTTTCTGCCGGATATCGAGCCAGAGATTGTAGAGAAAATTCATGTCGGAAGCGATCTCGTCTTCCGTGCGCCCCTCTCCCGCCGTTCGAACGATAAACCCGCCTGTCGTGCCCGCGCGATGCGCCTGTAGAATTTTCTTGAGCCGGTGCCGCTCCTCTTCGCTCGCGATCTTTCTTGACACGCCTAGGTGTTCCACGCTCGGCATGAAAACTACATAGCGCCCGGGAAGCGCCACATGCGAAGTAATGCGGGCCCCCTTCTGCCCTAGCGGCTCCTTGGCAATCTGAACGATAATCTCTTGTCCAGACTTCAGCAGGTCGGTAATCGAAGGCAGGGCGCGCTCGCTTTTTGTTTCGCGTTCCTCGCGCTCTTGCTTCGCCTCTTCTCCACGAGTCTCCGTCGCGGAAGCCGTTGCAGCCCCTGTCGCGCCGCCCACCATTTCAGAGCTTTCGACAGCGGGGCCGAATCTTCCACGCCGCCGCCGCATCCGCCGCGACACACGGTGCATATACCTTCCACCTTGCTCGCGGACACTCGCCGTTTGTCCTTCCGCTTTACGTGCCTCCGGCTCGGCGGCCGCTTGCCCACCGGCGACGCTCACCCCGGAAGATAATTCGGCGGGTTCGCCGCTCACAGCTTTGGGCGCCTCCTCGATACTGCGCTCGGTCGATTCAGGCTCAGCTTCCAGGAATACGCTCGCCGGCTCATCTTCCCTCGGCCCGCCGGCAAACTCGGCTTCAAGTTCAACGGTTTCCGATTCTTCTATCTCAATGGGTTCAATCGGCTCGTCGATTTCACTTACTAAGTGAATCGAATAATCCGCTGACCGCGTCTTCGCTCCGGCAGCCCAGACATCTTGTTGGGTTGCGTGGCGCTCCTGCTCCTCCGTTTCGTCAAGCAGTTCCGGAATCGCCTCAGGAGGGGGAATCTCACGAGCCTCATCGCCGCCCACACCCTCCACTTCCTCTTCCGACGCGATCACGGGCTCTGATTCCGCTTCGGCAGGCTCCGTGTCCGAATGAACGTGCCGATATTTTGCCAGCGACTCGCCGGGCAAGACCACTACATCACTCGACGCTTCTTCGATTGCCTCTTCCCTCTCATGCGGTTCTTCGGTTATGCTGGCTGCCGAAACAGACGGCCGCGCATATTTGGTATCCGGGAAGCCTCTGCCTCTCGATCGCCGGCGGCGCGACCGCCGACCACGACGTTCGTGCAAAGCATCGCCAGGCGCTTCCGCAGCATTCTCAGCAACTCCTCCTCCGCCCTTGGCAGCTTCTGCATTGGAAGCATTCGCATCTTCCACTAACGCCGGCTGCGCGACTTCCGCCGGCTTTTCACGGTCTCCATTTCGATCGCGCCGCGGTTCGAATCGCGCCGGTCTTGAGATTTTTTCCTCAGATACCGTGTCAATGTCCGGATTCTCTTCGAAGAAATCGGAGACATAAAGGAATGTGTCCCGCTCGAGCCCCAGATCCACGAAAGCCGATTGCATGCCGGGCAACACCCGCGTCACGCGTCCTTTATGGATACTTCCGGCGAGTGAATACTCGTTTGCTCTTTGAAATGAAACTTCGACCAGTTGGTCGTCTTCTAACACCGCAACTTTTGTCTCATGGCGATTTTTGCTAATCACCAGTTCCTTACTCATGTCGATCACCGCCTTTCGAGCCGATGACGAGAGTACAGCGAAGTTCGGTGCGCTGAAATGATAAGGCCGCGATATCATGTCGCAGGCCATCGCAAAACTTGTTGCCAGGAGATCGCGCGGAGTCTTGCTCTCATTAAACCTGGGCTTCGCACCACGGCGCCAAACGCCTTGTGCTACGCCCGGACCCAGACACCCGCCTCCTGTTTCGATTACCGGGTTTTCATCTAACGGTAACCTGTTCTCAGCAAATCCGAAACTTTATTGTCCTACTCAGTCCGGCGCGTCACTTATTTCGTCGAACCAGCTTTCCAAAACCTACGTCGTTACCGAACGTCTTAGCCTGACGCTATTCACCAGGCCTAACATCAAAAAAACGGAAAGTACGTTGGATCCCCCAGAGCTCATGAGGGGAAGAGGGATGCCGGTGACCGGCATTCGCCCCACCACCATTCCCACGTTCACGAGCACGTGGAATAAGATCAACGCACCAATGCCCATGCAGATGTAAACGCCTTCCCGATCTCCCGCGGTTTGTGCATTCTGAACTACCTGCATGATGAATAAAAAAAACAAGACCAGCGCAACCACTACTCCCACGAAACCATGTTCTTCCGCAAACGACGAAAAGATGAAATCCGTGTGAGGCACAGGCAGGAAACCAAGATGCGTTTGAGAACCCTGGGTGACGCCGCGCCCCCACATGCCTCCGTTGCCCACCGCGATTCTCGATTGAATCACCTGGAAGCCGGTCCCTTTCGGGTCACGCTCCGGGTCCACAAAACTAGCCAATCGATCCTTCTGGTAAGGCTTAAGAAAATGATAACCGATAGGCAGACAAACCAGGAGCGCTGTGGCAATGATCAGCAGATACTTCGTTCGCAAACCGGCCATCAGTATGCCGCACACAAGAATCGGAATATAGGTTAAAGAAGTTCCTAAATCTGGCTGCTTCATTACCAGCACCATCGGTACCGCTACCAATCCCCCGAGCTTGGCCAGATCCTGCCACACTACCTGCTGCCCCGCCCTCAAATCGGAAAGGTAGCGGGCCACCAGCAGCACCACGACGATCTTGGCGAATTCCGAGACTTGGAACGTAAAGCCAGCCACCCGTATCCAACGCGTCGATCCGAACACGCGGCTGCCCACCAGCATGGTGACAATCAGCAAGCCGATCGTCGCGCCATATAATGGGTAAACGCGCGACACCAGAGAGTGATAATCGAGCTGGCTCATAATCCACATCAGCCCCAGCCCAAACGCAACAAAGATCAACTGTTTCCACCAGGCATCCTGCCATTTCGTTCCGTGCGTCGCGCTGTAGATCTGAAGAACGCCCAACGCACACAGCAGGAGCGTGAGCACCAGCAGGTACCAATCGATGCCGCGCAGAACCCGGATCGTCAATGGATTACATCTCCAAACAACAACGCCGCCGGTCTGACAAGCGGCAAAATAAGCGGCGGCCGTATCTCGCGGGCCAGTTGCAATTGTCCCTTCGCCAACCGCGCTTTCTTGTCGAAATAAGCCTTCAGAACATCACGCACGATGGGAACTGCGTTGTAACTTTCCTCTCCATTCTCAAAGAGAGCTACCACCACAATCTCCGGCGCTTCTTTCGGCGCGAATGCAACGAACCACGCATTATTTTTAAGCGTCTTTTTGCCACCCTTGACGAGTTCGGTCGATGCCAGCTGCGCCGTCCCCGTCTTGCCGCAAACGGAAATGTTGGGAAGAACCGCGGCGCGGCCCGTGCCGCCCTCATTCACCACTGCATACATCCCGCTCATCACATCTTGAAAGTTTTCTTCTTTGAACTGCGCCTGCCGTATCATTACCGGCTTCGTGCTCTTCACCATGTGCGGCCTCATCCACTTGCCGTCTAGAGAAAGGCCGCCAATGGCCGACGCCATTTCGAGCGGAGAGATCGTCACCGCGCCCTGCCCGATTGCCACCGAAATCGTCTCTCCGGCGTACCACTTCTGCCGATAATTGCGCATTTTCCAACGAGTCGACGGCATTGTGCTTTCGCGCTCGTTCGGCAAATCGATCCCGGTTTTAGATCCATAGCCGGCCATCTCCGCATATTTGGCGATCCGGTCGATGCCCAGCCGGTTGCCAACGTTGTAGAAATAGACGTCGCACGACTGGGCAATTGCCCGGTGGAGCGTAATGTCGCCGTGCCCGTGTTTCAAATGGCAGGCGAAGTAATGCCCATAAAACGACGCGCCGCCAGGGCAATGAAAATCCGTCGTGTCGTCGATGACGCCCGTCTCGAGCCCAGCCATGGCGACAATCGGTTTAAACGTTGACCCTGGTGCAAATTCAGCCTGGATTGCCCGGTTCATCAGGGGTTTGAACGGATCGCCAGCAATCTCCTGCCAGTCCGTCTTGCTAATGCGGCCCGTAAACTTGTTCGGATCGAAGGCCGGGCGGCTCACCATCGCCAGTACGTCTCCATTGCGTGGATCGAGGGCTACGACAGCGCCGCGCTTACCGTCCATCGCCAGCTCGGCCACCGACTGCAAGTCGAGGTCCAGTGTAAGTTGAAGGTCTTTGCCGGCCACCACATCCTTCGGCTTATCCACCTGGCGCTCGCGGCCCATGCTATCCACCAGTACGCGGCGCTCGCCGTCGGTTCCGCGCAAAATCGAGTCGTATTCCTTCTCGATGCCGTCCTTGCCGATGATGTCGCCCGGGTGGTAATCGATAAACTGCGGCTGATCGAGCTCGCTTTCACTGATTTCGCCGACGTAGCCGACCGCGTGCGCAGCATAACCGTCCTGCGGATATAACCGCCGCCACGACTTGATCACTTCCATTTCGGGGAAGGCCGACGGATCGCGATGCGATTCCACCCACGCCATCTCATCCCGCGTCAATTCATCCTTTATGACAAGCTGGGGCCGCGTACCCATCTTCCGGATCTTTTCCGCCAGCTCGTTGTAATCGAGCCCAAGCGCCTCAGCAATCGCCGGCAGGTGCTCCGATTTCAACTGGTCCCGGTTGAGAAGTACGGAATACGAAGCTTTGTTGTCGACGATCACCCGCCCATCCCGGTCTAGAATCTTGCCGCGGGGCGCCAAAATCGGCGTCGATTTGACCCTGTTCTTCTCCGCCGCTTCGGAATAATAATCGGGATTCTGGACCTGCAGCGCCCAGAACGCGGATAGCAAAAAGATGAAGACTGCGACCACCAAATACTGGAAAACAACAATCTTGCCCGTTGCTGCTTTGGTGCTGTCGCGCAGGAGCTGCTCGGAGGTTACCTCCTCCCGCTCGCGTTGACTCTCAACTAAGGCCACAAATATCGCGCGGGCGCTAGACCTCTCCATGCACCCGACAACTTTATTCTATCCGGGATTGGGTACAAAGGTACTGATGCATTGACGTTAAAATCACGAAAAGCCGGCAAATGCAGATCGACACGACAGTTGCCCTCTCTCAATTCGTCGGCAGTCTGCCCACCTTCATCGCCGTCATTCTGGCCTGGATGCACTCCAACGGCAGGTTCAGCGATCTGCACAAGCGCATCGACGACGCCCAGAGCTCTCTGGGAAGGCGGATCGAGGTTCTCGACAAGCGCATCGACGATACGAAAAGCGGTCTGGACAAGCGCTTCGACGACCTGCGGGATTTGATCCGCGCCGAATCGGCTGCCACCCTGGCGGGGCTGCGCCGAGTCGAAGAGGTCATGGACGCGCGCCTCAAACATCTCGAAGAAAACCGCTGACCCAATCCAAATCACGTACCCGACAACTTCATCCGGTCCAGGATCAGATACAAGGGCACAGCCACAACAGAATTTAAAGCCGCCTGTAGCAGAATTTTCTGGGGGTCGAGTGGCACTTGCTGTCCCAGCAGTGACCGGCGCATAATCCAGTAGAAAAACTGGTGAAAAAAGAAAAAGAAGAAAGTCAGCGTAAACCGGATAAATACGTTGTCCACGTCGAAACGCATGCTGACCGATGCCGCGAAATAGCCCACCAGCGTTTTCGCAATCCCATACATCCCATACGGCAGATTCGAAAGCGAATCCTGCGCCAGCCCGACAAAAGCGCCGAAAAACAACCCCGAGAGCTGGCTATGCCTCATCAGGCTGAAATAAATAGTGAACAGTAGCGGAATCTCGAGAAAGCTGGTGTTCGGAATCAGCCGCGGGATGTAAACCTGCGCGATAATTGCCACCAGCGTGAGCGCCACCAGCGCCACCACCTGGAAGCGGCCGAACCAATTTTCGCGAGCCGGTCTGCGTAAGAGCTGATCGCCGTACTCTGTCATTGCGGGGGTACGCTGGGCTCGGACGGAACCGGCTTTTTCCGAGGAGCCCCTAACGGCAACGGTGGCCCTCCTGCTGGTGTCTGCTCGGCAGCCGGTTTCCGCGGTGGCGGAGTCGAATGAGTCTGGGGCCGCGCGCCAAGAATAGAACCGGAAGGCTGCGGCGGCGGAGCTGGAGCCTGTGGCTTCGAAGCCGCCGCTGGACCAGCAGCCGGTGTCTTCGGCGCGGATGCAGCTGGACCGGGAACTGCCTGGCCAGTCGGCGCCGCCGGCGGAGAAGCTTGGTTCTGGTTGAAATTAGGTATATTCGAACCTACTGCGCCGAACTCGTGGTTTTGCGCCTTTCCAACCTCTAGATATTTTTGTTTAATGCTGTCGGCTTCCGTTGAAAGCTTCGGCGCTTGCTGGTCCGTGCTCGCATTCTCGGGCGGAGGCGGCGGCAAAGCCTTTGCCATATGCTGCTCAGGCGGCGTGGTCGGTATTTGCTGATGAACTCCTTCGAGGATCACTAGCACTTCGTCGGCTGCTCCCGGTGAGCCGCTTAGCCCGAGATGAATCTCTTTCATGAATTGGCCCGGTTTTATGGAAGACACCGTCCCAACCGGAAACCCCTTCGGAAAGATCCGGTCTTCGCCCGAAGTGTAAAACCACTCCCCTTGCGCGACCTTCTCCTCGTTTTGAATGAAATCGACCGTGCAATTCGAGCCGTTGCACTGCAGCGTTCCGTGTATGTGTCCTTTCTGCGATTCCACGCCCACCGCAAACGTCGGATCCGTCACGAGCAGCACTTGCGCCGCCAGCGGATACACAGCAACCACCTTCCCCACGATTCCGTCGGGGGTCACAACCGCCATCCCGTCTTCGATGCCGCTGGTCGAACCCCTGTCGATGAAGACTGCCTGCGCGGACGATGCCGTTGTATTGCCGATGATTCGCGCCGCCACGGTTTTCGAAGGTGTCTGCTCCTGAAATACACTCAAAATCCGCGCCCGGTCGGCCGTCTGGAGCTGGTTCCGGTAATAAACGTTATCCATCTTGAGCCGGCTATTCTCGGCCCGAAGCTTGCGATTCTGTTCGCGCACGTCCAGAAGAATGAAGTAGTCTTCCAAAAATCCAATCGTGTTCCGGCGAACTGCCTCAATCACTCCTGCCATGGGTGTCACTGCTGTCACAGCCCACACTCGGATCAATCGCACGTCCTGGTTTGTCCGGACCTGCCACGCCAGCAGCAGCAGCTGGGCCACCACCACCATCGCTAAAATGATCAGATTGCGATACCGGCTCAGGATGGTTTCGACGATTCGAGGCTCCTCGAGGCGTGCGCCTTCCCTGTGGCCCGTAACGCTATATTGCCGGACAACCATATCTCACTTCAGAATAGAGGGACGCCAGCGTACCCACAAGCGAGCGGTCGCCTGGCACAACCGCGCCGCTTCGGACCAGTTATTCGATAATGATTCGCCGCAAAAGTCTGAAATCGGTAAGCATCTTACCGGTGCCAAGAACCACAGAGGCAAGTGGATCTTCGGCGATCGAGACGGGCAGTCCAGTTTCTTCACGGATCCTGTGATCCAGGTTCTTCAGCATCGCTCCTCCTCCCGTCAGAACAATGCCCCGGTCACTAATATCGGCGCTTAATTCGGGCGGAGTTCTCTCGAGCGCCACGCGAATTGCATTTACAATTGTAGCGACACAATCCGATAGCGACTCGCGAATTTCTTTGTCTCCTATTGTGACCGTCTTCGGAACTCCTTCAATCAAGTTCCGGCCCCTGACTTCCATCGTCGCCGGACGCTCCAGCGGGTACGCCGAGCCAAGTTGAATCTTGATCTGCTCCGCCGTACGTTCGCCGATCAGGAGATTGTACTTGCGCTTCAAATACTGCATGATCGCGTCGTCCATCTCGTTGCCGGCCACCCTCACCGATCGCGAATAAACGATGCCGGATAGGGAAATCACAGCTACATCCGTCGTGCCCCCACCGATATCCACAATCATGTTGCCCGACGGCTCAGTAATCGGAAGTCCTGCCCCGATAGCGGCCATCATCGCCTGTTCCACTAAATGCACTTCGCTGGCTTTAGCCCGGTACGCCGAGTCGACCACAGCGCGTTTTTCCACTTGCGTGATCTCGCTCGGCACTCCAATCACAATCCGGGGGTGCACCAGCATCTTGCGGCCGTGCGCTTTCTGAATGAAGTAGTTCAGCATGCGCTCCGTCACCTTGAAGTCGGCAATCACTCCATCTTTCATGGGCCGGATGGCCACGATATTTCCGGGCGTGCGGCCCAGCATCTCCTTCGCTTCCCGTCCCACCGCCTCTACCTCTCCGTTGGTCTTGTTAATGGCCACAATGGAAGGCTCGTTAACAACAATCCCCTGCCCTTTCGCGAACACCAGGGTGTTTGCTGTGCCGAGGTCAATGGCTAAGTCGGACGAGATAAGGCTGAAGACGGACCTGAAATTCATGAAGAAGCTGTCGTCATTTTGCGGTCGAGCGGGAAGGGCTCCGACATCGGCGTCCAAAAGCTTAGGCCACCCGCGTAAGTGTTAGGAGTGAATACAGTTAGGGGTAAATTAGTCCCAACGGCCAACCCCGAGAGTAACATAGCACTATGCAGCGGCCTAGTATAATTCGGCGAAAATCCGGCACTTTCGGCCGATTGCAGCCGAATTGGGAAAACTCTGCCCCCGAAAACCCGTCTGCTTCGTGTGCTGTCTCATCCTCGAATCTCTTGAACCGGCGGGAACTGCTGGCCTTATCGTCCTTTTCCGCCCTCGTGTCCTGCGGCAGCCGTAGCGCTACCGGCTACCCGGGTTTCGCTCTCGTCACAATCGCAGCCGAGAACAGCCTGTCCCTTGTGAATTTGAACACTTTCAGGCTCGCGCGAAAGCTGGATCTCCATTCGCCTCCCTCGCGGGTCATAAGCGACGGGGAAAATGCCTACGTCCTGACTCCGCGGGACGGCACTCTTCATGTCATCGATCCCAATCGCGCCGTACACGAAAGCAGCGTCAGGTTAGCCAATGAACTCGACCTTCTGTGTTTGGCGCAGATCCCTCAGCGACTCGTGGCTGTTTCCTGTGCCGCCCGCGAACTAATACTCGCCGAACTGCCCAACCTCACGCCTTTACGCCGCGTCAGGCTCGCAACGCCGCCCATTGACTTGGATGTTCGATCTCATTCCATAAGTAAGCGCACCTACGCCGCGCTCTCAGGCGGAACTGCGGGAACCATCGAAATTGTCAATCTCCTCAGCGGCGAGCGACGGAAGCGGGAATTCCCGGCGGAATTGGGCAGTCTCCGTTTCCGCGACGATGGCCAACTCCTGTTTGTCGCCAACTATAGCCAAAAAAGCCTGCTCGTCCTTGATTCGGAAACTTTGGACACCGTCTGCGAATTGTCTCTTCCCATGCGGCCTCAAAACTTCTCGTTCGGCGCCGACCACGGCCAGTTGTTTATCTCTGGGCCGGGCATGGATGGCATCTCTATCGTCTACGTTTATAAAACGATCGAGGTCGACCAAACCATTCTCGCGGGCCGCGAACCCGGCGCAATGGCTTGCTCCGATAATCCTCGTTACCTGTTCGTTGCCAGCCGCGCCGGCTCGGAGATCATCATCCTCGACATTGATAGCCGCAAGATGGTGGGTCTTACACAGGTTGGCGATAAGCCTTCCCGCATTGTCATTACGCCCGATCAGCAGTACGCTCTCATTCTGAATGAAGGAAGCGGCGATCTGGCCGTCATTCGCATCCCGAATATCCAGGGTAATCGCAGCCGGAATGGAGCTTCCTCGCTGCCTGCGAAGATCGTGACACTCCGCGGTGTCTCTCTGTTCGCTATGATTGCCGTCGGCCAGAATCCGGTCGATCTGGCGATTGTCAACCAGCGCGCCTGAACACCGGTACCCCGGTCCTTGAGGACGTCGCCGCGCCCGAGCCTCAGAAAAGCCGACCTAAGCCCCGATACTTCCGGATGGCGCATGTCACGCAGCAATAGCGGTGAGTCCTCTGGTGTGAGCCCAAGCCATAACCCCCCGCCCCATCCCGTGTTCTTCACCTTCTTCAGGTCCGCCATCGCGCCCACTTTGCGGTTGTCAAGGTACACGCGCATGAGGCGGGCGTCGCACGCGGTTCACGATGAGGTCAGCGCGACCTTTCGGCCGGGGAGACGTTTCGCGATACCAACTCACAGTTCCTAAGCAATTTTATAGATTTTTTAATCAGATGATCTATGGGACGCTTACATAACAACCCGTCGTATTTTCGTGGCCATACGGAAATGTTCAACGAAAACTGGAATCGATCGGGGGTGTTATCATTTGGTACCTCCGAAGACGTTAAAAGGCTGTGTAGGGCTTTGGGACGGCACTGTCCAATTACGGAAGTCTTCCGGCTTTGGCCGAAGAAACTTTCTATTTCGCTAACCGAGCGAGAACTCCACCGTCTTATAATCAGTTTGTCTATGAGAGCTGACAAGACAAGGGCCGATCTTTTGCCCGGTACGCTAGACATGCTGGTTCTCAAAATATTGATGCGCGGCCATTTGCATGGGTATGCCATAGCGCAGCTCATTCAGCAATTGTCCGATGACCTGCTGCGCGTTGAGGAAGGCTCTCTTTACCCGGCTCTGCAGCGGTTAGAGCTGAATGGCTGGATCGAGGGCGAGTGGGGCCTCTCGGCAAACAACCGGCGGGCTCGTTTCTATAAGCTCACTCCCGATGGCCGTAAACATCTGGTTGAGGAGTCTGTCCGCTACCGCCAGGTGACCGGAGCAGTAGCTCGCATTATGGGTTTCGCCTAATCAAACGGAGGGCACATGCACGCCAGTTTCAGTTTGAAGCGTTTTCGCCGCCGTTTGCGGTACTGGCTTAATCGCAGCGAAAGGCAGCGCTGGCTGTGCGAAGAAATGGAGTTCCATCTCGAGTCCATGACTCAACAGTTGGCCGCGCAAGGCATGTCCGAGTCGGACGCTCGTGCCGCGGCCCACAGAAAGTTTGGCAATATGACACAAAAATCGGAAGAGGCTCGCTCCACGTGGATCGCGCGCTGGATGAGCGATCTGGCGCAGGATTTACGCTACTCGTTTCGCGGCATGCGGCGCAATGCCGGATTTACGGCATTTACGATTCTCATCGCTGGCCTCGGCATTGGGGCCAGTTCGACGGTATTCAGTGTAGTGAATGCGCTGCTCCTACGCCCTCTCCCGTTTCGCGACCCAGGACGGCTGGTATGGATTGCCAACGGCAACGAATTTACCACCACGCAAGCCGAACACTTTTCGGACCTCCGGGCATTGAACCGATCGTTCTCCGATCTAGCGGGATTCGGGGATTATGGCGTGGGCGATAGAGAGCTAACCGGGACTGGAGAGCCCGAGCGTCTCACGAGCGTTCCGGTGACAGAGAATTTCTTCGCGGTGCTGGGTGTGCGGCCGGCAATCGGAAGATCGTTCACGACCGAGGAGTGCCAGGGAAAGTATTCCGCTCCACCCGCTATGCTGTTGAGCCATGACTTTTGGAGGAGGCGGTTTGCCTCAGACCCCAGCATCGTGGGCCGGAAGCTGGTGCTGGACAACCAACCCGTAATGGTAGTGGGCGTTCTGCCCGCATCCTTTGATTTCGGAAGCGTCTTTGCTCCAGGCACGTCGGTCGATATCTTTGTTCCCTGGCCCCTGACGGACAAAACAAAACCCAACGGCAACACCACGAGAGTGGTCGGAAGACTGAAGCCGGGCGCGACCCTGCAGGGCGCGCAGGCTGAGTTTATGATGCTGGGGAAACAACTTGAGGGACAGCATCCGGAACGGAACGACATTACTCCGCTTCTGATGCCGCTGGAGCAGCACGTGAGCGGACGAGTCACTCCGGCTCTGTTCGTGCTGGCCTGCGCGGTCGGCGTAGTGATGTTGATTGTGTGCGCGAATCTCTCGAATCTCCAATTGGCGAGGTTAGGCGCGCGGCAAAAGGAAATAGCGATGCGGGCGGCGTTAGGAGCGGGCCGTTTTCGGCTGCTGCGGCAGATGTTTACGGAGAGCGTGGCGCTTTCGTGTTGCGGTGCGGTATTGGGACTCATTCTCGCAGTGGCGGCCACGCGCGAGCTGGCGCACCTCAATGCATTCAATCTTCCTCTACTCGAAACCGTGCGCATCGACGGAAGCGCACTCGCCTTCACTTTGTTGGCGGCGGTCGCCACCGGCGTGCTCTTTGGGCTGCTGCCCACGTTGCAGGTTTGGACATTCTCGCTCCGTGAAGGCCTCGAAGACGCTTCCCGCGGGTCGACCGGCGGCAAGCGCCACGTCTGGGTACGCGACGGGCTGGTGGTTTCCGAGATCGCTTTCGCCTGCATATTGCTGGTCGGTGCGGGGCTGCTCATGCGGAGCTTTCTGCGCGTTCTGGACGTGAATCTTGGGTTTCAACCGGAGCGAGCGGCCGCGCTGAGGATTGACCCGAGTTTTCGGATCTCGAGTGCCGAGCAGCAGAACTCCTTTATTGATGACGTGCTGCACCGAGCCCGGTCGGTTCCCGGCATTGTGGCGGCCGGAATTACCGACGTCCTGCCGCTACGCGACGAGCGGGAGTGGGCCGTCTCCGTCAAAGGACAGATCTACAAGAGGGGCTACACACTAGAGCCATTCATTCGCGTTGTGAGCGACGGATATTTCGAGGCGGCAGGGATTCCGTTGCGGGCGGGGAGAGTGTTTACGGAGAGGGATCGTGCATCGAGCGAGCCCGTCGTGGTGGTGAATGAAACGATGGCCCGGACGCTCTCGCCCGGCCAGAACCCAATAGGTCAAACGATTACCACGTACGACAGGCGGTCGGTGCTGGGAGCGGTTGTGGGCGTAGTCGCCGATGTCCGTCATGAAGCTCTGGAAAGTGCGAGCGGCTCGGAACTGTATCTGCCGATGCGGCAAACAGGAGACTATGCAGCCATGCAACTGGTGGTGCGGACCGCGCTTCCGCCGGACAGTCTGGCGGCGGGGATTCGAACGGCTCTCCGGCCAATCGACCCCAATCTTCCGGTCCGCGAGTTTGTGACGTTCCCGGATCTGGTCGACAGGGCGGTTTCGCCGCGGCGGTTCCTGGTCCTATTGCTGGCCGGGTTTGCGGGCTTCGCCTTGATACTCGCTTCCCTGGGGATCTACGCCGTGATTTCGTTCTTGGTAAGTCAACGCGTGCAGGAAATCGGGATTCGGATGGCGCTGGGGGCATCCCCCCGCAACGTGCAGATCGGCATCCTTCTCCGCACGTTGGCATTGGCTGCCTTAGGCCTCGCGTTGGGAATGGCAGGGTCGCGAGTTTTGTCGAGCGCGCTGGGAAGCCTGTTGTTTGGAATAACGACCGGCGACCCGGCGACGTTTATCGAGGTGGGAACGCTACTTATTGCGGTTGCGGCAATCGCTGGGTACATTCCCGCCTGGAAAGCATCCAGGATCGATCCGATGGTTACATTGCGGTCGAATTAAGGGAAGCAAATGAGCGGGTTCTTGCAGATGCTTAGCCGCGTAATCGGCTGAACGCCTGCTTTCGGGCGCTTTGTCAGTCAATCTTTGGCGCCCCGTTCCGATCGGTACCACTCGAGCGTCAGGCACAGTCCGCGTTCAAAGCTATACTCCGGCTTATGATCTAAATCGCGTATCGCCGCCGCGGTATCGGCTTGCGAGTGGCGCACATCTCCTGCGCGCGGCGGTCCATAAACCGCCGGCAGCTCGACTCCCTCAATTTTTTGCAACAGCGCCCACGTCTCATTCAACGTGTACCGGTTTCCATTGCCCGCGTTGTAGACTTTCCCGGCCACGCCTGGTGCGCCAGAAGCTTTTATGAGAAGAGTCACCACGTCTTCCACATACGTGAAGTCTCGCGACTGCTCGCCGTCTCCATAAATCGTGGGGCTTCGGCGGTCAATAAGGCAGTTTAGAAAAATCGAGAGAACACCCGAATACACACTCGTCGGGTCCTGCCTTGGACCATAAACGTTAAAGAATCGCAGCGACACCGTTTCAAGTCCGAAACACAGCGAAAATGCCGATGCGTAGTACTCGCCCACCAGCTTCTGCACAGCATACGGCGACCGGGGTCTCGGCATCATCGGCTCTACTTTCGGCAATTGCTCAGTGTCGCCGTATGCCGACGACGATCCCGCGTAGATCACACGCCCCACCCCGCCGTCCGCGGCCGCTTTCAATACGTTGAATGTGCCATTGATATTCGATTCGTGGCTCGGAATAGGATCGAGAATCGACTTCGGTACCGACGGCAACGCGCCCAGATGAAACACGAACGTTGCGCCGCGGATAATGGATGCGATCGTTTCCAGGTTTCTAAGATCCGCTTGGTGGAGAACTATGTCGTTCGACACATCAGCCAGGTTGTTTTGGCTGCCAGTGGAAAGATTGTCTATCACTTCAACCCGGTGTCCCGCCCGCAGCAAGCCGCGCACCAGGGCCGACCCTATAAATCCGGCCCCACCGGTTACGACCGAACGCGGCATTCGGCCTCAATCTGCTGGCGAAGGTACCGGAGAGCTCCTCCCGCGATCGCTTCAGCGCCCCTCGAAAAATCGAACACTTCCAACGATATCCAGCCCCGATACTCCAGATCTGAGAGAACCCCCACCAGCGCGGCGAAATCGTAATCTCCCGTACCCGGCTCCTGCCCGTCGATTTCGTTCACGTGCACATGAGCAATGTGACCGAAATATTTCCGAATTAGCTGGGCATGCGGCTCAGTCTCGTCAATCGCGTTGTGAGTGTCGAACATCGTCTGGACGGCAGGGCTTCCAATCGCCTCCACAATGCCAACAGCCTCGCCAAGCGTATTGATGACATCACTTTGATTCGAAGGTAGCGCTTCCACCAGAATCCGGACCCCGCGTGCTTCAGCCTGTGGAGCAACCTTTGCCAGCTCGTCCGCAAAAATAGTCTTTGCTTCCTCGGGCGAGACGCCCCCTGTTGTGTTTCTTTGTTTGGGAGAGCCGAACACCATCACGCCGCCTTCGCCAAGATCGCTGCAAAGGTCGATTAATTGGCGGATATGCTCCCAGCTCTTCTTTCTGAGGGCCGTATCCGGGGTCGTCACATGTAAACCTGGCGGCGAAACCATCAGCCAGTGAAGACCCACGAACGCCAGATTCTCCTGCGCGAGAATCCTCTTATATTCCGAGCGCTGCGCCGCAGTTACTTCGGCCGGGGATTCCGCCAGAGTAAACGGAGCGATCTCTAGGCCGTCGTATCCGATAGAGCGTATCGTCTTTGCGGCTTGAGCGAAGGGCGTTCTCTCGAATACTTCGTTACACACTGAGAATTGAAACTGAGCCGGCACGAACTCAGTGTAACTACATCTTCGCCGCGATCCTGGATGTACACGCAAAAAGAAGGCGCGCGCAACGGCAGCGCCTTCTCTTACGCGATCACTACTCGCAGCCGTTATGACTTCGTGCCGGCGGCACGTTTGGCAGTTGCGGCGGCCTCTTGTGCCTGGCTCGACCAAAGATCAGCTTGGCGCTGGGCTTCTTCTCTCGTAATGCCGTAGCGTTCCTGAATTCGTCCGACCAACTCATCCTTTTTGCCGCTTATACGCGTCAGGTCATCGTCGGTCAGTTTGCCCCATCGCTGTTTGGCGGAGCCTTTCAATTGTTTCCACTTTCCTTCGACTTGGTCCCAATTCATTGGATAGATGGTCCTCCTTTCCTGAACGGAGAAAGCACAATCGGGGCCAAACTAGTTCGACTTGGCGAATCAAGCACTTACACTGCCTCTGTTCCCAGGCGTCAGAAAAATATGCTGTCTGTGATACTCAGAGTGGGAAGAAATTCATGTGTAACGATCCGGTTGTGGTGGAGACAGAAATCGATCTTCCGCTGATGAATCGAGGCAAGGTGCGCGACATATACGATCTTGGCCAAACCCTGTTATTCGTCGCGACCGATCGTATTTCCGCCTTCGATTGCATACTGGGCAGCGGCATTCCCTGCAAGGGCCGTGTTCTCACTCAGATCTCCCTGTTTTGGTTCGATCGCCTGAAGAATCTTGTGCCCTCTCACGTCGTAACAGCCGATCCGGAGCAATACCCCTTGACCCTGCGCCACAACCACAGCGCTCTCGCCGGCCGCTCGATGATTGTGCGAAAGGCTGCGATGATTCCAGTCGAGTGCGTCGCACGAGGCTACCTGTCCGGCTCGGGCTGGAAGGAGTACCGCGCCACAGGAACGGTTTGTGGTATCAAGTTGCCGGCCGGATTGAAGGAAAGCGATCGCCTGCCTGAACCAATTTTCACACCCGCAACCAAGGCCCAGTCCGGACATGATGAGAACGTTTCCTTCAATCATGTGGCGTCAACAATCGGCGACGCCCTCGCTATTCGCCTCCGCGATCTTACTCTCGCCATTTACAGAGCTGCGGCAGCATACGCGCTCGAGCGCGGCCTCATTCTCGCCGACACAAAGTTCGAGTTCGGATTCATCGGCGACGAACTCGTGCTCGCCGATGAAGTCCTCACTCCCGACTCCTCCCGCTACTGGCCTGCGAACGATTACAGTCCCGGTAGGCCGCAACTTTCCTTCGATAAGCAGTTCGTCCGTGATTATCTCGAGACTCTCCGCTGGAACAAACAGCCTCCAGCCCCCTCGCTCCCACAAGACATCGTCGATAAAACCAAGCAAAAATATGTACAGGCCTTCGAGCGGCTCACAGGGCGTGCCTTATGAATTGGTTTGACATCTGCCTGCTGGCGATTATCTTTGTCTCGTTTCTCTCGGGACTTCGAACGGGTCTCGCGCGTGTCGTCTTCCATCTCGTCGCTACGGCTGTCGGCCTGATCGCTGCGTTATGGTGCTATGGCATCGTGGCCGATTACCTCGCGCCCTTCATCCATCAGCCTCTCGCCGCCAGAATTGCCGGTTTCTGCCTTATTTTCTTTGGCGTGATGATCGTTGGGTCTTTGCTCGGCTGGGTGGTGGCGCGGTTCTTCCGATGGATCGGCCTCGGCTGGCTCGATCATCTCCTGGGCGGAGCCGCCGGTTTACTCCGCGGCGCGCTGCTCGTCGCTATTACTGTAGCCGTTGTCCTTGCGTTCCTGCCGCTTCCTGCCCCAGGCTTTATCAATCAGTCGAGAGTGTTGCCCTATGCGACGTCCGTCTCGGCCGCCATCGCCGAGCTTGCGCCGCTACAGATTCGCGAAGGCTTTTCTCAACAGATGGAGCGATTGAAGCAACTTTGGATGCACCCCGCAAAGGACCAGAGGATCGCCTGACATTGCCGCTTTTGATCTTCGATCTGGACGGTACGCTCATCGATTCGAGCTGCGACCTCGCCATCTCGACCAATGCCATGCTACGGCATCTCGGCCGCCCCGAGGTCGATGAAAAAATCGTTAACTCCTATGTCGGCGACGGCGCACAGGTGCTGGTACGGCGCGCGCTCGGCAATGGCCTATCCGACTCGGAATTCCAAACCGCGTACGACTTTTTCATCCGCCACTATCGCACCCACTCGCTCGAAAATACCCGGCTCTATCCCGGCATTTCCGAGGCGCTCGAGGCTCTCAAACACGCCGGCAACACCCTTGCCGTTCTCACCAACAAGCCCGTAAAAATCAGCCGCGACATCCTGGCTGGTTTGGGCGTCGAAAGCATCTTTGTCCACGTCTACGGCGGCGATTCGTTCCCAGCCAAAAAACCGGATCCGGTGGGAATCGAAACTCTCATGAAGGAAACGGGTTCCGCGCGTGAATCGACAACCATGATTGGTGATACGAGCGTTGATATCAGAACTGCCAGGGCCGCGGGCGTGCGGGCTTGCGGCGTTCTCTGGGGATTCAAGCCTGAATCGCTCAACGATCCGCCTGCGGACGTGCTTGCGAGCGATGCCCGGCAACTACCGGAACTGTTGCGGCTAAAGCAATCCGAAGCCGCCCCGGATGCCTGAATACACGTCGCACAAAGCTCGCGGCGAATATTCAAAGCGCCTCGGGCTTGCCGAGCAAGCCTCCGCTCACCACGAGAAGCAGCATATGCGCATTGGCAACTGGCGCCTCGTGATTTTTGTGATTGGCCTCGCCTTGGCCTACATCGCCTTTTTCCGTCACTCGATCAGCCCGCTTTGGCTTGTTTTACTCCTTGCCGCATTTATCTCGCTTGCCTTTGTCGACGATGCGGTGCTGCGAAACAAACGCTTTCAAGAACGGCGTGTCGACTACTACCAGCGCGGCCTGTCGCGTGTCGAAGAAAAATGGCAAGGAACTGTCAATTCTGGAACGCGTTTCGCTTCCGCCAGCCACCCCTATGCGGCCGATCTCGATCTGTTCTCGCCCGATGGTCTCTTCGAATTGCTCTCGGTGGCTCGCACACGCGTCGGAGAATCGCTTCTTGCTGAATGGCTCATGGCTCCGGCCGCTTTGCCGGAGATTCAGAAGAGGCACGCCGCAGTTCGTGAGCTGGAAACTCTGCTCGATTTTCGCGAAGCTCTCGCGACCGTGGGCGATCATGTCCTCACCGAACACGAAGCGGAACCTCTATGGGAGTGGGGCGAGGCAACAGCGCTCCCGATCTTATCCTCAACACGCCTGCTGGCCGCCGTCTTAAGCGCTGCTATGGCCTGCTCGCTCGCCTGGTTTGCGGTCGCCGATTTTGAATGGATCGCGGGAGCCGCACCGCCTCCCCGGCTATCCATGTTGCTGCTTCTCGCCGTATCGGCCGTTACGTTAACCTTCGGCCTATGGTGGCGTAAGCCGGTTTCTCAATCCGTTCACGACTTCGAAACCATTCGGCCCGGTCTTGGATTGCTGTCCGACCTGCTCCTCATCGCCGAACACGCCCAGTTCGCAAGCGCTGAATTACAGGCCCTTCAAAAGAAACTCGTAGGCGCCGTCAAACCCTCCCGGCAGATTGCGCGTTTAAACCGGTTTGCTGATCTCCTCGACTCCCGCGACAACTTGTTCGTGCGAATTTTCGGACCACCTTTATTATGGACAATCCAGGTTGCCTTTGCGATCGAGCAATGGCGGGCGAAATTTGGCCCGATTACCCGCGCCTGGGTTGATGCCGTCAGCGAAATTGAGGCTTTAAGCTCGATTGCCACTTATGCGTACGAACATCCAGACGATCCGTTCGCTGACGTGATCGAACACGGAACTCAGTTTGAAGCCGTCGATCTCGGTCATCCGCTGCTGCCCGATAGCGTCCGCAATTCGGTCACACTTGACGCGCAGCACTCGCTGCTCATCGTGAGCGGATCGAATATGTCGGGCAAAAGCACGCTGCTACGCACCATTGGCATCAATACGGCGCTTGCCCTTGCGGGCGCACCCGTCAGAGCGAGAGCATTGCGCATATCGGCGCTCAGAATTGCAACTTCCATACACGTCGCCGATTCGCTCAAAGAGGGCGAATCGCACTTCTCGGCCGAAATTTCCCGTATCCGCCAGATTGTGGAAATCGCTCGCGCATCAACACCGGCCCTCTTCCTAATCGATGAACTTCTGCAAGGCACCAATTCGCGCGATAGGCTCGCGGGAGCGCAAGCCATTTTGAATCGCCTGATGGACCTGGGCGCTATCGGACTGATAACCACGCACGACCTGGCGCTCACCAACATCGCCACCGCTAATCCAGACCGAGCGGCAAACGTGCATTTCGAAGATCAAATTGTAGACGGACGAATGACCTTCGATTACACACTCAAGCCCGGAGTGGTCGAGGGCAGCAACGCTCTCGAGCTGATGCGCTTGTACGGCTTGATCTGACGCAACACACAACCTACTCACTAACTATAAGACCAACCGAGCCGCGACCGCGAGGGAGCGGTCTTCCGCGTGTTTTTCAGAGGAGCGGGTCTTAGGATTTTTCACAGCTTCGTGAGCCACCGGGTTAGCTCACAACGGCCATGGCAATGGCAAACGCCGCCGCTGTGTTTGTTGCTGCTGTTCGGGCCCACTGCCCTCCGTCAAAGCCGCTCCTGGTGGCGAGTTCCTGAAATCCGTCTCGGTGCTGTTGAATGAGAGCGGCCGGTCCAGGACCATCTCCATAGTCGTCCCTTTGCTCAGTGTGGCGTCCGGACCGCGCGTCAGCAATACACCGGCAAGTCCCGCCGCCGCGCCCGCCGCGCCGCCAATACCCGCGCCCATGCCCCAATGTCCCGCAGATGCCCCCGCAATGGAACCAATACCAGCGCCCGCGCCGGCAGCTTCTCCTATCGTCGCCGCATCGCCCGCCTTATTTCCCGGAGACGTGATCTTCCCTTCCTCTTTGTTTACCTTTTCCGTCGATCGGCCATCCATCGCTCCGATGCCCGCACGGAAGTCGCGAGTCACACCGTTCGGCAGGGTCAAAGTATCAAAGCGAACGTGCAGTTCACCCCGGCCCCTTACCCGTCCCGGACGCTTGACCTCAGTGACCGTGCCCAGTACCCAGCTTCCTTGCGGAATGACGATCCGGCCGCTCGAAAGCACGGGAAATGCGGTCGCCAGGTAAATTTTGTCGCCCACCGCCGCCTGCTTCGTGCTCACGCTGTTGATCATGCTCAGCAGAATGTGCGTGCCCGGAGCAATCACATAGGTGCTGTTTCCCGAATCCGGAGTTCCCAAGCGCTTGAATCCGTTCTGAGCAGGCTGTGCTGTGCCTTCAGGCGCTTGAGCAAGCGACGCTGCCACAAGAAGAATCGATATTGCGCCGGCCTCAAGAACGCGCATCCAACAGGATGACTTCATCTCTGCCCCATTGTCCTTCATCCGGCGAAAACATGAAAGGGGGCGAATTGGGGGGCCGGCCAGAGCCGCCTTGCCGGTACTAGATCTTTCGAGCTGCTATTTCGCCCGCTCGCAAACCAGCCTCAAGTCCGCCGATCCCCGCGATGTTCCGATATGGCTGGTAGTGGTTAATGTCTTTCCGTCCGACGAGAGTTCCCACCGCTCCTCCATCTCGATATCGAGGTCGTTCCGGCCCTTCATCGTTGTCCGGATCACCAGAGTGTTGCCATCCCAAAACGCGTGGCTCGTACCCACTCCGCTGCTCATATGATTTACGGTTTCCTCCCCGTCGGTCCGGTAATAGACCCTTGACGTTTGTTCCCCGTTTACGCCGCGCTGCGTCGTGTCGATCGTTAAATCGGGATCTTTCTGAACAATTACCCGGATCATCGTCGTTGGCATCTGGAATTTGCCGAAATCGCTCTTTGCCGCGTCCATGTGCCATTCGCCGCTGAAGTTGGGTTTCGGCCCCGATTGACCCAGCGCGCCTTGAGCCCATGCGCCCGCTACAAAAACAGCCGCGGCCAGAAAACTAAATGCTGCGGACCGGCATGGCGACAATATCTTCAATCTGCATCGCTTCTTTAACAACATATGGTTCGCCGTACTTCACTCCAATTAGATTTCCATAAAAACGGGCAATCGCGGACAATCGCTCCTCCACCTCCGCGTGGGAGGGAAACAGGCTCGAGGCTGTTTCCGAATCCCCATATTGTGAAACATAGCTGAAGAGCGCCTCCATCCGGCGGCTGAATTGCCGGCTAATATCAACCACGAAGGATGGCGCCACGTTGGCGTAGAGCGACGAGTATAAGATCTTGAACGGACGATGCGGAGGAACATCCTCTTCCAGCCGCTTGAGACCGGCCAGAAAACACGCTTCGTATCCCAGCTCCGCCGTCCGGTAATGATCGGGGTGCCTTCCCGTCCAGTAGGGAAGGATCACCACCCGAGGTCTGATCCGGCGAATGACGCCCGCCAGCGTCATACGAGCGCCGATATGGTTCTCGAGTCTTGCGTCCGGCATCCGCAAGTTCTGCCGCCAGCTAAGGCGCATGTGTTCAGCGGCCTTGTTCGATTCTGCGATTCGCAGCTCGGGCGTACCCCGGCTGCCCATGTCGCCCGCTGTCAGGTCGAGAATGCCCGTGCGATACCCAGCTTCGCCCATCTTGATGAGAGTGCCGCCGCAGGTTTGTTCCACGTCATCCGGATGCGCGGCAATCGCAAGGATATCTAGCGGAATCAGATTCTCGAACGGTTCGTTAGCGTCGCGCATGGACCAAATCAACGGAGGGCGGGCTTGAGCCCCACTGTGAACACGGTGTACCACAAGGGACCGATCATCCTAAGCGAGCTGCGGCCGCAAGGGAGCGGTCTTGCGATTTTCTCACAGCTTCTCAGCTACCGACTCTTGGCCTCAACGCTCTGCGTTTTTTCAGTTCAGCGGATTCGGCGCGTTCGCCGGGCATGCATCGGGAATAATCGTGTTGTTGTAATATTGAGCGTTCGATGACGGCCCTGTCTCCGGCCCTATGCCCACCGAGGCCCCAGCCGTGAGCCCGCACGTGAAATTGTTGTAAATCTGCGCATTCGGCGCACTGTCAATGGTTATGGCTTGCTGCCAATAACCTTCGAGCGTGTTCCCGTACACCTGCAGGTTTGGACCCGCCGCCTCGATCCCGTATCCATAATTGCTGGTCGTCCCCGCCACACCCACGATGTAGTTATAGCGAACGATTGAGTTATATCCACCATTCGGAGCCGGGTTCGCCAGGCTGATGCCATAACTCCACCAGTACGGGTCGTCCCACTCCGTAATGCTGTTGTATTCGATCACCATGTTTGTCGTGTCGTAACCGCTCATCGCCGGCCCAGACGCACCACACCCCATGGCTCCTTGAATCTCCATGCCCATCCGATGAATGTTACTAAAAGTATTGTGTCCTATGTAGACGTTGGTCGAAGGGTAATTGTTCGTGAAGCAGATATGCATCCCCTCGCCTACATAGGCAAACGTGTTGTGGTCGATCGATGTGTTGTCGACGCCATACAGCATGATGCCCTGGTTATTACTTAAATCGATCGAATTGATTGTCCCGTCCGGCCTCGTCGTGCCTCCGACTAATAAATTCTTGAATGTATTCTGACTGATTTGACTGTTTCGCAGGCCGGTCGAAAACAGTGCCGTCCCTAGCGGCCAATTGCCTGATTGATTGTCTCCTGTCAGATTCTGAAACGTGTTCCCGATTACCTTCACTCCACTCGCGACTCCTTGAATCAGCAGCCCTCCGTTGTCGAAAGTCAAGCCAGTCACTGTGATATTTGAGGCCCCCTCGCCCGTCTGCATTAGCCAAGAATATCCGTCTCCGCTCAGAACTGCCGATCCCTGCCCTTGATACGTGACACCCGGCAATAATGTCAGCGCCGAACTAATTTTGTAAGTCCCTGACGGAAAAATTAACGTCCCCTCTGTCGTTTGGTTGATGGCGCTCTGAATTGACGCCGTATCATCAACCACTCCGTCGCCGAGGGCTCCAAAATCCTTTACGGACGCGGCAAAACCAGGAAGACATAAAAATAAAGCCGTAACAAAAACAAAACAAGTTTTTGACATGAGTCCTTTGTTCATAATTTTTTGTTAATCCATTGAGAAACACCAAAACGTCCGCTCAACAATGCCTCACATTCAACAACTCAGTCCTTTCCCGATTGGTTTTGCAGGTAGCTTCCCTGGTTTCGCGGCGAACCGGATGTAACGGCTTGAATATCATCACAAATTTGTGTGTTGAAAGTAAGTACTAAACGCCGGACTTACTAAAGTTTTTCCGATTTCGGGAACCGCTAAACGAGGTTAGCTCAATAGACAAATCATCGTATGTTAGAAATCCAACTCGACGTAATGGCAGGCAAACTGTCGGCAGTAAACTGCCTTTCATTTGAGGCCCCGCCTCGTCGCCTCTCTAACCAGCCGAGTGATTTCCACATCGTCATCATTACACTAAGTTGACGACACGCGATTTTTCTCTCGATTTTTTTTAAGACTTTTCTGAAGGCCGCATTCCGGCAGGCCAACCGGCGATCGCGGCTAATACGGCAGCGGGAAGTCTTTGGTCGCGAAGGTGACTCCGAACGTCAACCGGCGGGTATTGAAGTTGTCGATAGTGGCGTACTGGGGATAACGCCAGCCGGAATAAGAAGCATTCACGAACGTATGCCTGCTGATCTGATAACCGCCTGCCAAACTATACGTCCACGCGCCATATGCGCCCGTTACCGCGCCGCTTACGCTTGTCAAACGGGAGTAGCCGAATTGCCCGCTCACCGACAGACGTGGATTCAGTTGATAGTTCAACTGCGCGTTCACAAACGCGTTTCGGGAAGTGAGATAAAGACCATTGCCGCCCGAGATGCCCTCGCCGCCTGTGACTCCGAAACGCGATCGCAGCCCCGTTCGGTACAAGCTTGCCGTATAGTTTGGCGAAATCGTGTGTTCCTGGAAATAGCCCTGGGCATAATAGCTGGCCGGTATGCCTTGGTAGAAGATCGTTGACGTCCCGGATGAATGCACCGCGCTCACTCCGGCGCTCAGACCTACTTGAATTCGCCGGGTCAATGAATGCGACAGCGTGAGCGCTCCCGACTGTATATCCGAAACAATGCCGCTGTTCGTGTAGTTCAATCGCGAGGCGGTGTAGCTCGCCGTCAAAGTTGTGCGCAGGGTAAAACGGTACGAAGCGCCGGCTGTTCCTGAAGGTCCGACATAACCGGTGATCTGACTAGGCTGATAGATCGAAGCGAACAAATCGCCGCCCACAAAATAGCTCAGCCGGTGCGTCGCCTGATACCCCAACGTTATCGATGTGTCATCGTAAAACGCTCTCTGGCTATAGGGCTGTACGGACGGAAATAGGCTCGCGTTCGGAACAATCGAATAGGTGCTTCCCAGGTCGTCGGAAAACACAAAGCTCTCGTTTACCCGGATCGACCACCTATGAGAGAGTTGTTTCGAGTAGGCGGCCCTCAGCGTCTGGTTCGTTCCGTTCTTGAACTCATTCCGGTTGAATCGATCGTACGATGCGCTGTACGAGGCATAAAACAGCCCGTACTCTAGCCTGCGGTACAGGTTGAAGCCGGCGCCGACTTGCCCGCCCCATCCACCAAAATCCTCAACCACGGCCCCATTCGGCGTCAAGGTTGCATACGGAAGACTTGAATCGTAAATCCCGCTGAAATTAGCGAACAGATTCCCATAATCCTCGAGCCCTTCGTTCATGTAAAGATCCGGCGGCGGCAGTTGTCCCCGGATCAGGATCGTGGGGCCCTCGGGGTCTGGGGGCTGCGGGATCGTCTGCCCCTGGGCCGCCGTCAGACTCAGGCAAACACCCACAAAAAACAACGCTCTTTTCACTTAAAAGAAAGGCTCCATCATGCAACATTGAAAACATTCTGACGGCGCGGCCAGCCCAGGCGTTCAATCCTTTGTGCCGCCGGTATGGCACGCCATCAAAGGATGAACTCGGAAATGAGACTTTTTACCCTCAAGTCAACTATATAGTGCGGTCATGAGCGGAATATTCTGTGTTTCGCCGAATTTTCTCTCTTTTCGTTTCCGAATCAGGTTGAGCAGCTCGTTTTATCGCCTTGATCTCGCCCGCTTTTCAAGTCTCCGGCAAAACAGGTACAGTAGAGATATGGCGACGCCATCAATATCTCGCCCTTCTCTGTTCGGCAGCGACTAAACGACCGCCCGGCTCGTTTCCCCCTTCTGCAGTCTATTCACAGTTTTTTTGTCTTTGAGGTGAACCGTTATGCCTACGCAGATCGAAATCGGTCCGCAACTGCCGAATCTTGTCACGCCGCTGCCCGGCCCAAAAGCGCGAGATCTGATCGCCCGCGATAAGAACGTTCTTTCGCCTTCCTATACACGCGGCTATCCGTTTGTAATGGCTCGTGGAGAAGGCGCGATTGTCGAAGACGTCGATGGCAATCGTTTTCTCGATTTCAACGCCGGCATCGCCGTCGTCGCGACCGGTCATTCGCATCCTCGCGTCGTAGCTGCCGTGCAGCGGCAGGCGGCTAAGTTTCTCCACATGTCCGGTACCGATTTTTACTACGAGAACATGGTAGACTTCGCCGAGAAGCTGGCGCGCCTGGCTCCAGGAAACGTGTCTCGGCGCGTGTACTTTGGAAATTCTGGTACTGAAGCCATCGAAGCGGCTCTCAAAGTGGCTCGTTATCACACGGGTCGCGACAAATTCATTGCTTTTCTAGGCGGTTTTCATGGTCGCACAATGGGTTCGCTGTCCCTGACCGGAAGCAAGGTCGTCCAACGCAAGGGCTTCGGCCCGATGCTCCCGGTGCATCACATCCCCTACGCCTATTGTTATCGTTGCGCTTATGGCCAGCATCCCGACACATGTCATGTCGAATGCGTCAAGGTCATTGAAGACCAGCTTTTCAACACCATCCTCCCGGCCGAAGAGGTGGCCGCTATCTTCGTCGAGCCCATCCAAGGCGAAGGCGGCTATCTAGTTCCGCCTGCCAAGTTCCACCACGAACTGCGGCGCATCGCCGACAAGTACGGCATTCTTCTCGTTCACGATGAAGTGCAATCTGGTATGGGCCGCACCGGACGGATGTTTGCCTCCGAGCATTTCGACGTCGCACCAGATATCGTCGCTCTCGCCAAAGGCATCGCCAGCGGGCTGCCGCTGGGGGCAACCGTGGCCCGCGCCGATATAATGAACTGGCCACCCGGAGCGCATGCCTCAACGTTCGGAGGAAACCCGGTTTCAATTGAAGCAGCTCTCGCCACCCTGGAACTTCTCGAGGAAAGTCTCGTTCAAAACGCGGCCTCCATTGGCGAGCATATGTTGAGCCGTATGCGCAAATGGCCTTCCCGCTTCCCGATCGTCGGCGATGTGCGCGGCCTCGGACTCATGATCGGCTTCGAGCTGGTCCGCAATCAGGAAACCCGGGAACGTGCTCCGGAAATTCGCAACAAACTTGAGGAGATGGCTTTCGAGCGCGGCCTCTTGATACTCGGTTGCGGACAGAACAGTATCCGCCTCTGCCCGCCCCTCGTTATTACTCGAGATCAGGCCGATTTTGCGCTCGACACGCTCGAGCAGTGTACGGGCTCTATTTGCTCATCTCGTTGACATCTTGTACTAACGGCTGGAGCATGTACACTAAAGACTGAATCGCGCGGTGTTACCGCGACGTGGGAAGGTGGTGAATTGTAGATTGGCGGAAGTCCATCTCCAAGATGGGGAAACCCTGGAGAGCGCTCTGCGGCGCTTCAAGCGCAAAGTTCAACAGGAAGACATTGTAAAGGAAATTAAGCGTCACTCGTTCTACCTTAAACCGGGCGAGAAAAAGCGTCAGAAAGAGGCGCTTGCCCGTAAGCGGAATCGCAAGAAACGCCCTCGTGAGATCGAGTAGCGCAAATCGAGAAACGCGATAGGCAGGCGCACAGCCTGCCTCTGGAGTTTGGACATTTCAGCTCAAGCTGCCGCGGTGAGGCCGAGCGATTTCCAGCCGATTCTGAGTCCCAAAGGAGCAAGGAGAGCTGGATGGTCTGCGATTTCTTTGCGCAGGAGGGTGATGAG
>JBAUZG010000191.1:0-23811 GCA_049585195.1 Bryobacteraceae bacterium | reverse complement strand
TTCCATACGCCGCTCGTCTTCCCACCACTCGATAATCTCTCTCGTTTCGGGCTCAAATAATTTCAACCATTCATCAAGGCGGGCTCTCTGCCTGGCTCGCCGGCGTTCTTTCAAATAATCCACAATCAGCACGTTGCAATCCCTCCTGAGCGCGCTTGTATGTTTACGCAGGCTGTCTTTTTGGGGCTTTCTTCTTCGCCGCGGTTTCTTTAGCCGCAGCCTTTTTCTTCCGCGCCACGCCAGAGGCTAGCCCGGCCTTCCTAGCGATCTCCTGCCGCTGCTCAGGCGTCAGCTTCTCCATGCGCCCCTTGGCAGCCCGCTTGCCGCCTTTGGCGCCCATGAGACGCATCGCCTCTCGAATCGTTTTTCTGTCCACTCTGTTTCAAACTATAGCAACGGAAGCGCTTCGGTTCAATCGAAAAAGGCTATTTACGAACTTTAGCGCTAGAGTTCATACTGAGAGGTGAAGGATACCCCATACCTCCTGTGGATGGACGGCTGCCAACCACCGCCGGGAGGCTTCGCACTGCGAAGCGTTTCGACCGTTTTCGAAGACGGTCAAAACGGAGTCCGCAGGACGCGCCTTCTGTGGCTTCGGCAAACTGAAAACGGGGGAAGGCGGTCGAAGCGCTCGCCCCCGGCGAGCCTCCATGTACGGAACTTTGTACGGAACGAAGCGCGTAACCCCCATTTATGCCCGTCTATGTTGCTCTGTGTTCCTTGTTGCAAGACTTGGCGTAAGTAACTGATTTCCCGGAGAAAAGTACTCACAGGTAACATAGCTGGACAGACTCCAACATGGGTTACTGTGATATGTTACAAGCACGAGGTCGCAGGTTCGATCCCCGCAGCGCCCACCACCGCAGCATGCAAGAAGCCGACGAGGACGACGAGCCAGACTTCGATCTAGCCGAACTTCTTCCGCAGTATTTCGCTCTCTGCCGGCGCGATCTCGATAAGCTTAAAGCCGCCTTCGAGCAACGAGAATTCGTTCAGGTCCGGCTGCTCGGACATAACTTGAAAGGCTCGGGCGGAGCATATGGGTTTCCGGAACTTACCGAAATCGGCGCAGCGATCGAGAGGGCGGCCAAGGCGGAAGACGAAACTGCCGTTCGAACAGGTATTGACCAATTCGCGACGTTCCTCATCTCTCACGCGCCTCCTGCTTAACCCATCGAGACGCGAGATCACTCGTCGAAGATATTTCCACGTCCCAGCAGCCAGTCCGGATCTAGCCGCCGCTTAACGTCCTTCATCGACCCAATTTCTTCCGCCGAATACATCAGCTTGAGCAGGTCGCGCTTATTCTTGCCGATTCCGTGTTCTGCTGCGACAGTTCCGCCCAGCTTCACCGCGTATTTGGCGAAATCGAACATCATTTCTTCGCCTGCGCGCGTCTCTTCCTCGGTATCGGGCAAAATGTTCAGATGCACGTTCGCATCGCCAATGTGCCCGAAGATCAAAAACCGGCCGGGAAAGAGCGCTTCCGCCCGTTCCCTGTAATAAGTGAGGAGTTCCCGGTTGCGATGAAGCGGAACGGCAAAATCGGTTCCAATCTTCGGTAGCCCGGTCCGGCGCACGCGGTCGACCACAATTACTCCGAGCGCATGCCGCAATGCGCGGAATTTCTCGCGATCCTGTGCCGAAAAGCCGAACCACGATTCGTCCACAAAGGCATGCTGTTCCGCCAACCGGTCGATCCAGCGGTCTACTTCTTCATCCGTCTCAGAAGCTAAATCCTGTTCCACGATCAGAGCGCTTTTGGCGCCAGCCGGAATGTCAGAATTCAAAGGCCGCATTAATTCGATTGACATGTAATCCAGGTATTCCAAAAGACGCAAGCGTGGCACTTGTCTCCATGCGTCCACTGCGTTCAGTGAATCCTCATCCGTTCGGAAGAAAACAACTCCGCCCAAAACGGCCGGCGCGACGGGCAGCATTCGGAGCTCAGCTTCCGTAACGATTCCCAAAGTTCCTTCGCTCCCGGCGAGCAAATTAGTCCAGTCGACATTAGGCTCGAGATAGTATCCGGCGGAATTTTTCGTCGTAGCCGGTTGAGGTACGGGCTTGTAAGTGAAATCCACTTGCTCGCCTCGCGTGAGCCATCTGGTCTCGCCGCTCATGAAAGTAGCTTCCAAGCCGAGGAGATGGTGGCGAACCGCTCGGAATCCGAAACTGCGCGCACCGCCGGCGTTGGTGCTGATGACGCCGCCGATCGAAGCCGTATACTCGGTCGGATTCGGACCGAAGAACTGGCCAGTCTTTGCCGCTTCGTCTTGCAGTTCTTGAAGCGATATGCCGGCGCCGCATCGCGCAATTCCCTTGTCGAGTTCAAGTTTGCGAAACCGTTTCAGCGAAACCACCCAGCCACTCTCCGGGACGGCGGCGCCGGTGAGTCCCGTACCGGCTCCCGCCACCGTAATGGGGATCTGGCGCGAAGCCGCTTCCCCTACAATCTCCCGCAATTCGCTCGTTGTTGAAGGCGCAAAGGCCTGCTCGGCCATTCCGCGCTTACCCGACGCGTCTTCGAGATAGCCTGAAACCGGATCTGTAGGTACAACCACGGTTTAGTTATACGACATTCGAGTCTCGGCCGGATCGGGCGCGCCAATCCACCGATTTCGCGCGCCAATCTTTCGGCCAATCGATTCGCGGCACTTACAAATTCCTTACTTCGCTCTTATGCCTTCCTTAGGCGTTTGTTCCTACACTGCAATCGTGTTTAGGCTTAGAACGACCCTGTTTACAGTTGTTCTGTGTTTGACAATCGCCGAGTTGCGAGCACAATCGATCGTAGATCCGGCCGGTTCCCCAGCCGCTACTAACGTTAACACCGCAAACGTCAGCACAGCGGAAAAGCCGGGATTTTTCAAGCGGCTCGGAGAGGCATATTGGAACGATTGGCATCCGCAGGCGAGCCGCGCTAGCTCTGCCAATGCTACCGAACCC
The DNA here is from genome assembly GCA_049585195.1 of Bryobacteraceae bacterium. Classification (GTDB taxonomy): domain Bacteria; phylum Acidobacteriota; class Terriglobia; order Bryobacterales; family Bryobacteraceae; genus KBS-96. The sequence goes on along the minus strand of JBAUZG010000191.1, from coordinate 20,862 downwards.
GCGTATCGCGGTTATCCTCCGCCCGTGGAGAATCCGCCGTTTCCATTCAATGTTTGGCCCATTGGAGGCACTCCTTGGATTGGCTATCCGAACGCAACGCAATATCCTCTGACGACGGCGCTTCAAACCGGCCCGAATGGAGATTGGTGGAAGAAAGAGAACATCCAGATCTATGGCTGGGTCGACTTGGGTATGAATATCAGTACATCGACCAATGGTCCGTATGCCAACGCACCCGCTGCCTATCCCCAGATTCCGAATTCGTTTGTTCTCGATCAAGCGACGCTCTATATCGAACGCACACCAGATACGGTCCAGACCGATCACTTCGATTGGGGCTTCCGCCTAACAAACCTGTACTGGTTCGACTACCGGTTTACGACGGCGATGGGATACTTCAGTCAGCAACTGCTCAATAATCCCAAAGCTAATGGAACCATCGGCAATAAATACGGTTACGATCCTGTGATGGCATATGCCGATTTGTATTTCCCAGAGCTCGGACAAGGAACGGATGTGAGAGTCGGCCGCTATATTTCACTTCCCGACATTGAAGCTCAGTTAGCGCCGAATAACTATACTTACACGCACTCGCTTACATACACTTACGATTGCTACACACAAACGGGCGTCAATGCTACAACTAAATGGAACAATCATTGGACGACGCAAATCGGCTTATCTGGGGGCTGCGAATCGGCGCCTTGGGCGCCATCCGCAAAGCTAACAGGCAATGCGTGCTTGGGTTATAACTGGGCTGATGGCGGCGACAATATTTATATCTGCGCTAACTCGCTCAATGATGGCAAGTACAACTACAACAATCTCGCTGCCTATTACACGACCTGGTATCACAAATTCGGTCATTCAAAATGGCATTTCGCTTGGGAAACCTGGTATCAATACATGAAGGACACGCCGAACGTCAGAAACCCCGCCGCGTCGTCCCTGCTTCTCACAAATTCGAACGGGGCTTACTGCAACAACGCGACTGAGCTCACTTGTTTTGCACCCGAATGGGCAACTGTGGCTTATGTAAGCAGGCAAATCAGCAAGAAGGACGCGCTAATCTTCCGAAGCGAGTATTTTGACGATATAAGAGGCCAGCGAACCGGCTTCAAGACGCCGTATTCCGAGCACGACATCTCCTGGAACCATTGGATTGGCAGTACCGTTGTATTCCGCCCCGAGATCCGGTTCGACCACGCTTACGACGCTACTCCGTTCGACACCGGCACGAAGAAGAGTCAAGTAATGTTCGCCGCCGATATGATTTTCTTCTACTGAGCGCGGCGTCGTCGCGGCAGGCTCCCATTCGCCGTTCATTCCCGTGAAGCGGCGTGCTATCCTTGAAGGGCGTGAAGGTCTGCCCGGTAGCAATCTTTTGCGCTTCCTCCCACGCCGCTTTAATTCCCGCGACATCGGCACACTTGGGCGAAGCGAAATCAGGTACACACTGATGCCTTCCTCGAAACCTCAAATGCGGTTTCGGGAGCGCGCGGAGCTGCTCGATTTCCTGCTGGAAGTAAGTCAAGCTGTTTCTGAAACTCTCGATCTCGATCAGTTACTTGCTAATGTCGCGGAAATCATCAAGGAAGTGATTCCGCACGATCTGTTCGCCATTCTGCTCTATAGCGAAAAGACGCATGGCCTCAAAATCCGGCACGCGATCGGGCACCGCGACGAAATCATACGCAGTCTTGTTATTCAACTCGGCGAGGGACTTACCGGAACGGCGGCGGCCATACGCCAACCCTTGCTGGTTGGCGACGTTAGAAACGATCCCCGGTATTTGCGGGCGCTCGACGCAGTTCGCGCGGAATTGGCCGTCCCTATGTTTGTTCGAGGCAAGCTTGTGGGAGTGATCGATCTCGAATCGACGCGTCCGAACGCCTTTACGGAGCAGGATAAAGCTCTTCTTACGTTGATTGCAACTCGTATTGGCGTATCGATTGACAATGCGCGTCTGTACCGGCGCGTCGCGAGTCAAAATCGCACTCTGCGCGTTCTGGCTCACCTGTCGCAAGAGTTCAGCTCTATTCTTGATATCGACGAGCTGCTAACCAAAATCGCCGGCACCGTCCGGGCGCTCATCAACTTCGATGCGTTCAGTATTTTTCTAGTCGATGCGGAATTCAGGCTTCTCCGGCAGCGTTTCAGCCAGCGCTTCGATGAACACGTAACCGTCCAGAATATGGAGCTGGGAACAGGAATCGTTGGCGCCGCTGCTCAGAGTAGGGAAGCGATCAATGTTCCCGATACGCTCGCCGATCCCCGCTATATTTCGTCTCATCCCGACGTTCGTTCCGAAGTCGCCGTTCCGCTTGTCTCCCAGGATCGTGTTATTGGGGTTATGGATCTCGAAAGTAATCGCTTGGGTTTCTTCGCCGACGACCACGTTCGCGCACTTTCCCTCCTCGCTCCTCAGATTGCCAGCTCGGTGGAGAACGCCCGGCTGTATGAAGAGCTTGCCCTCCGCGAGCAGCGCATGCAGGACGATTTGCGCGCCGCGTATAAGCTGCAATCGGTTCTGCTGCCGAGGTCTGTTCCCGACCTTCCCGGATTAGAAGGTTACCTTAAGGCCAGGCCTGCCCGCGAAATCAGCGGCGATCTTTACGATTTCTTCGAACACGGCGAGCAGTACTCGCTCATCGCCTTTGGCGATGTGAGCGGCAAAGGGGCTGCCGCCGCACTTTATGGCGCTCTGGTTTCGGGGTTATTGCGAATCCTCGCACCACGGCGTCAAACGCCGGCCCAGTTGATGAAGCGGTTGAACGAAACGCTGCTCGAACGGAAGGTTGACGCTCAATACGCCACCTTATTGCTCATGCTTTGGGATAGCCGCGCAAAAGTTTTTACCATGGCGAATGCCGGAGCGTTGCCTCCACGCATTTGCCGCGAGGGCGAGATCATCGACCCGATTGTCGAAGGCGTTCCGCTCGGTTTGCTCGATGACCGCGATTACGATCAGGTTGAATTCCAGGCACAGCCCGACGATCTGATCCTTCTCTATTCCGATGGCATGGAAGACCAACTCGGAGCGGGAGACAAAGACTTCGGACGAGACCGGCTCCAAAAAAGATTGAAAAAGTCGTGGAGCCTCACGCCTCAAGACCTGGTGAAGGCGATTTTCAACGACATCGACAAGTTTCGCGGATCCAATCCCCTCACGGATGATCAGACTCTGATCGCCTTCAAAGTTCTATAGCTGGCGGGACCTGCCGCTTGCTCACGCGCGCGGTTCTGAACCGCGACCGTCAAGGGAGATCCCCATGGCCCTGCGGGCCACCAAAGCTGATGAAAGACCGGAAGTCCGGAACCGAGCCGCGACCGCGAGGGAGCGGTCTTCCGGGTGTTTTTCAGAGGAGCGCTCCTGATGAGGTTCGGCTAAGCTATGTGAACACTACCCCAAATGACCAAGGAGTTGCATGATGGACCGCCGTTCCTTTTTGCGGAACTCGGGCGCGCTTGCCGGATTGAGCATGGTTGAGCTGGCTGCATGCGGACGGCGAGCAGCCAACACGTCGTTGCCATTTTATGATGCCGTTGGACCCATACTGCCGATCCGGGCGCATGTGGATCGAATTTTCCGAATTACTGTTTGCTTGCGGCCGTTTCGAGCGGCTGGGCCGCGGCTGGAGGTCGAGCGCGTTCGAGACAAGGTTGTGGTGCACAACTACGGCCATGGCGGAAGCGGATGGTCGCTTTCCTGGGGATCGGCGGAAGTCGCTGTCGGCAAAGCGCTAGAGGCACGGAACGGCAATCGCCACGTGGCGGTCGTTGGCTGTGGAGCGCTAGGGCTTACAGCGGCGATCACCGCGCAACGGGCAGGACTGCGTGTGACGATTTACGCAAGAGAGAGGCCGCCATTCGTTCGCTCCTCACGCGCGACGGGTTCGTGGACGCCGGACTCGCGCATCGCCCTTACCTCGAGCGCTCCCCCGGAATTCGCATCGCAATGGGAATCGATGGCGCGAACCTCGTTCTCGATGTATCAGAGCTATCTCGGGATGCCCGGCAATCCGATCGAGTGGACCGATCGGTATACGCTCTCCGACCTCACGCGTCAGCAGCGCCTCGCGCAGAGACAGAACGAGGATAGCCATGGCTTCGCTCATTATGAAGACCGAATCGCGGACCTCACACCGCGTCCGCAGGAGTTGCCGTGGGGAACACATCCTTTTCCGACAAAGTACGTGTGGCGCTCCACGTCTCTCACCTTTAATGTGGCCGAATACTCGCGGCAATTGATGAACGACTTTCTCGTCGCCGGAGGCATTATCGAGACCCGTGAGTTCCACACACCGCATGATTTTGCCGCGCTGCGCGAGCGCGTCATCCTCAATTGCACTGGATACGCTGCCCGCGAGCTCTGGTCCGACGAGAGTATCATCCCCGTGCGTGGTCAGATCGCATGGCTTATTCCGCAGGAAGGAGTGAATTACGGCTTGTTCTATAACGGTCTCAGCGTACTCGCGCGCCGCGATGGCATCGTGATCCAGCCCAATCCGCAGGGTGAGAATACGGGTTGGAACGACAATAACGAAGAGCCGAATCGCGCAGATGCAGAAGCGGGAGTACTCCAGTTGCAAGCGCTCTACGATCTCATGGCGAAGCCGCGGCAGGAAGGCAGCGTAAATGTTCGCGGTCAGTACACTGTTATTTGACGCGCCGTTTTTTCGCGGCGCGCTGCGCGTTCCGTGCACATGCTGATCGATGAAGAGTACAGGTATTGCGGAGGTGTGCTGTTTTGCGAAGACGCGAGTCTCGCAGACATCGCCGCGAGACACGGCACGCCGACCTATGTCTATTCGCGCCGATCGATTGAACGTCATTACTTGGCGTATGAGACCACGCTGGCTTCCGTTCCTCATCGCATCTGTTATGCGGTAAAAGCCAATTCGAATATCGCCGTCCTTCAGGCGCTGGCCAGGCTGGGAGCGTGTTTTGACATTGTTTCCGGAGGGGAGCTGTACCGCGTTTTGAGCGCCGGAGCTTCTCCTGATCGAATCGTTTTCTCGGGCGTTGGGAAGACCAGCGAAGAAATTCGCTATGCGCTCGCGCAGGGCATTCACAGCTTCAACTGCGAGTCGGAAGCCGAGCTTCTGGAAATCTCGAATATTGCCGCAAGCGCGGGGCGTGCGGCCGGCATTGCTTTTCGCGTCAATCCCGACGTGAACGCGGTCACTCATCCCTACATATCCACGGGTTTGCGCGAGCATAAGTTCGGCACCGGCATCTCAGAGGTCGAAGCGCTGTATGAGAAGGCTGCCAAACTGCCCGCGATCGTCGTTCAAGGCGTCAGTTGCCACATCGGATCGCAGCTACTCGATCTTGCGCCGATTCTCGAATCTGTAGACAAAGTGCTTGCATTGATACACCGGCTGAGGAGCGCCGGGCTTTCGATTCGACATCTGGATATCGGGGGCGGCATCGGCGCGCGGTACCGGCCTTCCGATCGCGCACCTTGCCTCTCTCAGTTCGCCGAGGCGTTGAAGCAGAGGCTGGCGGGTCAAAGTCTCGAGCTGATGATTGAACCGGGACGATCGATCACCGCTGAAGCCGGAGTGCTGCTCACCCGCGTCATTCTCACGAAGCGCAACGGGTCGAAGACCTTTGTGGTTGTGGATGCGGCCATGAACGATCTTCTCAGGCCGTCTCTTTATCAGGCGCATCATGAAATCGTGCCAGTACTCGAGAGCCGGTCCGCGAATCTAACGGAGGTTGACGTAGTTGGGCCAGTCTGTGAAACCGCAGATTTTTTGGCGCGCAACCGGCACATGGCGCAAGCCGAACCCGGCGATCTGCTGGCGGTACAGACGGCTGGAGCGTACGGATTTGCGTTGGCATCGAACTACAACTCGCGTCCCCGCCCGGCCGAGGTCATGGTCGAAGGCGAGGCCATTCATCTGATACGCGCCCGCGAATCGCTCGCTGATTTACTGCGCGGCGAAAGCCTTCTACGTTGAGCCCGATGAAGCTGACAAGGAGCCGGAAGCGTGAGCGACCGGCGCTACAATGGACGCGTGCGTAACGAGTTCACAGCAATCGTCGAACAAGATCCGCCCTGGTACATCGCATACTGTGCTGAAGTACCTGGAGCCAACGGACAGGGCAAGTCGCGCGAAGAGTGCTTGGCGAGCCTTCGCGATGCGATTGCCCTCATTCTCGAGCACCGGCGGGAAGATTCGCTGCGCTCCATGCCTCCCGAGGCGAATCAAGAACTCGTCGTAGTCGGGTGAAGCGCGAACGGCTTCTCCGTCACCTCCGGTATTGCGGATGTGTTTTGCGGAGAGAAGGCAAGGAGCACTCGCTCTGGGAGAACCCGCAAACGGGCCACGCGGAAGCAGTCCCTCGTCATACGGAAATCGCTAACCGCTTGGCGAGGAGGATCTGCCGGCAGCTTTCGATCCCAGAGCCGCCTGGCTAGCTCGCGCGCGAAAGACGCTAGCGGTGCCCAACGTCGCCAACTGTTTTCGCCCTTCGCCGATAAGACGCTTCGATTCACGCCATAGAAATTTAAAGTTGATTTCGAACCCTGGAATGCTGTTACGCTAGTGAGATTCTAGGTTCGACGGACGGGCATCATGCGCCACGGCGAACTATCTGTCCCAAAGGGATTCTGAAATCAATGAAACGCGCGCTGTGTTGGACTAGCCTGCTTCTTCCCGGTTTTTCTTCTCTTTCCTTCGCTCAGACCGCTTCCTCGACTGTGGATGCCAAGCTGGCCGTGCTCGAAGCGGCTACCAGAGCGGCTCAGTCGGCCGGAGACAACGCATGGATGCTTGCCAGCGCCGCGCTCGTGCTCATGATGACTGGACCGGGGCTCGCGCTCTTTTACGGGGGCCTTGTTCGCCGCAAGAACGTGCTCAGCACCATGATGCACAGTTTTGTCTTGATGGCTGTGGTAACGGTGCTCTGGGCGGTTTATGGCTATAGCCTGTCGTTCGGCGAAGGAAATTCGTTTGTCGGAGGGCTGCAATATCTTTTTCTGAATGGTGTCGGCAGCGCCCCTAATTCGGACTATGCGGCGACTATCCCTCAACAGACGTTTATGATTTATCAGTTGATGTTTGCCATCATCACGCCGGCGCTGATCTCGGGAGCGTTCGCGGAACGCATGAAATTCAGCGCAATGCTACTCTTCATGGTGCTTTGGTCCACCATCGTTTACTTTCCGATGGCTCACATGGTTTGGGGCAAGGGCGGCTTCCTGAGTGCTTCGCTCGGCGGCAAAATTCCGTGTTTCGATTTTGCCGGCGGTACCGTGGTTCACATCACTTCGGGCGTTAGCGCGCTAGTATGTGCCCTGTATCTTGGTAAGCGGCTTGGCTTCCCGAAGGAGCCGATGAAACCGCACAACCTGGTGCTCAGCACAGTTGGCGCGTGTCTGCTGTGGGTCGGCTGGTTCGGTTTTAACGCCGGAAGCGCCCTCGCCGCTTCGGGCCTGGCCTCGAGCGCCTTTGTCGCCACACATTTTGGCGCAGCCGCCGCCACGCTCGGCTGGCTTCTGGCTGAATGGTGGCGGATGGGCAAGCCAAGCATGCTGGGCGGAATCTCGGGCTGCGTTGCCGGTCTCGTAGCCATTACTCCTGCTTCCGGATTCGTGAAGCCCTTCCCGGCGCTTCTCATCGGTTTCGCTGCAGGCGTAGTTTGTTTCTTCATGGTCACATCCTTCAAATCGGTCTTCGGTTATGACGACACACTCGATGCCTTTGGCGTCCATGGCGCGGGCGGAACGTTGGGTGCTCTTCTCACGGGGGTCTTCGCCACCAACGCAGTTAACGACAGTTTTAAGGATTCCGCGGGCAAGCTGCTGCCGCTGGGCCTGGTCGATGGCCATGCTTCGCAGGTGCTGAATCAGGCAGTCGGAGTGCTCATCTCGTTTGCCTTGGCCATCGTTGGAACGTTGATCATTCTAAAGGTCGTCGATGTTCTGATTGGGGTCCGCGTTTCGCAAGAAGACGAAGTCGAAGGTCTGGACCTGAGTATGCATGGCGAAGAAGGTTATACCCTCGAAGCGTAAAGGCGGATTTCACAGATGAAAAAAATTGAGGCGATCATTCAGCCGCATAAGCTCGAAGAAGTAAAAGAGGCTCTGAAAGCTATCGGCGTCGATGGTATGACCATCACCGAAGTCCGCGGGCACGGCCGCCAGAAGGGCCACAAAGAAGTTTATCGCGGCATGGAGTACGAAGTGGATCTGCTGCCCAAGATCAAAATCGAATTGGTTATCGCGGACGGCCGCCTCGACGAAATCACGCGCTCCCTGGTCTCGGCCGCACGCACGGGCAAGATTGGCGATGGGAAAGTGTTCATTTTCGACGTCGCCGACGCCATACGCATCCGGAACGAAGATACCGGCGAAGCGGCGCTTTAACTCTGTGGCTGCACCCATGGGCAATACTGCCGGGCTGGTCGGCTGGCGGGACGCCTTGGAGGCGCGAACAGCCGAGGTCGACACGTTCATCACGAAATCGGCCCCTCAGTGGATTACGCCGGAGCGCCCTCCAGTAGCGATCCTGGCCGTCGGCGGTTATGGCCGCAAGGAGTTATTCCCACATTCGGATATCGACCTCGCGTTTCTGGCGGAATCTGAAAGCGCTGTGGCCCAGATCCAGGAGCCTCTCTCCAATTTCGTACGTTTGCTTTGGGATCAAGGCTTCCGCGTCAGCCAGTCGGTCCGAACGGTCGCCGAGTGCTGCCAGCTCAACGAGCAAAACATCGAGCTGCACATCAGCTTGCTCGACATCCGGTTTCTTTTCGGCGATGCGCGTCTGTTTGAGAGCCTCTCGAATTCGCTGCCAGGCTTCTATACACGGCAGCGGCCAACACTCACGCGGAAACTCGCCGAATTAACGCGCCTCCGCCACGCGAAGTTCAACCATACAATCTTTCACCTCGAGCCGAATATCAAGGAAACACCCGGCGGAATCCGCGACATTCACTTCCTTCATTGGCTCAGCCGGCTTGCCCCGGGCAACGAGGCGCTTGAGGAAGCGCTTCATCATTCCGACGCGGCCCGCGACTTTCTCTATCCGCTTCGCGTGTTTCTGCACAATCGCACGGGACGCGATAGCAACGTGCTCACCTTCGATCTGCAGGACGAGGCTGCGGCGGCACTCGGGAAAGGCTCTGCCCCGGCTGAATGGATGCGCCAGTACTTCCTGTTTGCGCGACAAACGTGGCAAGCCACCCAGCGCGCGCTCGAGTTTACCGAATCGCTCGATTCATCCCTGTCGCAGCAATTCCGGGACTGGCGCGCCAGACTATCGACGACCGACTACACGGTCTCGCACGATCGCGTGCTGCTAAGGAATCCGCAGGAAGTAACGCACAGCGCGGAATCGGTTCTCCGGCTCTTCATATTTTGCGCGCGCCATGGCATCCAGCTCTCCTGGGATGCGCAACGCCGGATTCGCTCTGAGTCTAAGACGATCGCGTCGCTCTTCGCGTCGCGCCCCGCTCCGTGGACGTTGTGGAACGAACTTTTATCGCAGCCCCACGCCAGCCTGGCTCTCCACGAAATGCAGGAGACCGGTGTCCTTCCCGCCGCCATCCCCGAGTGGAGGGCGATTGATTCTCTCGTCGTTCGCGATTTTTATCATCGCTACACTGTCGACGAACATACGCTTGTCGCCATCGGCATAGTTGACGGACTTGCGCGCGGCGCAGATGAAACTGCAAGGCGTATACAGACCCTTTTAGAAGAGGCAGGCGATCCGGCTGTACTTCGGTTTGCGCTGCTCTTGCACGACATCGGCAAAGGAACGGACCCGGGCGAGCACGTGAAGGGATCGGTCGAAACGGCACGCTCTGTAATGGCGCGCTTGAGCGCCCCTACAGAGCTCGAGCGCACAGTCCAGTTCCTCATCGAGCATCACCTCGACCTGTCGCTCATCATGAACGGCCGCGATCCGGACGACCCGGCCACCGCGCGATCGCTCGCCCGGCAAACTGAAACGCTCGAAAATCTCCGCTATCTCACTCTGCTTACCTACGCAGATATCAGCGCCGTAAACCCGACGGCCATGACGCCCTGGCGCTTGGAACAGTTATGGCGCATCTATACGATGGGTCAGCAACAGTTGACGCGAGAGCTTGAAACCAATAGGATTCGCGGGTTCGACGAGCTGCCCGAATCCGATCGCACCCCGCAGCTTGCGAAATTTCTTCATGGCCTGCCCACGCGTTATCTGCGAACCCACTCGGACGATGAAATCCGTCATCACTCGGAGCTGTGCGCGCGTGCTCGCGAGAAACATGTCGCCGTCGAGATTCAGAAAGGCAAGGGTCTTTTCGAGGTCACCGTGCTCGCACCGGACAGGACCGGATTGTTTGCTTCCATGTGCGGCGCGCTCGCCAGTTTCGGGATGAACATAGTCAAGGCCGAAGCGTTCACCAACGCTTCAGGCTTGGCGGTCGATCAGTTCCGGTTCACCGATCCGCTCCGCACGCTGGAACTCAATCCAACAGAAATCGACCGGCTGCGGAAGACCGTCGAGCGCGTCGTCCTCGGAACCGAAGATGTTCGTTTTCTGCTGCAGCGCCGCCGGCCGGTCAAGCGCTCCGTCCGTGTCGCTCATATCGCTCCCACTGTGCGCTTCAACAACGAGGCCTCCGATTCTGCGACGCTCGTCGACTTTACCGGCGAGGATCGCCCCGGACTTCTCTATGACCTGAGCTCCGTGTTCGCAGCGGCGGAGTGCAACATCGAAATCGTCCTGATCGACACTGAAGCTCATAAGGCCATCGACGTTTTCTACATCACCCGCCGCGGCGAGAAACTCGACGACGCGGTTCAAGACGAGCTCCGAAAGTTGCTCATCAACGCCGCTGAAGGCGTTATGGCAGTGCCGCGAGAGCATTGAGATCAATGCTATTTAGATTAAGACCAATTCAAAACAAAGTTGAAGATTCGGTCGCCGCCGGCGTCGGCAAAAGCACAGCGCGCTGCCTGCTCTCGAGTTTGGACAATTGAAAGTGTCCTCGCAATCCGCGGCAACGCATTGACGCGATTGCCAGGTATGCGGCTCAAAACCCGCGGTCACACCGCCTTGCGCTGGCGGGAAGCGCTGCGCATTCAAACTCAACACGTGCTAACGACGTGATGGGCCGCCAAGCGGTCAGGAGTTTTGGTTCCAGATGTCAATGTGCCATTTCCAGAGGCCGTCTTCCTCGCGCCAATACACCACGTACTTTACTTCCATCTCGGCGGCGGCGCCTCCCTCGGGGTGTACCGTAAGTGTCGCGCGCCCGATCTCTACGACGCCATCTCCCGTCGGGATCACATCGACGGATGCAAGCACTGCCGATTTCGCATTCACCGACTGAATCAGATTGGACCAAAACTCCTTAATGGCCTGCCGGCCTGAAATCATCGGCGCGCCCGGTGGAAGAATGCGGGCGCTGGCCGTGTAAATATTGTCGAGCGCGTCGAAATTTCGCTTGCCGAACACCTGAGTATTGAAGAGCTCATTGGTTGTTGCCATCGCGGCTCTAATCTGGTTAACCGAAGTCTGTGCTGATGTTGACATGCGGGCAAGCCTATCACAGCTTGTGCCCGTCCGGAATTCTGCCAGCTAACCAATTTCTGGTTCGAAACGAAGGTTCGCAGCCCGGCATGCAGGTATCATTTCACCGTTGGCCGACGCCGCTGTTGGAACTGAACCCAACCTCGTGCGGTAAAATCCGCGAGGGTGCTGTTATCGCTTCGTTCCATCCAAAAGAACTTCGGCGGCGTTAAGGCGTTGCGCAACGGCAACCTTGAGGTGTCGAATGGCGAAGTACACCTGTTGATGGGCGAGAATGGCGCCGGTAAATCGACGCTCATGAAGATCGTCGCCGGGATGATCCAGCACGATGGAGGCGAGATGCTGTGGCAGGACCGCCCCGTCTCGTTTCTCCGACCCGCCGACGCTGCCGCGAATGGAATCGCGATGGTGCATCAGGAATCGCTGCTCGCGCCGCATCTCACGGTGGCCGAGAACATTTTTTTGGGGCGCGAACCTGCGTCGCGAACCGGCTGGATCAACCGCCGGAATTTGTTTGCTCGTGCATCGCGCCTGATCTCCGACAATCACTTTCCTCTAGATGCCTCGGCGCGAGTTCAGAAACTGACACCTGCCGGGAAACAGCTTGTTGAAATCTGCCGGGCTCTCGCCGAAGGCTCGAGTCTCCTCATTTTCGACGAGCCTACATCGTCACTTTCGGAAGCCGAGACCAAAGAAGTTTTTCGGCTGGTGAAGCAGTTTCGCGATCGCAACGGCGCGGTGATTTACATCACGCACCGACTCGACGAATTAAGAAGCGTCGGCGACCGCGTGACCATCCTTCGCGATGGGGAAACCGTGCATACCTGTTCTATCCGAGATCTTTCGAGCGAGCAGTTGATTCAACACATGGTGGGACGTCCTATGACCGCGCTGTACAAACGCGATTCCCTTCCACCCGGCGACGTGCTGCTGCGGCTTCGGAACGTGTCGCGCGGGTTTCTCGAAGATATTTCTTTCGAAATTCGGGCCGGCGAAATTGTCGGGCTGGGCGGCCTGATGGGCGCCGGAAGGACGGAGCTGTGCCAGATCATCTTCGGGCTCGACCCGCTCGAAAATGGCTCGATCGAAGTGAATGGACGTCCGATCCGCCCGGGCAGTCCCCGCGAGGCGGTAGCGGCGGGTATAGCGCTGATACCCGAAGACCGCCAACAGCACGGGCTTGCGCTCCGTTTGTCGATCGCTTACAACATCACGATGCCCGATCTTGGCCGCGTTTCGCGCGCCGGCGTTCTCCGCAAGCGCGATGAGCTGTCGCTCGCCGAAGAGTACCGCGAAAAACTTCGCATCCGATGTTCCTCGCCCGCGCAACTCGCCGGCCGGCTCAGCGGCGGCAATCAACAAAAAATCGTTATAGCGAAATGGGTGGCCCGCGGTGCGCGTGTCTTTCTTTTCGATGAGCCAACGCGCGGAATCGATGTCGGCGCCAAGCAGGAAGTCTTCGAGCAAATGAATAATCTGGCGCGTTCCGGCGCGGCAGTCTTGATGGTAAGCTCCGAACTGCCCGAACTGATCCAGGTTGCCGACCGCATTCTGGTGATGCGGCAGGGACGGATTACCGGCGAATTGCCCGGCTCGAGCACGCAGGAAGAAATCATGCGCCTGGCCGCGTTTCAAGGCCATTCGCCAACTGCTCTCAATACAAACTGAAACAGAATGCAGCGCATACAAAAGCTACTGCCTTTCCTTACTCTTGTTGTCCTCGCGATCGCCCTAACCATCGCCACGCCTAACTTTCTCACGCAAGTGAACCTGGCGAGCGTTGCGCGGCAAACCGCCGTCATTAACATCATCGCCCTCGGTATGACTTTGGTCATCATCACGGGCGGCATCGATCTGTCGGTCGGCTCGATTCTCGCGATCGCTGGGCTCTTCGGAACTACCGCCTTAAAACATGGCCACTCTATTCCGTTTGGGATTGCTGCGGGCATAGTGACTGGACTGGTGTGCGGCGTAGCGAATGGCTTGGGCGTGGCCGTCCTCAAGATCAATCCGTTCATCGTTACCTTGGGCACCATGGGTATCTTTCGCGGCCTCGCTCTCGTCAGCTCGAACGGTCTGCCTGTTCACGAAGTGCCGCCAGGTTTTGCGTACCTTGGGGAAGGCAACTTGCTCGGCATACCCGTTGTTGTCTACATTCTGCTCGCGTGCGCCATCGTAATGCACTTTGTTCTCGAGAACACCAAGCTCGGCCGCTACGCTTTTGCCATTGGTAGTAACAGCGCCGCCGCCTATTACGCGGGCGTTCCCATTAAATTCCACCTGACGATGGTTTACGCCATTTTGGGATTGCTTTCAGGTCTCGCCGGAATGATCGAGGCGTCGCGGCTGATGATTGGCCAACCGACAGCAGGGCAAGGCTACGAACTGCAGGCTATTGCGGCCGTTGTCATCGGCGGTGGCAGTCTCACCGGCGGCGAGGGAAGCGTACTTGGCACGCTCATCGGCGCGTTCGTAATGGGGCTGCTCTCTAACGGAAGCGATCTGCTGGGCGTTAGCCCGTATTGGCAGCAAGCCATTATCGGAGCGGTCATCATCGCGGCTGTAGGTTTCGATGAGCTCAGGAAGCGGCAACTGGCCAAGTAGCAGCCCACAGGCCGGATCCTCTCCCTCGCGGTCGCGGCTCGGTCACTACTTCACCGAAAGATATACAGTTACCGAAGCATGCACCTCAATATTGCCCCATTTCAGTTCTGTCGGAGCTGGCGTGGCCTGCATCATTGCCTTCGCCATGGGCGCAATAATCGGGCGCGGCAACACCGCTTCGCTTGTTTCCGCCGCGAACACCCCTAGTACGGCGACGCCTAATGCTTTCGCAATCGCTTCGGCATTGGCCCGCGCTACGCCGGTTGCTTTCGCGATCGCCTGTTCCCTGACGGACGCATTGTCTTTCAAAGTGAATTCGATCCGATTAATTCCGTTTGCTCCCGATTTTGTTGCTGCGTCGATCACCTTACCTGCGAGCGTAATATCGTTCAAAGTCAAATCAACTGTATGATTCGCTTCATAGCCGGTAATCACCGGAGGTTGCCCCTGTTCATACCTGTATTGCGGCGCAACAGAATAACTCGACGTCTGAATCGTACCGCTTGAGCCGATGAGGGTCTTGAGCGCTGTGATGACTGCCTGCGCTTTGTCGGCATTCTGCTTTACGGCATCGTCCGCAGTCGCGGCTTGCGTGGTAACGCCCACGGAAATTTGCGCCTGGTCGGGTTTCGCGGTGACCGTCGCCTCGCCTACGGCGCGGATCGTGTGCGGCGGCAGGCTAGGCCAGGATTGAGCCGTGGCGAGCAGCGGTGCGAGCGCCGCAACCAGAATGAGTTGCTTCATCTCTGAAATGTTACTCGCACCGGCACAGCTGCTTCCGCCACAAATAGCACCAGGGCAATCCACACAACGTCGGCAAGAAAAAGATGCAGAATCTGCATCCACACCGGGGCGAGCAAAGCCAGGTTCACCAGGCCGGCGCACAACTGCGCGACCGTTGAGAGAATCACAACCATCGCGAGCACACGCATGGTTGGCCGCGAGACTGTTCGGAGCGCGTAAGCAGCGACCACCACAAACAGAAGCGCCGATACAGCGGCCACTATCGGATGAACCAGCCGCAGCCTCACCAGGAAACTGGCGGCGGGCGAAAAGTCCTGGTGCATTCCGGCAGCGAGCGTCGTCGAGGGAAATAGCGTGTCGCCCAGCGCCGCGATCGAGCCGGTAATCGAAACCAAGATAGCTAGAGGCAGCGCGGACCAAAACAGCCACGGCACTTCTTTCAACTTCAGTTCAATGGGCCTCGACGCCGCGTACCACGCTGTTGCCGCGAGCGAGGCCAACAAGAGTAGCGTGTTTGTCAAATGAGCCGCCAGATAGATCGCGCGCCCTATCGAAGCGTTGTGCGCGACATAGTCAAACAGCACGAGGCCGGCGCCCAGAAGAGCCTCGACACAAAGAAAGACGACTGACGCCGCGCTGAGCCTTCGAAGCCTATGTCCACGAGGGAAAAGACGAAATGCGGCCAGACACAATGAGACGACCGCAAACAGAGCGAGACCGCTCATGACTCGGTGACTAAACTCGACGATCGTCTGGATTTGCGGCGCTCTCGGAAGCACTTGTCCATTGCACAGTGGCCAGTTGCCCCCGCAGCCCGCGCCCGAGCCGCTTGCTCGAACGTAAGCGCCCCACAAAACAACTAGAACGTTGTAACCCAACACTGCCCACGCGAACTGCCGGAACCGCCGCACTCGCGCCGCGGATCGCTTCGCCGGCAGCGTTCCTTCTACGACTGTAGCCACAAATTCAGGGTATCGCGATTAACTGAGAGCCATGTACGGTTGAAGCAAGCTAGCTGATCTGGCTCATGAACGTTTTGATTTTCTGTTGCTGGTCGGTGTTCGCTGTGCGAAGAGCGCTTTCGGCTTCCCGCTTCGCTCCCGCTTTATCGCCGCGCTTTAGCAGAGCCATGGCCAGGTGGAAACGGTAAGACGCGTTTTGCGGGTCTCCTCCGACGGCCGACTCGAGCTCGTGGATGGCATCGTCGAGCAAGTTCTTGCGGTAATAGACGTAGCCGAGCGTATCGCACACATTCGGATTGTTCGGCAAACGCTTTTTCGCCCGCTCGGCATAGGTCATCGCCTGGTCGAGATTCTGACCGTTATCGGCGGTGAGGAACGCGAGATTATTTAAAGCGATGATGTTGTTCGGATCGACGCCGAGGGTCTGGCCATAGGCTTCACGTGCCCGGTCCTTTTCGCCCATGACTTCTAGGAGCATGGCGCGATTCAAATAGGCGTCGGCATTGCCCGGAGCTGCCGTAATTGCTTTGTCGAACGAGGCCAGCGCCGCGTCATTCTGATTGAGAATCCGCTCCATCGTGCCAAGCCGCATCCAGGCTTCGACGGAATTGGGCGTGGCTTTCAAAACCTCGCGGTAGTTTGCTTCCGCGTTTCCAAGCAAGGTGGCTCGTTGCGGAGAATTAGAGGGCAGCGATGTGCCGGCGTCGGCTTGAAAATTGGCGAGCGTATAGCGGAAGGCGGGATTGCCTGGGTTTTTATCGGCGAGGGTTTGAATCGCCTGGACAGCTTCCTGCCAGTGGCCTTGGTGCAGCTTTACTTCCTGAAGGCCAATGAAGCCGCGCAGATCCGGCTGGCCATTCGGACCCAACCCCTGCCATAGTTTCTCGAATTGCTCCTGCGCTTTTCCGTAGTCTTTCTGCTGCATATAGAGCTTGGCGAGACTGTAGACCGCATCGCCGTAGCCGGGGTTCTGCTTCACAAGCGTTTCGAGCTCGGCTTGGGCTTTGTCGAATTCTTTCAACCCGACCAGAGCCTCCACTCTAATTAATTTGGCTTCGGGGTTGTCAGGGTTCTTAGCGAGAACGATGCCGGTCTGATCGAGAGCCTTTCCGTGCTGGCCGCGGTCTTCATAAATGCGCGCCAGTATGACACGGCCGGGCGTGAGCGAGGGACGGAGCCGCACGGTCTCGAGCGCCTCCGACTGCGCTTTATCCAGGTTATTTTGACTGTAGTAAGCGCGGGCAAGGTCAAAGTGCAGAACCGGATCGGCATTGTTGTTTCGAACCAGGTTTTCTAATTCATTGAGCGATTTCTGCACATCCTGCTTCACGCCGCTATCAAGCAACAGCGATGCATAGACCTGGTTGGCCATAGCATCCTTCGGATGGTCGCTCGAGATCTTCTTTGCCAGGTTCAGCGCTTCCGCCTGTTTCGAGGGGTTTGATGCGCCTTCGCGCGCGAGCGCCTCTACGAGATGAAGCTGATAGTTCTCCTTATCCTTGGAACCGGCGTTCGCGCCGATACGATATTCCTCAGCGCCCTGTTCGAAATGGCCCGCGCGCAGATAAAAATCGCCCATCAGCAGACGGCCGTTCGGGAAGTCCCTTGGATCGTTCAGCGCTCGTTGCATTTGCGCCTGTGCCTGCCCGTACCGGTTGGTCTGAAGCAGATAGTTGGTGTAATTGATCAGCGCGGTTTCGCTCGCGGGGTCATTGGCAACGCGTTCTTTCAGAACATTTTCCGCATCGGCCTGCCGTTTACGTTGTAGATACTGAACAAACAGGAAGTCGTAGGCCGGTCCCCAGCTCTTGTTGTGGGCGATCATGTCCTGGGCAAGCTTTTCCGCCCGCTCCCACTGGCCGCCCGCGACCAGAACCTGCACGAGCCATCCGACCACATCCGGCGAATAGGGCCGGATTTCGTTGGCTTCTTCGAAACATTCGAGCGCTTTTGGCAGGTTCTTATCGGCAAGAAACAAAAAAGCCTGGAGGCGGATTCCGTTGAAATCCTTTGGATCTCTGGCGAGAATCTTAGCCGTCAATTCCTTCACTTCGGGGAGGAGCGTCCGAAACTTTTTCGGATCGGAGGCATAGGCAGTCAGATAAATTTCGCTCAGCTTGATCTCGGCGTCGGTGTTGTTCGGATTCAGATCTACGGCGCGCCGAAAAAACTTTGCTGCCTCGATGGCATTTTTCTGGTCCAGGAGATTTAGACCTTCGCGGTAGTAGGCTTCTTCGTGAGTCTTGTCTTTGGCGATGGCCTTCCGATAGAGGATCGAGGCCTCTTGATATTTCTTCTTGTCGTGATAACGATTAGCGGCGTCTACCAGCCTCTGCGGACTTTGGTTACATGCGCTCGCAAACAAGAGAGCGCACGTCAACACGGAAACGGCGAGCGATTTCATACCATTCGCTGTCTAGATGGATGGATACCGTATTTCTACTTTACCGCGTATAGCGATGCGGAACCGAAGATCCCGCGCAGGCTGAAGCCCACCTTCCGGATCAAAGTCGGGATGCTAGACGTTCTCGGGAACTATGAACGGCGATCGGTATTGGCGTGTAAACATCGCATTCGCCTCGTCGTCGCCGGTGCATTGATACGAGTTGGCATCGAAATGCAGTTCACGGCCCAGGCGATAGGAGATGTTCGCCAAGTGAACCAGAGTTGTTGAGATTGCCCCTTCGCCGATTTCAGCGTTCAACTCGCCCGGCTTGCGGCTGCGGACCGCCGTGATGAAGTTTGCGAAATGGTCGCCGCCCTGTTTCGCTGTGGGGCCGGGCTCCTGCTCTTTGCCCAGCCAGGTCTTATATTGCGCGTAGCCGTCGATCGCCATGTAGCCTTTCGATCCATAGAACAGATTGCCAATCGTATTGGGATCGAATTTCGTGCTGCCTTCGCCAATACCGGCTTCGTGATTCGAAATCCAGTGGCGGACTTCGAACACCATCATTTTTGTCTTGCCGCCGTCGTCAAACTCGAAGCTGCAGTTCAACGTGTTGGGCGTCTGTTGATCGTCGTCGAACATGAAATGGCCGCCGATTGCTGCAACCTTCTTTGGACAGGTGACACCGAGACCCCAGCGGGCAATGTCGACCTCGTGAATACCTTGATTTCCGAGATCGCCGTTACCGTAATCCCAAAACCAATGCCAGTTGTAGTGGAACCGGTTGCGGGTAAACGCATGTTCTGGAGCTGGTCCCAGCCACAGGTCGTAATGAACGCCTGGAGGTACGGGTTCAAGCGGAGCATGACCGATCGTGTCGCGCCATTTGTAGCAGAGGCCGCGCGCCATATACAAGTCGCCTAGCAGGCCGTCGCGCATTTTCTGAACTGCTTCCTGGAGGGCTGGCGAAGAGCGGCTCTGGCTGCCCTGCTGCACCACGCGATTGTATTTGCGGGCCGCGGCCACAATCTGCTTGGCTTCGAACATATTGTGCGAGCAGGGCTTCTCCACGTATACGTCTTTGCCCGCCTGACATGCCCAGACGGTCTGCAGCGTATGACTGTGATTGGGCGTGGCGATCGAAATGGCGTCGATTTCTTTGTCTTCAAGCACCTTTCGGACGTCAACGTACGAGGCCGGCCGCTTCTTTCCGGTCTTTTCGTAATCGGCGAAGGTTTTATTGAGAACGTTCTCGTCGATGTCGCAGAAGGCAGCAATTTCCACGTTGGGGAGCTTGCTGTACGCCTGGATATGATTCTTGCCTCTGCCCCGAAGGCCGACACACGCTACTCGAACCGTGTCGTTAGGGCTAGACCGGAGGCGGGGCGCGGCAGTCAGAGCAGCGGCAGAGCTTAAGAGGAAATGGCGGCGGTTCACGTGGAGTACTCCTTTGCGGTGAAGCGATTCATGAACAACATATACCCTTCGGCCGCGTGCGTCAAGCAAACAGCGGTGAACGGCGGCAGAAGACGGGATGTGCGAGATGAAAATGAAGTTTATTCCAGGCGGTAGTTCGGAGCTTCCTTTGTGATGATGACGTCGTGGACGTGACCCTCGCGGAGTCCGGCGACGGTCACACGAAGGAACTGGGCATGTTCCTGCAGTTCGGCGATCGTCTGGCAGCCACAATAGCCCATGCCGGCTTTTAAACCGCCCACAAGTTGGTAAATCATATCGGCGAGCGGTCCCTTGTGAGGCACGCGGCCCTCGATGCCCTCGGGGACGAGTTTTCCGCTTCCTTCCTGTGAATAGCGGTCAGATGCGCCTTGCGACATCGCTCCCATCGAGCCCATGCCGCGATAGGTTTTAAATGTCCGGCCTTGATAGAGGATGGTTTCGCCCGGGCTTTCGTCGGTACCGGCAAAGAGACTTCCGATCATAACCGAGTCCGCGCCTGCGGCGATGGCTTTCGTAATGTCGCCCGAATATTTCACACCTCCATCGGAGATCAGCGGCACGCCCGCGTCGCGCGTGGCGCGCGAGCAGTCGGCGATGGCAGTAATTTGGGGGACGCCGGCGCCGCTGACAACGCGTGTCGTGCAGATGGAGCCCGGACCGATGCCGACCTTGATGCCATCGGCTCCGAGGGCGATAAGATCGCGCGCTCCTTCGTAGGAAGCCACGTTTCCAGCAACTACCTGCACTTCCGGCAACGATCGCTTCAAAGTCTTTACAGCATCCATCACGCGGTAGCTGTGGCCGTGCGCCGAGTCAATCGCAATAACGTCTGCCTTCCTTCGCACGAGTTCCTGGGCGCGCTCGAGAAAATCACCCGTCGATCCGATTGCGGCTCCAACCCGCAGCCGGCCTTGACTGTCCTTTGCCGCATTCGGATACTTTATTTTCTTTTGAATGTCCTTTACGGTGATGAGACCTTTCAGATTGTAGTTTTCATCGACGACGAGCAACTTTTCGACGCGGTGCGTGTGCAGAATTTTTTGGGCTTCTTCCAACGTGGTACCGACGGGCACGGTGATGAGATGGTCTTTGGTCATCACGTCGGAAATGGGGAGATCGTAGCGAGTCTCGAATCGAAGATCGCGATTGGTGAGGATGCCGACAAGCCGGCCGT